>JANXMY010000160.1 GCA_025354405.1 Armatimonadota bacterium
AACGCCACCGACCCAGGGCCTCGTCCTCACCGTCGGCGCGGAGCATGTCCCGCTCCCTCCAGGCACTGAAATGCCCGCCGCCGAGGCGTCGCTCGCAGACATCGCCATGGCCTTCGGCGAGCGCACCGATACCTTCGGCAGATGTGGACGCTTTGCTTCTTGCCATGCAGAAGCTAAGTCTGAACGAGCTATGGCTGGACATCTTTTCGGGCGGGACAGCCTATCTGCCGAATTCGCGTTTGTCATCGAAATCTATCTCGCCCGGTACGGACATTCTGGCGGAGGCTTTGACCAAAGTGCAGGGAACTGGGATCGCGGTGTACGCCGATATGAATTTGCTGCACTGGGACGGGGCTACCCCGGACTCGGCTCGCGACCTGACCATTCTTGGGGAGACAAACGCTGAGTTAGCCATCCATCACCATGAGCGCGACCCCAAGCCGCAATATGACGACATGACTATGAAGGAGATCGTGTTCACCGTGCCGCCGCTCGTGGTCAGCCCTGCTGCAACTCGGGTACGGGCTGATTTGAGCGAGATCGTGCGCCTGGCGGCCGGCCACTCCGGGCTGGCGGGTTTTGTCTGGGAAGATGCGGAAGACGATACCGATCTTGGGTACACGCCCGACATGCGTCTGGCTTTTCTCCGTACGGCGCACGCTGATCCGCTGGACCTTGTCCCAAAGAGTTACTCCCGAGCAGATCTCAGCCTGCCGACATTCGACGACGAGGCAGTGGAAACAAAGCTGGCAGAGCAGTGGGCCGAAGCACATCCGAGCGCACTTGTCACACTGCTCAAGCAGATGCGGCAGTCAATTTCGTCGCAAACTGCCGCTCTCCCAATTTTCATGGAGCAGAGTGCCGTACACACACACTGGTTCTCCAGCTGGGACGACCCGAAATCTCTACCGCCGCCCCTCCGCCCATCGCTGGAAAGCCATACCTATCAAGCCCCGGAGGCGATCGCGGCGGCAGCACGGACGCAAGGCAAGTCAGTGCTCCTCTATGAGGGAATCGAAAACGACGGCGACACGGACATTCTGGCGCGGTCCCTCAAAGCCGATCTGGGCGACGGCAAGTGGGATGGCTACGTGCTAGACTTCAAGCGCGAGGAAGTTACGCAGGGCAAGTACCCGCTGGATTCCCTGGTCCGGGCAGTGAATTTATCCCTGCAAAAGCACGCCGGAATTACCGATACTAAACACTAGAGGCAACGAGATCCATGGCGGCGATACTGGTGGAAATGGGAGAAACCGGGGCGACAAAAGAGTCGGACACACAGCTGCAGGCCGGAGGGCTGGGAGCGTGTGTCGGTCTTTGCCTGTATGAGGCGGGTGTACGCGCCGCCGTACTGGTGCATATCGTCCTGCCAAAGACCCTTACCCCTTCGTCCTTTGCGGGACGCATGCCGCATACGCCCTCCCCTGGCAAATGCGCAGATACGGCGATCCCCCACGCCCTCGCCGAAATACAGAAGCTGGGTGGGCAGATTTCGAGAGTTGAGGCCGCGATTGTTGGCGGGGCCCATATTTTCACCGGCGGAGCGACGGATAACGCCCCCATCTCACGCCTTGAAATCGGACAGCGTAACATCCTTGCGATCAAGGAAGCCCTGCTCCGCGAAGGTATTCCTCTGACTGCCGAGGAAACCGGCGGACAGGGGGGACGCACCGTTTCTCTGGATGCCGCGACCGGGGGTGTCTGGGTACGCCCAGTCGGCCTGACAGATCGGCTTCTGGTGACCCTCGGACGAGTCAGTGGACCACAGCCAGCGAAAGCAAAATTACAAACACCGATTTTGGAAGGAGCGCTGGCATATGGACTCTGACCAAACAGCCACCAAACGTCTGGATAATCTGATTCGTCAGGTGCAGGATCTCCCTTCCCTCCCAATTGCGGTCACCCGCGTGATGCAGCTCACCAACGACCCGAAGGCGGGACTCTCCGATGTCGCGCATGCGCTGGCCTCAGATCAAGGCCTTGCGGCACGGGTACTCAAGCTGGCGAACTCTGCCTATTATGGCTCCAGCCGCAGAATTGGGACTGTCTCGGAAGCGGTGGTCATTCTGGGGATGCGCACCACACGTAACTTGACCCTCGCCACCAGTTGTCAGGATATGCTGGAGCGTGAAGTGCAGGGCTACTTCCTGCCGCGTGGCGCTCTCTGGCGGCATTCCCTGGCCTGCGCCGCCGCCACGCAAAACTTGGCCCGGCGGGCACACTTCCGGGGTACGGAAGAGGCATTTGTCGCGGGCCTGCTGCACGACATTGGCAAAGTGGTCATGAGCGCCTATCTCAAGGCTGAGTTCGCACAAGTGCTGACCCGTGTTGCCAAAAGCAGGTTGACCTTCAGTGACGCCGAGCGTGAAGTCCTAGGATTTGACGATGCTGAGGTCGGCGCACGGCTCCTAGAGCGCTGGAATCTCCCCGCATCTCTGGTCACAGCGGTACGGTATCATCATGCTCCATCGCAAGCCCCGGAGAGTCCACTAGCCGCACTGGTGCATATCGCCGATACGATCTGCCTCACTCTGGGAATCGGTCTCGGCGTCGACGGCATGGCCTATACGCTGGACCCAAATGCTCTGGCGATACTCCATCTGACAGAAGACGATTTCGAGGAGGTCGCCAGCCAGACCTGTGACACACTTTCCGAGGCTGGATCGATGTTTTAAATAAATATTTAGAATAGGCCCAAAAAGCGTAATATCGGGTATACTGCCCTCAGCACCGGGGACTCCCCCGGCAATCTTCTCTCTGGCATCGTCTGATCCCTCCTGCGATTTCCTCGGCTCCTTCGGCTTACTTCCGTCGCGCCTCCCGAACTCTCCAGTCCTGGCCTCACGCTTTGCGGAAGGAAGCTCTCACTCGAAAGGAGCCATTTACTACTATGGCAACCAAATTGTATGTCGGAAATCTGAGCTATCAGACCACCGACCAGGACCTCTCCAAGATGTTCGCTGAAGCTGGCACCGTCGTCAGCGCCCAGGTCATCACCGACCGCGAAACCGGCCAGGCTCGCGGCTTCGGCTTCGTCGAAATGTCCAGCCCCGCGGAAGCGGAAGCGGCCATCTCGGCCATCAACGGACGCAATGTCGACGGCCGCGCGCTCGTCGTCAATGAGTCCAAACCCCGCGAAGGCGGCGGTGGTGGCGGCAGCCGTGGCGGTGGTGGTTACGGCGGTGGCGGTGGAAGCCGCGGCGGCGGTGGCGGCTACGGCGGCGGTGGTGGCGGCAGCCGCTACTAATCGCACTTCATTCGGTTCTTAACGAGCTGGATGAACACGCATGAAAAAGCCCCTTCGAGACACTTGTCTCGAAGGGGCTTTTTCTTCGCTGCCTACCGATCAATCGAAGACATATCCGGGTAACGGTCACCCTCGGCGATGTCTTTTGGCGCGATCTGATCGAGACGCTGCAAGTCTTCGGATGTCAGAACAACTTCAGCTGCCCCAACATTCTCCCGCAGGTAATTGGTTCGCTTGGTGCCAGGGATGGGCACGATGTCATTGCCCTGAGCGAGTACCCAGGCAAGTGCAAGCTGCCCCGGTGTGGCATTCTTTTCCGTTGCCATCGTCCGAATTTCTTCCACCAGTTTGAGGTTTTTATAAAAGTTGTCTCCCTGAAAGCGCGGATTGTTGCGCCGGAAGTCCCCGTCAGGAATATCTTCGGGGGTCTTAAACTGTCCCGTCAGGAACCCCCGGCCTAAAGG
Organism: Armatimonadota bacterium; assembly: GCA_025354405.1. GTDB lineage: Bacteria > Armatimonadota > Armatimonadia > Armatimonadales > Capsulimonadaceae > JANXMY01. Next base: position 3,712 of record JANXMY010000160.1, read on the forward strand.
GCTATAGGGGACAAACCCAATACCCAATTCGCGCAGCGTGCTGAGAAGCTCCCCTTCCGGATCACGTGACCACAAAGAATACTCACTTTGCAAGGCGGTGATCGGATGCACCGCATGGGCGCGGCGAATTGTGGCCGGAGAGGCTTCAGACAGGCCCAAATATTTGACCTTGCCGGCCTGCACCAGTTCCGCCATAGCCCCGACCGTTTCTTCGATGGGAGTGGACTTATCTACCCGGTGCTGGTAGTAAAGATCGATCGTATCTACGCCCAGGCGCTGAAGGCTGGCATCACAGGCCTTACGGACATATTCAGGTGTTCCGTTGATACCGAGTCGCGTTCCGTCCGGACGCCGCTCATTCCCGAACTTTGTAGCGATGACCACCCGATCCCGCTCTCCAGCAATCGCTTTTCCGACCAGCACTTCATTCGTGAACGGGCCGTACATATCCGCGGTGTCTAGAAAGGTAACACCCAGCTCAAGTGCCAGGTGTATCGTGCGAAGGGACTCTTCTTCTTCACCCGGGCCGTAGAACTCGCTCATACCCATACAGCCAAGACCGATTTCGGAGACGACCAGAGTTTGACCCAGTATTCTTGTGTTCATGAATAGTTCTTTCAGAGCGAATATTGATTTAGCTCGCCGCAAGGAGCTGGACATCGAATACCAGAGTGGAATTTGCCGGAATATTGGTCTTCGAGGCAGATCCATATCCGAGAGCAGCCGGGATCACCAGGCGGCGCTGCCCGCCAACCTTCATGGTGGATACACCTTCGTCGAATCCGGCGATTACCTGCCCGACCCCGACAGGGAAAAGCAGCGGGTTGCCTGCGGCGGAAGCATCAAATTGTGTGCCGTCCAGCAAAGTCCCCACATACTGCACCGAGACCGTCCGACCCTTGGTTGGGGAGACGCCGCTGCCAACCGTCGTGTCATAGTACTGCAGTCCAGACGCAGTCGTTGTAAGTGGGACGACTTTCCCGTTAATCGTCGTCGTCGTAGATGTTGTCGTAGGATTCGTCAGTGTGTTGCTGCTGGAGCCACTGCCGCCGCAGCCCGTGAGAGTCGAAAGCAAAACACCGCCGAGCAGTGCGCTGGAAATAAATCGGTTCATCAATTACCTCAGAAGTCTTTTGGAATTTGCCGGGTTATTTAACCGCGACCAGCTCGATATCGAACACCAGAGTGGCATCTGCCGGGATCATCGGTGTCGGAGGATTGGCCCCGTACGCCAGCGCACCAGGCACGATCAGCCTTCGCTTGCCGCCGACTTTCATCGTCGGGACACCTTCATCCCAGCCTTTAATGACCTGCCCAACTCCGATGGGGAAATCGATTGGGGTGCCGCCGTGATCGTAAGAGGAGTCAAACTTCGTGCCATCCAGTAGGGTGCCGGTATACTGCACGGAGACTGTCTGTCCAACCTTGGGGCTTGGCCCTGCCCCGAGCTTCATATCGTAATACTTCAGGCCTGAAGGCGTTGATTTCAGCGGGACTGTCTTGCCGTCGATGACTGTCGTGCTCGGCATCGACGTGTTATCGGCAGCCGTTGTCGGGGCAGATGTTGTCGGGGCGGTGACAGTCTGGGCCGGCGGGCCTTGAATAGCATCAGTGTTTTTCTTTTCACAGCCAGCGGTGACTGTGATCAGAGCTCCGGCGAGGGCAAGTGCGGAAAAAGTCAGCTTCATCGTGTCAGTTTCTCCTGAAGAATGGTAAGGTATCAGCTATTGTACCTGATTCATGGCGATGCCGGGGCAGCAGACGCTGCGCCCCGGCACCCCACCCCCTCAAAAACCACTCTTTATAGATCTACTTTTTCGTTCAGAGCTGGTTCAGCCGGATTGCCCGACGTTACCCTTTTGATAAAGCTGAGCGCGTGGGAGACGACACTCGACGGCGTGTCCCAGTACTCACCTTGGTCAGGGTTGATTTTCAGGAGTGCGATATCCGGCTCGTCAAGGCCTTTAGGAAACCAGGCTTTTAGCTCCGGCTTCCAGAGTTCTTCCAGCTTGGCCCGGTCACGCACCAACTCCGCGCGGCCGGAGAGCGAGACATAAGTTTGGCTCCTCGGGTTAGAAAAAGCCACATTCACATAAGGCTTGTTTTCTATCTCGTGGACTTTTGGTGTGCTTGCATAGGTAAAAAACCAGACATCGCCGTCGAAGTCGACCTGCTTGTTCGTAGACATCGGACGAGAATGCAGGCGGCCTTCGGCATCCGTCGTCGTCAGCATTCCGAATTCTATGTCTTTGATCAGAGCAACGATTTTAGCAACTGCCTCTTGATGCGTAGCATGATCGGTCATTTTTGGGTATATCCTCTCCAGCGTTCGTTACGCACATTTACCCAAAAGAGGCATGACAATTAACAGATATCTACTCCGCATCGCTGCAGCCTGCGCCGTGACCACCCTAGTTTTTCTCCTGCGTCCAGTATGGGCCGATGCACCGGCAATTCCGAAGACGCCGACCACGGCAGTGGATCCGGCATTTTATGATTATGATGCGGCGGCTCCGATCAATGCAGTCGAAAAGCCCTACACACTGGATGCCACCGGTGTCAAAGTTTCACTCGTGACCTACCCCAGTGTGGTATCAACACCCTATGCAGTCAATAACAAGGTCACAGCCTACCTCTTTCTGCCGACCGGGCCTGGCCCTCATCCGGCGATGGTCGTGCTGCACGAGTGGAACGCCGGCTCGACCAAAGGCGGCTTTCTGCTTTGCCGGGCCATTGCCAAGGCCGGTGTCGCAGCTCTGTTCGTCACGGAGCCGTTCAGCCTAAGCCGCAAGCCGAAAACGGAGAATCGGGAGGATGCCGAGATACTCTCCGGAAATGTCCCGCATATGGTCGGTGCTCTGCGCCAGGCTGTCCTTGATGCGCGTCGAGGGCTGGATTATCTGGCGCAACGGCCCGATATCGATCCGGCGCGGCTCGGAGTGAGCGGTATCAGCCTAGGGGGAGTTCTGAGCGGTGTGGTCGCCGGAGTAGACCAACGCGTCAAGGTAATTTTGACTCTGGTTGGTGGAGCGGACTTCGCCCGGGGCTTCTGGAACGGCCTGCTCACCCGCCGTTACCGGAATGAAATACTCCGCAGCGGTTACACGTATGAAACCTACCAAGCGGCCATGGCTCCCATCGACGCCGCGTACTGGCTCCCGCAAAGACACTTTAACCCGGAAGATGCGTTGATGATCAATGGACGCTATGATCTTGTCATCCTGCCGAATGAAGCCAAGGCCCTGGCACAGGACCTGGGCGGGACAGATATAGTCTGGACCAATACCGGCCACTACGGCCCGATGTTCCGGGTCAGCGAAGCGGCAGATCTCGGCGTGCTGTTTCTTCGCGCCCGTTTCTTCGGCGAGACATCGGCATTCAAGCGGCCCGACACAATCCCATCACGCACAATCAAGCTCGGTCTTCTTCTCGGCGGACACGAAGGCCTCAGCCCGGTGATCGCCACACCCCTGATCAATTTCGACCGCGCAGGCCGCTACACCCTCGATGGTCAGCTGACTCTGCACGGGCTGTCGATTGCCCCTTCGGTGCGATTGGGACTTGTGACATCCCTTGGGGTAGAGTTCCCTCTGCTGCACGGCCGGTCGAGACCAAAACCCTTCGTGCTATTCAGCCTGACACTGTAAACGGCGCCGAATTTCTCTCCAGGCATGGGTACCGCCGACACTCGCAAAGACTGCTGCTGCGGCATAGGCCCAGAGAGGAAGGCCGCGGCCAAATACAAAGATATAAGCATAGGGAAGAAACCAGAAGAAAAGAGCCAGAAAGATCACCCCTAACACCGGCTTCTTCGCACGGACACGCACTACCAGCCAGGCCACTGTGCCCCAGAACAGCGGATGATGCACCAGATACAGGACGGCGAACATCCAGGGATTTACTCCATGTGCCGTTCCCAGTTCCATGATGTGCTGCCAAAATACGTGCATAAAAACCTAGTCAAAGGGTATGACGGGGGGCGGCAGAAGTTTCCCTGCGCATTGGGAGGCTGCGAAATACTCACTGATCGCTATTCCCGTAGTCGGGAAATACTGGTCGGGAAGAGGGAATAAACTGCGCTCAATTATTAGAGGAACTGAGCGGGAAATTACGCAGAGAGCCAGCGTATCAGCCACTTGCGAGCACTCCGCATCAGATATAAAGGCAATATGCTTTACCAGTGACAGCGACAAACCGTAATGCACAAGAACTTCCAGGCTGGGAAAGTGTTTGGTCTCTGCCTGCTCTTTCAGTAAACTTGACTTTTCGTGCGGATCAGTAATGGGGAGATACGCGGAGCGGCTCCGCCAGGCTTTCGTGTTGTACGGGAGTAAAGCGACTTCGGGCAATCCCAGAACCGCTTCCCGGTCAAACACAAACAAGGCATGTGGATAGCCTTTTACCAGCTTATCCCGCAGGAGCGGCGTGTCCGGACGCAGGGCAAGATGTACCCAGTCCGCCAGGCCAAGACTTCGGTCACGGCGGACAGCTCCGGCCCGCGGCGCGATTCCTTCGGCTGCCAGCACGCTCTTAGCAAAAAGCGCCTCGCGGCTGAGTATCAGCGGCACATAGTGAAGAGGGGCGGCATGGTAAAGAGATTGCTGCAAGGTCGGGTTTATCCATCTGTCCAGCTGTTCGAGCGGTGACGAGCAGTCAAAAACGCAGAGACACATTTCGGATCCCACTGCTTGCCGTCATCCGCGCCGAGGATCGCCAGCGCGGTTTCTTCCGACATTCCCTTGCGGTAGGGACGATCTGAGGTCATCGCACTGAAGGCATCGGCGACCGCCATGACCCTTGCCATCAAAGGTATTTCCTCTTCTTTAAGACCAAAAGGATACCCTTTTCCATCCCACCGCTCATGGTGATGCTGTATGCCATCCAGCGTCTCCTCAAATCCTGGAACCGCACCAACCATGATCGCCCCCATCATTGGATGCTGTTTGAGCGCACCAAATTCCTCCGGCGTCAAGGTCCCAGGCTTGCGGAGGACGCGGTCGGGGACGCCAATTTTGCCGACGTCGTGCAGAAGGGCAGCAAGCAGCATCTGGTTTCGAGCTTTCTCTTCCAAGCCCAGCTCATGCGCGATCTGAAAACTATAAGCCATGACATCTTCCGAGTGACGACGCGTGTAACGGTCTTTATTGTCCACTGCGGTCACCAGTGCATTCAGCATCGCAAAGTCAGCCGGTGCGCACGAGAGATGAGTCCGCAGATGCTCAGTCAGTTCTCCCATCCCCGAGCCACCATTTTTGACACGAACCAGCCGCGTGTCGGCGACGGCCAAAGCTTCAAGGCGCCCGGGGCCATCCTCGGGATATACGGCAATTCCAATGGAAATGGTAAGCGGAATAATAGATTGATATCCAGGCGGGCAGTAGCCGATGCCGCTTAGCGCGGCCACCAGATGATCTGCCTGCCGGACCGCAGCTTCCGCATCCAAACCCGGCATAAGAAGCGCAAACTCATCACCGCCGAAGCGCCCCAGAATATCCTCCGGTCGACAGACAGCCAGCAGAGCTGCCGTCACCTGCTTCAATACATCATCCCCTACAGTATGACCGTAAGCGTCGTTGAAGAATTTGAAGTTGTCGAGATCCATCATCGCGATCGCGACAGTGGAGGAGACCGTTTGGGCCGCGTGAGCCTCCACCTCAAAGCGCTTGTGAAAAGCTCGATGATTTAGCAGTCCCGTAAGCGGATCGCGATCCGCTCGCTCAACCGCCTCCGCCAGTAAATGCTTAGTCTGCTGGAGAAGCCTCTCAGTTACCGCTTCCATTTCCTTGCGTTCGGTGACGTTGTTAGCAACCACCAAACGTGCCTCCTGATCACTGAACTGAAGTGCGTGCGAGTGTATCTCGACCCAAATCTTCGTGCCGTCTTTGTACATATGGCACCAAGGGCCGGTGACTTGCGTCGATGCAGGAGGGAAGGTGAGGCTTTGCATCAGCGCAGCAAAGTCATCGGCAGGACAAATATCGGCGAGGGTCATCTTCAGAAACTCCTCGTGCGAATATCCATACCGCTCCGTTGCGGTGTCATTTACCGCGAGAAACGCGAGTGTGCCGATGTCATAAACCCACATTGGCTGGGGATTTGCCTGGAAAAGTAGGCGATACTTTTCTGCGCTTTGTTTTAATGCCTCAGCAGCCTCCCGTCGCTCGGTGATATCACGACTGATACCGATCAACCCAACGACAGCGCCGTCCGCGCTGGTCAGCGGTGTTTTCGTCGTACTTACCCAGCGACGATTGCCCTCAGTGTCTTGAATTGGCTCTTCCCGGTTGCGCAAAGTCTGCCCGCTTTGAATGACGACCTGATCGTCCGCCTCATACAATGTCGCCAGCTCAGAAGGCCACAGGTCCCAGGACGTCTTTCCAATTATTTCACTTGTTTGCCGATTGACAAGACGTCGATGGGCCCCGTTATCAAGCAGAAACTGCCCATTCCGGTCCTTCACATAGATGCTGTCCGGGAGACAATCAATCAAGGAACGCAGAAGGGCCTGCTCCTCGTTCAGCACAGCTTCCGTTTGTTTACGAAGGGTAATATCCCGGGAGCAGCAAACGATGCGGTACAGCTCTCCATCCGCGCCATAAACGCAGGTCGCCGTCGTTTCCAGCCAGAGAAACGAACCGTCTTTGCGAAGCCGCCGCCATTCCAAGCGTGTGTTGTTTGCATCGATCTTCTCCCAGTTTTGACATGGGACGTACACTCGATCCAGATCATCTGGATGTATGGTCGAGCGTGGATCGCACTCGAGGCTTTCCTCTACAGTAAAACCGGTGAGGCGAAAAATGGAGGGTGTCACGTAAAGAAATCGACCCGTGGCATCGTGCAGACTAACTACGTCTGCCATCGAATCGGTGAGAAGGCGGTAACGATCCTGCGTCTGCTGAAGAGCTTCTAAAACATGGTGGTGAAGCGTCACATCACGCAGAGTTATCAGCCAGCGATACCCACCCGCTTGAATTTGTAACAGCGGCACGATATCCAAGAGGAAACCGCGCGGCTGACCATCCTGAAGCCCTGTCAGCGGCTCACTGCGGAGCGGCAGACCGGCGGCCAGGGACGCGTTAAAATGAGCCACGAGTGCCGGATCGTTGAGAACTTGAGTAAATATCGGAAGCGATTGCTGCAAATTCAGTCCGCGAACGGTCTTCCCGAGCCCAGACCGAACCAAGGCCGGATTAATGTAAGCGAGACGGAAGCTCGAAAGATTTGGCGTTTCTGATTCAAACAAAAGAATCAAGTCGCGACTTTGTGTGAGCGAGGCCTCAATCAGTGAGGCCTGAATCTCCTGATCAGCAGGCAGCAGGGCGGCGGACGTAACCGAAAGAGAGGAGCGGGGAGTGGTTTCGACCGAGGCAGTTTCGGAGGGTACTTCTCTATGCATAGTTTATCGGAACTTCTTGACGATGCAACTTTTGAATGTGGCTTACCACTTGCTTTTTTTTGCGACTTCTGGCAAAGGATAGGCTTCCAGGTACTCATCATAGGTACCCCGGAAATCGAGCAGACCTTCTGGCAGGAAAGAGAAGATGCGGGTCGCGACCTCCGAAATCAGGTCCCGGTCGTGAGAGACAACGAACGCGGTTCCGGCAAACTGGCTGAGCCCTTCCGCCAGTGCGGAGACGGCTTCTAGATCCAGGTGATTCGTCGGCTCGTCGAAGATAAGCACGGGGTTCTTTTCGAGCATCAGCTTTGCCATCAAAAGGCGAGCGGCTTCTCCGCCTGAGAGTGCGACTGTAGATTTCAGACTTTCGTCGCCCTTGAAGAGCATCTGGCCGAGTAGGCCGCGCACGAACTGCTGGCCCTGCGCCTCTTCGTCAAAGGTCGTCAGCCATTCCAGCGCGGTAACACCGCCGGGAATTTCCGTGCGATAATCTTGTGGATAGTAGCCCCACTCCATGCCCGTGCCCCATTTAACCGTTCCTGCATCAGGGGTCAGGTCCCCGACGAGGCAGCGGATCAATGTTGTTTTACCGGCCCCGTTCGGACCAATAATCGCCACCTTTTCGCCGCGCGTTACTTCAAGGTTCAGATCTTTAAGCACAGATCGTCCATCGAAGCCTTGTGAGAGGCCCGTGACGGTGACCACTTCGCGGCCCGAAGGCTTCTTTTGTTCAAATCGAATATAGGGCCGGGCAATGTTCGATTTCTTCATCTCCGTCGGTGCCAGCCGAACCATCTCTTTGCGGCGAGATTGCACCTGCGAGGAACGCTGCCCGGCGGCGAAACGAGAGACAAATTCCTGAAGCTGGGCGATTTTTTTGGATTTGTCTTTGTTGTCGCTCTCGATGCGTGTCCGGGCCTGCATCTTGTGCTCAACCATGTCGTCATACGAGCCGGGATAGTTGATGATCGTATCGTAGTCGATATCGGCAACATGGGTACAGACCGCGTTCAAAAAGTGGCGATCGTGCGAGATCACAATCAATGTCCCTTTGTAGTCCAGCAGAAACTCCTCCAGCCAGTGGATTGTCTCCAGATCCATGTAGTTCGTCGGTTCGTCCAGAAGCAGCGCTTCCGAGCCGCCGAACAGGGCCTGGGCAAGAAGTACACGAAACTTGTAATCGTTTGGCAGGGTTGCCATCAGATCGGAGTGCTGCTCATCAGGGATCCCGATCCCGCGCAGGATGGTCGCGGCTTCGATCTCTGCGACATAGCCGTTTTCATCGGCAATCAGCGATTCCAGCTCGCCTAGCCGGTCCATCATGGCATCCGAAAATTCTTCCGCCTCACAGAGTTTGTTACGCTCCGCCAGTGCTTCCCAGAGAGCCGGGTTGCCCATCATTACGGTGTCTAGAATCCGCTTATCGTCGAACGCATTCTGATCCTGTCGGAGCACTCCGACTTTGCGCGGGCGGCTGATCGTTCCCCGGTTAGACGGTTCGATATCGCCCGTCAATATCTTCATAAAGGTGGATTTGCCCGCGCCGTTTGGGCCGGTGAGGCCATAACGGTTCCCTGGTATGAATTTGACAGAGACTTGATCAAAGAGGGTACGTGTGCCGTACGACTTGCTGACTTCCTGAACGGTGATCATGGACGAGAACTTCCTGTAAATGAGAGGTACTTTGTATTATACCATGCTTATCCTTCGCTTTTGCCACGGTTTCTGTCGGGTATACTACTGACTATGCGACGAATCTGGGCACTGGCCGATACGCACCTCTCATTTGCCAAGCCGAAACCGATGGATATTTTCGGGGAACATTGGCGCGATCATCCGGCAAAAATCGAAGCGGCTTGCCGCGCAGTCATCGAGCCAAATGACCTTCTGCTCATCCCAGGAGACCTTTCCTGGGCGCTGCGGCGGGCAGGCGCCGAACCCGATCTCGCCTGGCTAGCCGCCCTGCCCGGGATCAAGGTCCTCTGCAAAGGCAACCATGACTACTGGTGGGATTCCGACAAGTCTTTAGACTATCCCGGCCTGCATGACACCCCCTACATCTCCGACGACGGACAGGTCGGCGTTGCCGGCACCCGCGGCTGGGAGCTGCCTGAACCAGGCTGCACGGAACTGAAAAAAGCGCAGTGCGAAAAGATCATCGCCCGGGAAGTCGTACGCCTGTCAAAGCGGCTCGATGCGATCGCCGACTGCCCCGTGAAGATCGCTCTCATCCATTACCCGCCGCTTGACGTCTTTGCCCCGCTCCTCAAAGTGCATGGGGTACAAACTTTGCTTTACGGGCACCTTCACCTAAACGGCAAAGACTACCCTCTTCCGGAAAAGTGGCAGGGAATTCGCGCTCTGTGCGTCGCCGCCGACCGCTTGAATTTCGCACCGCGCCTGGTCGCTTCTGTTTTGATAATTTGACTCATTCCCATTGATAACTTGGGTATAATACTAGGTACTAGGAGACTCTTCCATGCCTGCGTTTGTCCCCATTCTCATTGTAGTTGTCGTCGCAATTGTCGCGATCGCGTTATTCCTTCAGTATGTTCCCATCGGCCTGATGATTACGGCCATCTCGGCCGGAGTCACCGGTGTCAACCCCGGCAGCCTTGTTGGAATGCGGCTGCGGCGCGTCCCACAGGACCGGGTGATTCTGCCGCTGATCGCAGCTGTCAAAGCAGGCGTCGACGTTAACTTGAATCAGCTCGAAACCCACTTTCTGGCCGGCGGCAATGTCGACCGCGTGGTGCAGGCCCTCATCAGTGCGCACCGGGCGCAGATTCCTCTCCCCTTCGAGCGTGCAGCGGCAATCGACCTGGCCGGGCGAAACGTTCTGGAAGCGGTGCAGATGTCGGTGAACCCGAAAGTTATCGAGACGCCGAACGTGGCAGGTGTCGCGAAGAACGGGGTCGAAATGCGGGCATTTGCCCGGGTTACCGTGCGGGCCAACATCGAACAGTTCGTCGGCGGCGCCGGGGAGCAGACAGTGCTGGCGCGAGTCGGTGAAGGTATCGTGACCACGATCGGCTCGGCCGCGACCCATCTGGAAGTCATGGAAAAGCCGGACGCTATCTCCAAGACCGTGCTGGCCAAGGGGCTGGATGCGGGAACAGCCTTTGAGATTCTTTCTATCGACATCGCCGATGTCGTGGTCGGTCAGAATATCGGTGCGCGTCTCCAGGCAGACCAGGCCGAAGCAGACAAAAAAGTCGCCCAGGCGAAAGCCGAAGAGCGCCGATCAATGGCCGTCGCCCGCGAGCAGGAAATGAAGGCATACACCCAGGAAATGCAGGCAAAAGTTGTCGAAGCCCAGGCCCAGGTTCCACTGGCTCTCGCCGAAGCCCTGCGCGGCGGCAACCTTGGTGCGATGGAGTATTACAACCTCCGCAACCTGCAGGCCGACACCGCCATGCGCTCCGGCATCAGCCGTGCCACGGGCGGCCGCGACGAAGATGGCGGAACCGGCGGCCCAGCCTCCCCGGCAGTGTAGCGGTATCGAAGATGCTTCAAACTTGGCACAAACGCCCACTTTGAAACAACAAAGCACCACACGTAGGGCTACCGGAACCCACCCCGCAGCAAGCTGCGACCCTCCCGAAACGGGAAGGTGAGCGGGAAGGCCGTCGCAAAGTTTATCTTCTTGACGGTACCTGGTCGAAGAGCTTCACGTCCCGATGTTAAACACTTTGTCCTCTTCCCGTCCACCCTCCCGTTTCGGGAGGGTCGCAGCTTGCTGCGGGGTGGGTTCCAAGTACTTGCTGCGGGGAGGGTCGCAGCTTGCTGCGGGGTGAGTTCGGATAACCCTGCTTCACATTACTCAGTAATTAAATTATGGGCCATATTGAGCTTATTATCCTTGCGTTCGCCATTTTGACCTGGATCGTCCGGACGATCATCAAATTCGCCAAATGGAGCGTCAATCAGGTCAAAACAGTTGGCGTTGCTCCCTCGCCGATCCAGCAGGCGATCGCGGATTCCGAGCGGCTGCTAGCGGCACAAGCCGCGGTGCGCCTTGCCCCGGCTCCTCAATACCGACAGCCCACTGCAGGTGGCCCTGCCGTGAATCGGGAGACCTCTTTTCAAGACTTTGATCGGTCGGAGCAGGAGCTGTTCCAAGCCGAGCCATTGGCCTTGGATACCCTTCAAACCGTCACAACGCCGCCACCCGACGAACCTCCCTTCCGCCTGTTCGAGAATGCAGACGACCTCGTCCGTGCAGTCATACTACAGGAAGTTCTTGGCCCGCCACTTTCGCGGCGCCCTGCCTCTCAATAGATTGTCTTTTCTACACAAATCCCTCCCAATTTCTTTTTGTAACCGCATCGTAACCTATTAGTAGACTGTAACGATATTCGTTGCGAAATACTAAAGTGCGACTGCCGCACGGGTAAATTCAGGAAATCTCACTTTTTATTCGTAAATATACGTGTTTAAAGTCATAGCAAGAAAACCCGGTAGATTCGCGTGAAGCGATGAAGCGTAATGTCGGTATACTGATCATTGTAAGCGAGGAGCCAATTAGAAAGGCAGTTATTTAACCCTTGAATTCATTATTATCCTACTTTCAGCAGGTTCCGATGCTCGCGGCTCTTCCTGAGGAAGTGCTCAAAAGGCTGGAGCGGACCGCAGAACAGCGTCAGTATCGCCGCCGTCAGATCGTTCACTTTGCCGACCAGCCGGGTGACTATGTTTACCTCCTCTGCACCGGACGAGTTAAGATCGCGCGTGTCTCGGACCAGGGGCGCGAGCTGACACTGTACTTGCTGGAAGATGGTGCCCTCTTTGGCGAGACGGGGCTGCTAACCCCCAATGAACCCTATGACCTGATGGCAGAAACTCTGGAAGACTCTCTGATCTGCGCATTTCGCCGCTCCGATATTCTGGCTGCCATCCAGGAATCGATCCCGGCGATGGATGCCCTTCTGAGACTAGTCAGTGAGCGGCGTCTTCAAGCGGAAAACCAGGTCGCTGACCTGGTCTTTCTAGAAGTGCCGAAACGTCTTGCTAAACTGCTGCTGCGCCTGCATGATGCCCCAAACGGTCGCACAGGCCGCAATGGACAGATGCTGCGCGTCAAGTTAACACATCAGGAGCTGGCGAACATTATCGGCAGCACTCGTGAGACAACGACGCTTGTTTTGAACGACTTTAAGCGTCAGGGTCTGATTGAGTTTTTAGGCCGCAAGATTGTCATTCTCAGCCGGATCGGGCTTGGGAAGCTGGTGTCAGGCGATTTTTCGGCGTGAACGGGTATACTAAAGACGTGATGGAGATTTTTTTGGTTCGACACGGTCAGTCCGAGGCCAATGCAGGACTGACCGATTTTTTGGATAGCCCATTGACTCCTCTGGGACAGGAACAGGCTCGTCTGACCGGAAACGCGCTTCTGAGGCTCGGTCTGACAAATGCCTATGTCTCGCCTCTGCGGAGGACACTGGAAACGATCCAGCCTTTCTGCAAACTCAGCGGCCTGCAGGCGGAAGTGAATGCGGATGTATGCGAATACTTCAATGCTGCGCATCCCGTTTACCACGCGTTCCCCGGGCTGTCCCCAGCGCAGATCAGCAACGAATTCCCGCAGACATTTTTTGGGGAGACGTTCCCCTGTGGTGAAGCCTGGTGGCCGCAGGTGCTGGAGAACGACGCGATTATTTATGCTCGGTGCGTTCGAGTACGCGACACGCTTCTTTCGCATTTCACAGCTTCCTCGGAGAAGATACTTATTGTCTCACATGCAGAGACAGTTGGGCGACTGACGGAGGCGTTTTTGCGTATCCCCCCAAACCCAATCGATCCACCCTGGTCAGACAACTGTGCGATCACGCATCTTCGCATGACAAATATTGTCGAGGCCCCTGCGGAGCTGCTATCACAAAACGACACGGCTCATCTTGCCGGATTGGTTACTCATGCGACTGGATAAAGTACTTGTAATGCGCGGGCTTTGCCGCAGCCGGGCCGAAGCCCAGGAAATGATCGATGCCGGAGCCGTGACTGTCAATGGCCGCGTTGCGAGCAAGCCGAGCGAGGAAGTGGGCGAAGGTGCCCTCGTTTCTCTGAAAGAAGTGGGGCCACGCTGGGTCTCACGCGGGGCGATCAAGCTGGAAGCCGCACTGGAGCAATTTGGTCTGGACGTCAGCAATCGTCTGGCCCTGGATGTTGGCGCCTCAACTGGCGGCTTCACCGAATGTCTGCTGCGGCGCGGAGTATCGACCGTTCATGCCATCGATGTCGGACATGGACAGATGGCAGCCGAGCTGGTCGCGGACCGGCGTGTCATCCAGCGTGAAGGCGTGAATGCCCGCGCTCTTGTCCCCGCAGACTTCCCGCACCGGTTCGGCATCATCGTCGCCGACCTTTCTTTCATCTCACTCACACTGGTTTTGCCAGCATTGATACCGCTCCTCAGTGAGGAAGGCGACCTCGTTTGCCTCGTCAAACCACAATTTGAAGTTGGAGCCGGCAATCTCAATAAAGGCGGCATCGTGCAGAACGCTTCGGCACGGGAGGAAGCGTTGACCCGGGTTCTCTCCGCCGCATCCGCTTGCGGACTGACGGAAAAAGCGCGAATGACCAGCCCAATTGCAGGCGGGGAAGGCAATATCGAATTTCTGGTCTGGCTGGTTCCGGCAGGAAGAACAGCGCTGGGCGCCGAATAAACGCCCATGACGGATTTTACACAGCAAGAAGCTAGCTATCGTGAGCTTGCAAACTCTTTCCGTGAGGAGCTGCTGACGGCAGCGCGGGAAGCCCAGATTTCTGCCTATGCCCCCTATTCGAATTTCTCAGTAGGCGCAGCGGTACTTTTGAGCGACGGCACTATCTACCGGGGCTGTAATATTGAGAACGCGTCATTTGGACTGACGATCTGTGCAGAACGTGTGGCACTTTTCCATGCAATCAGTGATGGACGGATCGATATCGCTGCCGTTGCTGTGGTGACATCCGCCCCAAAGCTCTGCAAACCGTGCGGTGCTTGCCGGCAGGTAATCGCCGAGTTCTCTCAAGCAGGCAACCCTATCGCCGTTCTTTCCGCTTCCCTATCCGGAGAAACTTCTTTGGAAACGATTTTGGACTTGCTGCCGGATACTTTTACACTGCTCTAAAGAGAAGTCTGGTCTTCGAGCGCCGCAAAAAGCGCGAACAGGGCAGTGATGTGCATGGCGGCGCTCCGCTCAAACGTCTCCAAATAAGGTGCTTCCAGCGGAAAAGCCCGCGGAACTCCTTGGGCCATTCCCCACTCCGCCAGTGTTCGGCCTGGAACACGCCGCTGAAACTCTGCCAGCTCTTCCAAGCTCGGGGCAAATAGCCCACCCTCACCCCGATAGCCTCCAAAAAATGGCTCCGCTTCGATAGGGTAGCCACGTTTTGCCAAGATTTCCAGTATCGCTTGCCCCACCGAAGCTTGTCCCTCCTGCCGAAGCTCAAACAGATAATAGCCAGGAGCATGTGAGTCGGTATGCAGCTCAACAATTGCAGATGCGGACTGGAGATCGAGTAAGTGGCGAATGGCGGCGCTTTCCTGGGTCAAATCGGCATGAAACTGCCGATTGATATCCTGTCCGGCCCGATTACTGCGTGTCTGGTCCGCGAAACCGCTGGGGTTAATACAAGGGATTACCACCAGCCGATGATGCAGCAGGGGAACCGCGCCCTCCGCCAGTATTTCCAGCAGGCGCAGAGCCGCTTCGATTCCCCCCGGTTCATCCCCGTGGACTCCGGCCTGTATGATTATTGACGGAAGTTCTGATTTTCCCCACTCGAACACCCACAGCGGAAAGCGAGTGTTTCCATAGATAACTTCGGTAAATACTTTTCCCTCAAGGTACGAGCTTTGAGCAATATTGGCGATTCGCGTTTCCAGGGATTCAGCAGTTAACATTGGTCAGCCCCTCACTGAGTTGAGTTTACCAGACTTACGCTCCCACGTCAAACTCGACTTTCAGCCTAAGGTAACTCTCTACCGGTTCTCCATCGCGCGTCGCCGGGCGAAACTTCCAGCGGCGGGCCGCATCCAGGGCCAGGGCGTCCAGTGTCGAGTTTCCAGTTCCCGAGACTGTCTTGACAGTTGCGGTGCCATCTGTATGTATCGTAAACACTCCTTCAAATATTGAATTAAGTTCAGAACCGCGCAGATCTTCTGGGATCTCCGGGTGCGGCTGTGCCAGGGGCACGGCTGCCTGCAGTGTCGGAAGGTGCGCAATAGGCATTGGAGCAGGAACGGGTTTCGGAGCCGGTGGAGTCGGCTCTGGCACCGGAGCAGCTGGCGGGGCAATCACGGGAGTTGGTGGCGGACTGGTCAGGGGAGCGACCGGAGGCGTAATTGGCCCAGTTTGTGTCCCGGTGATGCCAGCATCCCCTGCCCCACCAATTGCGCCTGCCGACGGCCCAGCTGCAACCACGCGTACTGGAGGTGGTCCGGAAGGGGTGCGGCGGGCGACAGACGTATGGGCGGCAGCTTTGCGTCCTGCCGAGTGCGGTTTTGCAGCTATCTTCTTCGGAGTTTTCTTTGGCACCGGCGGCTTTTTCTCGGCAGGAGGCAATTTGACCAGCTCCACCTGTGTCAGCGACCTTTTGCCGCCGGCACTTTTGAATACCCCGAACTGAGCCAAAATCGGCAGCAGAATCGCATTGATTAACAGGGCAATGCCGATCATTTTCGGAAGCAGTGTGTTTTTCTTGCGTCGTCGGCTCATGTTTTTTTCCTAAGATGCGGTCGCAAAGGCAAAGCGCTCGGCACCGGCTTTGCCTGCATTGTCCATCACACTGATCAGTGTCCCATGCAGGGAGTTCTTATCTGCATTGATCACAATTAGCGTTCCCGGCCCGATCCCCAGCGCCTTCAAATCCGCCGTCTCTTCCGCCAGCGTAATCGGCTTCGTATTCAGATGCAGCGCTCCGGCTGCGTCAATCGTAATCGTGACGTTCTGCGCCGAGTGCTTCTGCCCAGTACTAGCTTTTGGCAGATTGACCGGCAGACCATTTTGAACGGCGAGCGCAAGGCTGGCGACGATAAAGAACATCAGCAGAAACATCATGGTATCGATCATCGGGATGATGATGATCTCGGCCTCTTCCGGCTGACGCCGGGCGCGTACTTTCATCATAGACTAAGCCACTCTTCCTGTCAGAAAGTTCGTCAGTTCCGACCCGTAGTATTCGATGTCTTCGACGAAGCGCTTGACCAGGTTGCCGAAATAGTTGTGAAAGATCAGTCCAATCACGGCGATGCTGATACCTGTCGCTGTCGAGATGAGCGCTTCGCTGACACCTCCCATGACAGCGGTAGGCGACGACAGCCCGGAGCGGGCAACTTCTTTGAACGAAGCGATCATGCCGGCGATTGTTCCCAGAAGCCCCAGCAGCGGCGCGATCGTGATAATCGTCCGCAGACCAGGCAGGTAGTTTTCGAGTGACGGGATTTCATTCGCGGCCTCCTGCGACATGGCCATATCGATCGCCTCCGGGGAACGATCGGCGTTCTTCAAGCCCCGTGCAAAGATGCGGGAATAGGGAGTCTTGGCATCTTCCATGAGCCGCGATGCGGCCGCACCGTGGTCGCCGACTTTGTAAGTAGCTTTGATCTCCTCAAGCAGTTCTTCCGGGTCGATCGCCGTCGCCTTGCGGAACGTAAACGCACGCTCGAGGATGATCCCGATCGCCAGGACCGAGCAGAGGATGAGCGGGTACATCATAAATCCGCCCTGATGCAGATAAGTCACAAATGCGTCCATAGTTGAAATTCTCCAGAAGTTTCTAAAAGTTTTGTGTCCACTTGATGCCCAGTGTCCGGCCCTGACCCCATTCGCGGTCAGAAAACTGGCTGGCTTGTTTGATGACATAGCCGTGGTTGAGTAGATTAAATGCTGACAGCGCAAGCTGGCCCTGGCCAATCTTCGTCGCCACCTGCAGGTTGATGATGAAATGCGCGGGCACGCGGTAAAAGTTCGGCAGGCCGGCATCGCTTTGCCCATAAGGGAAGCCAGAGCCGTACTCGCCGTCGAGGTTGATGCTCTGACCGCGTTTTTGGTAGGCCAGTCCCAGCGAGGCCGTATGGGTCTGGTCGTGGTCGTCGTAAAAATATCCTGGAGGGGCGCCCTGCGGGATGATGCCGCCGGTGAAGTCTCCCGCCGCTCGTGCCCAGGAACGGGCGTAGTTGGCGTAGAACGAAAGATTGCGTGTCAGCGCCCCATCGACGGCGAATTCCAGGCCGCGCACATAGCCTTTCTGGACATTGAACGGCTCCCGAATCTGGGTGCCGCCAAGAATATTTTCGTCGATGACGTCCTGCTCAGTTTTGTAATAGGCACTCAGACTGGTCGTGATGCCGCCGTTGTCATGCTGATATCCGATTTCATAAAAGTTGTCCCGCTCAGGCTTGAAAGGGACCGCATTCGGGTCGAGGCGCCGAATGTCTTCAATCGGGGCTGGCTGGAACAGGCGGTTGTAGTATGCATGGACTTTATCACGCTTGTCGAGGGTGTACGTGAGGTTAAGTCGGGGGGAGACCTGTGAAGTCGTTGCGTCAGTTTTGTGCTGATCATAACGGACCCCGTAATTGACTAAGAAACGCCCTGGCGTCCAGTCGTCCTGTAGATAGGCGGATTTATCGCCGCCGGAGAGATCGTGGCTGTCAACAATCGTCTGCACTGAAGTTGTCACCCCATCGCCGCCGTCCACAGTGTTCAGCAGTTTGAAATGCTCGCCGCCTGTGACGGTGCTGAGGTCGAAACCATAACCAACTTTGTGCTGCCCGCCGATTTTGCGGCTGGCATCTGTTCGCAGCCCGATGTAGTTTGCTGTGCGATCCTCGGCCGCCGAGGTAGGCAGATTGGCCGGAACGGTGCCGTCGAGGCTGGCCGCCGAAGCTCCCGCCAGATCGTGCACGGGGTCACCGAAATATCGCAGTCGTGACTGATGGCTGTACAAAGCCACAATCAGATTTTCCGGGCCGCGGTCATGCCGCCAGATCAGATTAGCAAAGTCGCCGTCTTCGCGCTGCGTGACATCACGGCCGAGTGCCTGCTGGGTCTCATCGTTTGGAAACTGCAGAAAAGCGTCCGTGCGCGCGGTATCCAGAACCAGGCGATCATGGGCACCCATATTGAGGTCAAACTTACCGAAGACGACCGAGTCTCGCCCGGAGTCATGCAGCGGTGTTTGTGTGACGGGATCCAGACGCCTCTGACTGAAAGTTCGCAGCCCGGAGACAAAGTAGGAAAACTGCGGAACACCGCCACCGACCTGGATCGCGCTGTCGGCAATTCCGTACTGCGACACGAGCTGCTGCGCGAAACCGCTGGGAGGTCCAGCTTTGCCTGCCCGTGCCGTGACATCAAACACCGCTGCCAGATTCTTGCCATACTGGGCCGGGAAGCCGCCGGTGAGAACGCGCAGCGTCTCAATATTCTTCGGATCGATCAAGTCGCTGAAAGACCCGGAGACGGACTCCGGCAGCGGTGCTCCGTCCAGATAGTACGTATATTGCCCGTGCGAGCCTCGGATATGAAACTCGCCGCTTGGAGCCGCCGCCGCCCCGGCGATGGTGGACGTGATTAAGTGAGAAAAGTCCTGATTCGTCTTAGAATCCGAGGGACTCAAATGAATTACCTGTGCTCCGGCGACCGTACGCGGAACCAGGACTAAGAGATGCGCTCCCACATGAATGACGATGATCGGTGCAGTTTTCGGGTCGAATATGCTGCCGTTTGGCACACTCACCGGCAAGATGGGCGGTGACTGGGAATGCACAGCGTTTGGCACCCCTGCCAGAGAGGCAGCCAGGGCAAGCGCAGAGCACTTTTGTCGAGACATGGAATTTCCCTTCTCAATAAAACAGATAAAATGGATAACTAAGCAGAGTGGGAAGCAGGAGGAGCACGGGGAGATCGCAGGTGAAGAAGTTGGCGAAAGGTAATTGGGACAACGGTCTTTGAGAGCGGCTGCAAAATAAAGAATGGGGTTGGGACGGGGCAGAAAGTCACGCTCCCCGATTGCAGGCCCTGAGACCACGCGCAGGCCGCACACTGATCGGCGGGAACTGCAGCGACCGACCACTGCGGCACACTTGCCAGTGCTGACGCAACACTGTGCGCGGATGCAGCACTGGGCGCATCCGCATCGGTGTGATGCAGCGCGACTCCGGTTCCCATCCAAAGGCAGATGGTGAGGAGAATCCAGGCCGTCGCACGATGCGCTGTAGCTGCGGAAAAGTGAAAGCGATTCATTTGCGTTCGTATTGTACCATGACGTCAACGAAAACTGTTGCTCCATAAGTTCCCGCAGGAAGGAGAATGCGTGCTTAACGTTGAAATGGCAGGACAAACCCCAGAGGAGATACCCCCGACCAATGAAGATTGGAATTTTTACGGCTCTGTTCCATGACAGGCCATTTGAGGAAGCACTCGACATCATCGCCGCCGCCGGCATTCAGGCTGTCGAGCTAGGCGCGGGGGCTTACCCAGGCAGCCGCCACCTGGACGATTTCGGCGGAGTCGAAACCCTGATCAAAGACGCCGGTGCGCGGCAGAAGCTGCGAAAGGCGATCGAGAGCCGCGGCTTAACCCTCGACTCCCTCTCGGTTCACGGCAACGCTCTGCATCCCGACAAAGCCATCGCCGAGGACCACCACAACGTCTTCCAGAACGCCGTGCTGCTGGCCGAAAAGCTGGACCTCACCGTGGTCAACGGCTTCTCCGGCTGCCCCGGCGACGGTCCGCGTGCCAAGAACCCGAACTGGGTCACCTGCCCCTGGCCCGATGAGTACCGCGACATACTTGACTACCAGTGGAAGAAAGTTGCCATCCCTTACTGGAAGAAGCAGAATAAATTCCTGAAAGACCATCGAGTCAAGTTCGCCATCGAAGCCCATCCCGGCTTCCTCGTCTACAATCCCGAAACGATCCTGCGGCTGCGCAATGCCGCCGGCAGCCAGATCGGTGCAAACTTCGACCCCTCCCACTTCTGGTGGCAGGGCATAGACCCAATCACCGCCGTCCGTGCTCTGGGAGCCGCCGGGGCCATTTTCCACGTTCACGCGAAAGATACCCGTATCGATCCGCTGAATTCTGCCGTCAATGGCAACCTCGACACAAAGTCCTACGCCGATATTCTAGGCCGCTCCTGGTCCTTCCGCGCCGTCGGCTATGGCCATTCGCTGACCTGGTGGAAAGATTTCATCTCCAATCTGCGCATGATCGGCTACGACGACGTCCTTTCCATCGAGCATGAAGACGGCCTGATGTCTGCACCCGAAGGCCTGAAGAAAGCGATGGAGACTCTGCAAGCTTCCATCATTTCCGAACAGCCCGGCGCGATGTTCTGGGCGAAAGAGTAAATCCCGCACGGTATTAACCGTGCGGATCACCTGGCAAAGCCTGGTACTGACCAAAGCATTCCTGGTCGGTGTCAGGCTTTGTCGTTTTTTCGTACTGCTCCCATTTGACGTGCCCATCGGCAAATAAATAGTTTGCACCGCCTCGATGGCGGGTCGCCGCCGGTGCAAACAGATTGTCCACGGCTCCGTTTCCACTGACACAGGCCGGAAGGGCGACGTTGTAAGTTTCGCCGAGCCACGGATGGATGTGGACATCGCAGAACGTTTGGCTGCGCTCGGCTACATAGATGGTATTGGCAGGCTGATTCACGGAGGCATTCGACAGGCCGAAGAGAAAATAAGCATTCAATAGATAGGATGTAATCCCAGGAGAAGGTGCCGTAGTGGTACATGCCGCTCCCAGTGCTGCCCCGTTGGGGTCATTGTCATCCGGGCAGACAAAAAGCCGCTGCGATAAGCTGGCTGTGTCCGCTACATTTCCTACCGCCACATAGGGCATGATCTTTTCGAAGGGCGAGCCGTAGTCAGGCGACTCCAGGCTGCCGTCGTAGTCCCCCGCTGGAGCGACTCCCTGGGCTGGATTCGCACAGGCCGGATGTTCCTGTGGGTACAGGTCATCGCTGTCCTGAAGATATTGAAGGAGGGCGACGCCGATCTGTTTCATATTGCTCTGACAGGCGGCGCGGCGGGCATTCTCCCGAGCGGATTGGAAGACAGGAAATAAAATCGCCGTCAGCACCGCGATGATGGCGATGACGACAAGAAGCTCAATCAGCGTAAAGCCGCTGATTCGTGGTGTTCGGGACATAGTTGTTCTCCAAATGATGCGATTGACCGAGCAAACATCAGAGGAAACACGGGGGGCGGATTGGGGGGGGATCACGTAGCGACGCTGCCGAGAATTTTATACACTCTAGACGTTCAGCGTTCAAAGCAGGCGGAACGAATACGGAAGATTCAGGCATCACGAAAGATGCCACAAAGAAGAAGGCGGCGGAAGGCGGTGTAGTTTCATCGCAGCGAGCGCGGCAGATCGTCCGTTCGGTAAGAGCCTTATTCGCGTGGCAGCAGCAATGGATGCCGCTATTGTGTTCGGCTAAGCACATCGCACATTTGGGAAAGGATTGAATTCTAGTCGTCAGAGCAGTGCTGCAGAGTGCCATTTGAGCCGAGCCGCAAAGAAGTATGGCGCTCCACGCCACTGCCAGGAGCAACGAAAATAGTCGGGAGATGGGGTGTTGATAACAGAAATCGTACATAGTTCTGCCAAAGTGGCCTTCGGGCGTGTTAATCAATAACTGTAGACGCGCCGCGAGTTCTCGGGAATATTTTGCAGTCCAGCTTGCGTCGATGAGTTCCACATCCAGCATATCACGTAGGTGAATCTGCCCTTTTGTGCGAAATGCAGTCAACTTGATTTGTATAGGAGCGTTAAGAGATAACACACGATAGCGCAGCAGAGACTCAGAGTGGGAGACATAAAATCAGCGCGGCGAATAAGAATATCTACGTCCTGCGTATTTCGACGGGCAGATATCATCCTGTCCAGAATCGCTTCACCATCCGTTAGCAACAATAAGACAGTTTACCCTAAATCACTGCCGCTTCCAACAGCGTGAGCGTTCCGTCTTCGGCATCCAGCCGGGCACGTATCCTGAGCGGCAGGGCGTAGTTTTGCGGGACGTGACCGAAAGGAAATCCCAGAACGGCGGGCTTGCCATACGGCTCGAGAGCTTCTGCCCAGACCTGACGCATCGGCAGGGTTTTTGAGTCGTCGGCATTCGCGGCTTCTCCAACGATGAACCCAGCGGCACCTCGTAAAAGCCCTGCTTCATCGAGATGGGCCAAATACCGCTCGACCCGGTGCGGAGCTTCATCAATATCTTCGAGCAGCAGCAGCTTACCAGTAGTGTCGAGCTGATAGGGGGTTCCCAGGGTCGCGCAGACCAGCGACAAGCAGCCGCCGCAGAGTTCTCCTTTGGCAACCCCAGGAACCAGCGTTTCCGAGGCGCGGCCCGGTACGGTTCCGGCAGGCTCCGTGGACTGCAAAAGTCGAAGCTGCCAGTGAAGAAGAGTCGCGGGAAGCTTTCCCAGTTCGAAAACTAGCGGCCCATGCAGAGCCACGGTCTGAAGCCGCTGGGTGAGTGGTATCAGGAGAGAAGTAGTGTCGGAGTAGCCGATGACCATTTTCGGGGGCAAAAGGGCCAGTGCATCCCAGTTGAGGAGAGGCCAGAGGCGCAGCGCGGAGGAGCCGCCCCGGGCGCACCAAAGGACATCAATGGCCGGGTCTGCGTAGAAATCAGTGAAGTCGGCTGCCCGACTGGCATCGCTCCCAGCCCGGTGACCGTCGAGATCGCGGGCATGAGGAGCGACAATGACGCGAAAGCCCTGCGCCTCCAGAGCAGCTATTCCTGAGGAGAGCAATTCTTCCTCGACGGGGCTGGAAGGATTGATGATGCCGAGGGTTCCGCCCGGCGGCAAGGCGTTCGGCCTGCGTCTCAAATTCCCCCACCCGAGAGATTTTCTTCCGGACAGGGGATCCAGTGATCGGCACACATCTCGTCAAAGATTTCCGAAAGCGGTTTTTCCGGAATCTTGTCCCAAACGGTATCGAGGGCACGCAGCAGCCGGTCCGGATGCTGCTCTTCTTCGACGAGGGCGAGGCGGCACTTGACGGCTTCGATCTCTTTCAGAGCGCGGCGGATGATCTCCCCCATCGGGTCGGCATTGCCAAGCGCCTGGTCCATGACCTGGGCAGTCGTGCGCTGCGAAATATGCAGGCCGTCCTGCACGAGTATTCGTCCCGGAACTCCCACGACACTGGTATTCGACGGAACATCATGCGTAACCACGGCATTGGCACCGATCCGCGCCCCTTCCCCCACCGTGATATTGCCCAGAACTTTTGCTCCCATACCCAGCAGGACATTGTTGCAGACAGTCGGGTGGCGCTTTGTTTTTTCCAGTGACGTTCCGCCGAGAGTGACCTGGTGGTACATTAAAACGTCGTCGCCCACGATCGCCGTCTCCCCGATCACGATGCCTGCCCCGTGGTCCATAAAGAAGCGGCGGCCGATGGTCGCACCAGGATGGATCTCAATGTTCGTTAGAAAACGGCTCCACTGGGACACCACGCGGGCGGGGAAGAACCAATCGCGCTGATACAGGCGGTGCGCAATGCGATGATGAAAGAGTGCCCAAAACCCGGCGTAAGTCAACACCTCGGCGAGCGAGCGTGCGGCCGGGTCTTTCCGCAGAATTGTTTGTATGTCTTCGCGTAGATGCTGAAACACAAGTTAGTCTCCACTCTCTAGTATGACGTACTAATCGAATTTTTGTCTCCTTCGGTTCCCCAAAAGCTTGACTTTCCCCCTATGAGCCGGTATGATGGTGAATAATTAATCGTTTCGTTCATTATTCACACTATCATGCTACAGGACATTACTAAACAAGACGCACGGGGAATAATTTTGGATGCCGCAGAGCGCCAGCTGGCACACTACGGCTTTACCAAGATGACTATGAGTGATTTGGCGGAGGAGGCAGGAGTCGGGGTGGGAACGATCTACCTGCACTTCACTGGAAAAGCTGAAGTCGCGATCGCCGTTGTGGAGCGAAGCAATCAGCGCGTCGTCGAGCAGTTGGAGGCAGAAGCCCTAAACCCGCATGCCGTCGAAGACCGGCTGAAAGCGATACTGCTAAAGCGAATTCTGCTGCGCTTCGAGATCGTACGCCGCCGCAGCCACCAGATGGACGAAGTCCGAGCACTGATTCGCCAGCAGAAAGTGATCAGGCCGACCTATTTGCGCTGGTTTGAAGTCGAAACAAAAATTGTTGCTAAAGTTCTCCAAGAGGGGAAGCGTTTGGGCGTGTTTGATTTCGATGATGCCATTTCCACAGCCCAGACAGTTCTCTGGTCCATGGACTCATTGATGCCGCGCAACCTGAAACCGCATGATTTCGAGTCGCCGGACGAAGTGCGAAACAAAGCGGAGCGCCTTGCCGCTTTTGCCCTGCGCAGCCTGCGCCCGCTTGACAAGCACTAAATCTGGATTGTATAATAAGTGTGTAATGTGTGATTTGCATGATTTTACTGCAAGTGTGTTTCGTAAGCGTGGGAACGGGGAAACAATGAGCAAGACCGATGATAAAGATTTCTGCTTCAAAGACCATTTTTACGGTGCCGCTACGGTTGGAGAACGTGGACAGATCGTCATTCCAGCCGAGGCACGTAAAAAGTACGGAATCGAAAGCGGAGATAAAATCCTCATTATGGGTGCCCCCCATGAAAAAGGCCTGATGCTGGTGAAGATAGACGCCATGCGTGAATTTATGCACACACTGCTGGCTGATTTGCAGCAGCTGGACCGAGAAATTCAGAACGACGAAAAATCAGATACAAAAGCGGAGGAAACAGCCTCTTGACACGCTCGAACCAGATCGCAACTAAGCTGCTGGCAGCTTGCCTTGCAGTGGCAGGCTTGTTCTCCCTTTCGACAGCAAGCCTTTTGGCACAAACAGCCACGCCTTCGCCGGCACTCCCTGCAGAACGCGCCTATACACTGGATCAGATACTCAGTCTGGCACTCGATGCGAATTCCGCGGTGCGGCTTGCCCGTGAGAAAGTCATCAAATCCCAGCAGCTAATTTTCGAGGCTAACGCTGCCGGCCTGCCGCAGGTTCGCGTGGATATCGTCGACACCTACTCTAGCAGCAAGGGGTATGGCACAGCCGCAGGCGGTGGAAACTCGACTGGGACCCTGCCAGGCGGCGGCCAGATTCCAGTGATTATCGATACAGGTGGGGGTAATACCGGGGCAGTCACCAGCAGTGGTGGTGGTGGAACCGCCACCGGGGCCGGGTCCAGCTCCTTTAGCAGCCCCGGGACGAACTCGGTCGGCGGCGGCGGGACAAGCAGCGGTTCAGGTATTACAAACTCGATTCCAACCAACTCGACACTTGGGACCGGGGGAACAACCGGAACGGGCGGCGCAGCGGGCACCGGCGCAACGGAAATCGGGGGGCTATACGGCACGACTGGACCAACGGCAAATCCAGGGGGTGGAACGACCGCGGCACCCCATATCCACACCAGCGAACTTAGTCCCACGGATTTACCGCCGATCATGCAAAGCTACAACACGGCCACAAACCCGGCCGCCATCTCCAGCGTCCCTGCAGTACCCCATGACACGTCCACCGGCACCGGGACGGGTACTCAGCCTGGGAACGGGTCACTCAACACTGGATCGGGCGGCTACCACAACAACTACAGTGGACGCATTAGCATTACACAGGGCATCGATCTCTTCAAGCTCGTCCCGGCGGCCCAGGAAGTCGAGAACTTTACCCGGGACTTCTACATCACAGACTTGATTCGAGTTCAAAACGAGACGGCTCTTTCGGTCAAGAATCTCTTCTTTACGGTACTGCGCAATCAAGCCCAAGTCGGTGTATATCAGCAGCAGATAACAGCAGACACCGAAAGCGTCCGTGTCACACAGGCGCGGGTGACGGCGGGTGCTGCCGCGCAGTACGATCTCCTTACGGCACAGACGACCCTATCGAATGCCCAGCAGCAGCTCAGCTCCTCCCGCAACACTCTGGCCCTGGCTGTGGTTAATCTGAACAATCTTATTGGAATCGCACCCTCCACCCGGATCACGCTCAGTGAACCGCAAGCCCCACCACTGGACCAAAAATTCGATGCGGATCGGTTAACCCAAAGCGCTTTTCGATTCCGCCCGGAGATCAAGCAGTCCGAGAACAACGTCCTTATTGCCCGGCGGCTGATTAAGCTTGCCGGCTCCAGCCTCCTGCCTTCTTTTAGCATCGTTGGGACGGGAAACTACAATGGTCATGTCGCAAGTGGCTCAAACAGCACAATGAGTCTCTCCGCCGTACTGGGCATCCCATTGTACGATGGCGGAGCGACCCGGGCTAAAGTCACCGAGGCGCAGTCTGACCTGCGCTCACAGCAGATCACCCGAGATCAGCTACGCCAGAACGTCTCTGTTGAAATTCTGCAGGCACTCTCCAATATCAATGATGCCCAGACCCGTGCGGCTTCCGCAACCGTAGGCGCGGCACAGGCGCAGGAAGCGCTGCGCCTGGCGAATGTCCGTTACCAGAACGGCATCGGAACCATTCTTGATGTCGTCAATGCAGACGCACAGCTTTCCCAGGCGCGAACGAATTCTCTGAATGCGCAGTATGATTATCAGACATCCCTCGCCCAGTTAACACGCGGCATCGGTGGACGCTAAAGGACCGAAGCTTGAACAGAATGAGACTAAGTATGACTACGAAATATGTGACTGTGGTGCTGGCAGGGTTGTCCCTGGGTATCTTGATGGCAGGATGTGCGCCTAAAAAAGATGCCAAGAAGGAACCAGGCATCGGAGATCCCGGCGGGAGCGTCGCCGTACAGGTTGCGACAGTGAAGGCCGGTACCATCTCCCGTACAGTTTCCGTCACCGGCAATACGCAGGCGCTCTCCGATGTCCAGATTTCGGCGCGGGCCGCAGGCCGGGTCACAGCGGTCAACTTCCGGGAGGGCCAGGTTGTAAGGATCGGCCAGATCGTCGTTCAGCAGGACAGCACCGATCTCCAGGCGAATGTCCGGCAGGCTCAGGCAAACATCGCCCAGGCCGAAGCAAATGTAGCCTCGGCACGAGCCAAGCTTTCCCAGTCGAAAACCAACTATACAATTCAGATACAAACGGCTACGTCAGCGGTCGCACAGGCTCGGGCTCAGGTGGCGGCGTCCAAACAGAACTATTTGAAAGTCAAAGGCGGCTCCCGCCCGCAGCAGGTGCTGGAAGCAAAAAACCAGGTGCTGCTTTCCAAAGCCAATTTAGATAATGCCCAGACGATCTTGACACGTAACAAGAGTCTGTACGCTCAAGGTGCCATCGCGAAAGCCGATCTGGACACGGCGCAGACGACGTACGATGTACAGTACCAGACTTATCAGAATCAGAAAGTAGCCCTTTCTCTCACAATCGAAGGAAATCAACAAGAAGACGTTTCCGGGGCTTTGGCCCAGCTTCAGCAGCAGCAGGCCAACCTCGGCACAGCAATTGCAAATCAGCAGAATATTCAGGTGCGCCGCGACGATATTGCCGCGGCGCAGGCCGCCGTCACGCAGGCGTTGGCTGCCGTCCGCACCTCACAGGCGACACTGGCATTTAATCAGCAGCAGGTCGCAAACAGCTTTTTACGCTCACCGATTGATGGCATCGTCGCCGCTCGGGAGGTGGAGCCAGGACAGGTGGCTTCGCCGGGAACTAACCTGATGCGCATCGTCGGCTTGGGCTCTGTCTACTACGAGCCTACCATCTCGGAGACGGAATTTGCCAGCACTGCCGTCGGTAATCCCGTGACTGTGCAGGTAGATGCTCTGCCGGGCAAAACGTTCAACGGCACTGTAAGCGCAGTCTATCCGGCAGCCAGCCCGACAAACCGCGTCTTCACTCTGCGAGTAACAGTCTCCAACCCGCAGAACCAGCTGCGCCCGGGGATGTTCGCTCGGGGCAGCATCATCACGAAGGTTGCTCGCAACGTTCCCATCGTTCCGGCCTCAGCCCTGGTCCCTCTGGCTTCGACACAAGGGTTCCAGCCGAATGTCAGCAGTAATGAGCCAATTGCTTCCGGGACGCAGACCTTGCCACAGCAAGTCGTCGTCGTCGGCCCCAATCACACGGCCCAGCCAAGAGCAGTCACGATCGGAATCCAAAACCAACAGCAGGCAGAGATCACCAGTGGGCTGAAGTCCGGCGAACAGATCGTCATCGTCGGCCAGCAGGGCTTGAAGTCGGGTGACAAGCTTGCTATCGAAGATCAAAACGGCAACTTCACCGGACGTTCCAAAGCACAGAGTGCTTCTTCTGCTCCGTAAGAGACTATATCACAATGCAATGGGTATTTCTTGGTCTGTCCATTCTGCTGGAGGTAGTGGGGACAGTCCTTCTGAAGCTGTCACACGGCTTCACGCGCCCCCTGCCGTCAGTGGGAATGGGACTGGCATATATCGCCAGCATCACCATCTTCAATTTCGCGGTGAAGTCGATACCGATGGGCCTGGCGTACGCGATCTGGGCCAGTGCTGGAACCGCGTCGATCGCGCTGATCAGCTTCGTTTTCTTTGGAGAGATCGTGACGACGATTAAAATCGTCAGCCTTTGCCTGATCATCGCCGGATGTGTCGGACTAAATTTGGCGAGTGGACATTGAAATTTGAGTGCCAGTTCAGATGCGGTTCTCTTTGACACTCCGCGCCTGATGACTTCTTCGAATGATTTAGCAACGATTTAACCTCGAAGTGACGAGCGAGGGAGTAGACAGGATATAACCTATGGGTGTCACACGGCTGGCGATCACTCGCCCTATTGCAATTTTGATGGTCGTCGCAGCATTTCTCGTGCTGGGGCTCGTCAGCTATCTTCGGCTGCCGGCGGAGCTGAATCCGAAAGTGGATTTCCCCGTCGTTTCCGTCAATACAACCTACGCTGGGACAAACCCGCAGGAAATGGAGACGCTGATCACGAAGCCGATCGAGGACTCCATCAGTGGTGTCAGTGGCTTGAAGCAGATCGACTCCACGTCCCAATCCGGCGTTTCCGTCGTGCGCTGTACGTTCTTCTTTGGCACGAATCTGGACACGGCGGCGGCGGATGTGCGTCAGAAGGTGGATGCCGTTCGCAAGCGGCTTCCGACCAATGCCGACAGCCCCAGTGTCGCGAAGCAGGATAATGCCTCTCAGCCGGTCATGTACATTGCCATGAAAGGCAACCGCAGCCCGCGAGAACTGCGCGTTCTTGCGGATAACATCGTTTCCGAGCGGCTGCAGCAGGCCCCGGATGTCAGCGCAGTAAATGTCACCGGCGGCGAGCAGCGCGAGATTCGCGTTTCTGTAAAGAGTGACCGACTGACCGCGTATGGTATCACAATCGGTCAGCTTGCCGCGGCGATCAATAATGCGAACCAAAACGTTTCTGCGGGTTATATCCAGACCAGCACAAGCTATTCTTCCATCCGGTTCCTGGGCGAATTTGCGACAGTGAATGAGCTCAAGGATCTACGGATTGTCCTTCCCGGCAGCGGAACGACCAGCCTCGCCAGCGGTGCAACGGCTCCGAACGGCCCTAGCGGCGGCGGCGCAAATACCAGCCGCTCCGTGCGCCTCGCTGATATCGCCGATGTCAGCGACACGACGGTCGAAAAAACCGTGGAAAGTACGCTTGACGGTCAGGACTCCGTCACGCTGACCATCCAGAAGACCAGTGATGGCAACACACTCAAAGCAACCGACGGCGTACAGCAGCAGCTGAAGGCCGTCAAGCAATTTCTCCCCAAAGATGTAGGTTTCGTCGTCACGCGAGACGACTCGACAAACGTTCGGGATAACCTGAAAGATGTCGTCATCTCGCTGTGCCTCGGCGCGCTGCTGGCGACATTGATCGTCTATCTGTTTCTGCACAACTTTCGGGCCACCATCATCGTCGCTATCGCCATCCCAGTCTGCGTCATTTCCACGTTCCTGCCGATTGCCGCGTTCGGCTTTACGCTGAACTCGCTGACGCTGCTCGGCCTCTCGCTCGCCATCGGCATTTTGATCGACGACTCAATCGTCGTCATTGAAAATATCTCTCGTCACCTCAGCCTCGGGCAGGAACCCGCCGAGGCTGCACTTACGGGTCGAAGCGAAATCGGCCTCGCGGCGCTGACTCTCACCACCGTTGACCTGGTCGTTTTCATCCCCATCGCCTTCATGGGCGGTATCATCGGGGAGTTCTTCCGCAGCTTCGGTGTCTCGATTTCCGTGGCCGTTCTCATCTCACTGTTCGTCTCATTCACACTGACCCCCATGCTGGCGTCACGCTGGTTCAAGAAGGGGGAAACGCTCGAGAGCACCGGGGAAGGGCGACGTGGATTTTCGGCCGCATTTGATCGGGGTTATCACAAGTTTGAGAATTCTTACAGGAATATGCTGCGGTTGTTTCTGAAGAACCCATGGACTGTGGTGATAGGTGGCAATCTTCTTCTGATTTTGACTTTCGTTTACCTGACAGTTTCCGGCCAGGGGGCTGCCGCGTTTACAACGGCTCTGAAGCTGAGCGAGATTATTCTTGTGCTTGGGCTGCTTGTGGCTTTTTGGAAACCCGCGACAGCGTTTCTCGCAAATACCGTTCTCTACCCGCTCCAAGCCCGCTTTGGGGATCGGAAAAATCGCGACGATAGGTCGCTGACACGACGGATGCGGGCCGCACCAGGCAATATCTCCCGGGAGGCCCTCGTCGTGACTGCGCTTGCGATCGCCGCGACCTTTGCCGTGTCGCTCGCTGGGGGTTATTTCGGCAAGTCGCTGGGCTTCCGCTTTGCACCGGGGCAGGACCAGAACCTCGTCTCTGTCAGTGTTCAGGCCAATGCCGGGACTTCACTGGAGCTGACCAAAGGGATAACCGATGAGATTGAGCGGCGTATTCGGGCGGATGATTCGCTGAAGGGCGATGTCAAATATCTTCAAACTGTCGTCGGACGTAACTCGTCCGGCGGTCAGGGAGCGGGCGACACCGGGACGCAGTACGCGCAGATTCAGGTTTCACTCTTTGACCGCGCGGCTCCCTTCGATAAGCTCTCAGGCTTCTTCAGCCGACTAACCGGGCATCACGGGGCTGAGCCGCTGCGCGACGAGGCCGACGCCGATGTCGCGAAGAAGATTCGGGCACTGGTCAAAACTATTCCCGGCAACGGCAGCAGCTTGAAGATTCAAGCCTCTGAAGTCAATGGATTTGGCGGCGGTGGTGCACCACTCCAGATCAACATGGTTGGCACAGATTTCCCACAACTGCTTGCCGCGGCCGCTAAGGTTCAGTCGGTGGTGGACAATACGCCAGGCACCTACGGCAGCGATCTGTCCTTCAAAGCCAGCCAGCCGGAGGTCCAGGTTCGTCTGGACCGGGTGCGGGCGGCCGAATACGGGCTGAATGTCACGGATGTGGCCACGACGATTGCGACCGCTCTGCAGGGGGATATCACCGCCAAGTACCGCGACCCAATCGACTCAAACCAATACAATATCAATATCATTCTGGCAAAAGCGGAACGCAACAGTGTCTACAATGTCGGCAATATTCCCGTTGGCTACCAGAACGGCAACCCGATCCCGCTCGGCGATGTCGCCAATATCAGCCTCGGGGCAGGCCCAACTCGCGTTGACCGCTTGAACCGCTTGCGGCAGGTGAACGTGACGGCGTACCTGACCCCGGGAACGCAGATCAATAACGTCCGGTTCAAAGTTGACCCTCAGCTCACAAAGCTTGCCAAGCAGGGCCAGCTGGGCCAGGTCAACTATACCTGGGGCGGGGAGGCACAGACCTCCGCAGATGAGTTCCCATATCTGATCCAGGCGATCCTGCTGGGGATTATTCTCTCGTATATGCTGATGGCGGCCCTGTTCGACAATATGCTGTATCCACTGTCGATCATGCTGACACTGCCGCAGGCCTGGGTCGGCGGATTGATCGCACTTCTGGTCACGGGAACGCCTTTCTCTCTGATTACGGCCATCGGCATCATCATGCTAAACGGCATCGCGACAAAAAATGCTATCCTGATGGTGGACTATACGAATACGCTGCGGCGGCGCGGATACAAGCGCATCGATGCCATTCTGGAAGCGGCCCCTACCCGCCTCCGGCCGGTACTGATGACGTCCCTCGCGATCGTCTTTGCCACTCTCCCCACTGCCGCCGCCCTGGGGCGAGGCGCGGGCTTCCGACAGCCACTGGGTATCACGGTGGTCGGCGGGGTGATTGTTTCCACCTTCCTGACCCTGCTCGTCATTCCAAGCGTCTATTTGCTGTTTGACAACTTTGCGCTCTGGCTAGGGCGAATCTTCCATCCCAGACATAACTCCGGTGATGACAATCCCGCAGGTGGCGCCGCCGGCAGACAAAATGGTATCAATGGGACGAACGGGTACATGAATCACCAGATCAATGGACAGACAAATGGGCAAAATGGGGAGATAAATCTGCCGGTTCGGGAGCGCGAAACCGAAGCGTTAGATTAAGGCAGGGATGTCAGAGAGGGGGCAGGGGCAGGCCCTGCTCCTGCGGAAATAAGAGTGCGATCAGCCCTCCTCAGCTCATGCTCAAGTAGCTGTCATAGCGGCGACGGTCAATCTCCTCCGCCTCAACCGCCGCCCGGACCGCGCAGCTCAGCTCCGTATGATGGCGGCAGTCGGCGAAGCGGCACTCTCCCAAATACGGCGCGAACTCCGGGAAGCACAGAGGAATATCCGCTTTGTCCACCTCCCAGAAGTCCACCTGACGCAGCCCCGGCGTATCGGCGACCCAGCCGCTCCCGGTCAGCGGCAGCAGCTCAGCAGTCGTGGTGGTATGACGCCCCGAGAAATCAGCATTGCTGATCTCCCCGGTCTTGAGCTGCAAGCCAGGCTGAACCGCGTTCAGCAGACTGCTTTTCCCGACACCCGACGGCCCGGCGACGGCGGAGATTCGGCCCTGCATCGCCGCGCACAACTCTTCAATCCCCTGCCCCGTCTTTGCGCAGGTCCAAAAGATCGAGTAGCCGATCTTTTCGTATACCCCCACCCCGAACTCAAGCTCAGCCCGATCTTCCTCCAAGAGGCGATCGACTTTGTTCAGCACGATGCGCGGTGTGATTTCTGCGGCCTCGGTCAGCACGAGAAAGCGGTCTAACAGCCGAAAATCAGGTTTGGGAGACGCCGCGGCGAAGACCACAAAGACCTGATCCAAATTTGCAACCAGTGTATGCTGACCGCGCCCGGAGGGCGAGTGACGCGAAAGCTGGGAATGACGCGGCAGAATCTCTTCGATGATCGATTCCGATGGCTCAAAGCGCACCCGGTCTCCCACTGTCAGCGGGTCCGTCGTGCGGCGCTTCTTCGCCGAGTCCACCCGCCGGGGCCGGCTACCCGAAGTAGAAAAGACCAGCTCTTTCTTTAAGTTCCCACGCAGTTTGCAGACGACCTCCGGCCCTCCGTCAACGGGCTGGACGTAGTAATTCCCGCTATGAGTGCGGAAGACGGTACCATCGATCAGGGGTTCATTGGGCAAGCGTCACACTCTCCTCTAAGGAACGGACAAAAGTATTCAAGCTCGGGTTGTACTTGTACAATTCCATGAGCTTTTTGTGCCTTGAATACGGCTCGGAGACAATCCGATAATAGTCAGGCTGCTTATTTTTCGCGTCAATTGAAAACGATTTTTGTTTGATCAGTGCTCGGTTCAGCATTTCCAGACAATGCTTCGTCTTGGTTTTCTTGTCTTCGGTGTAAAGCAGTGGCAGCAGCCAGCATTCTGTCGATTGTACGGCAATGGCAAAAAGAATTCGCGGTCTGTATTTTTCATAAAATTCTAAACCGATGCGCTGCGCCAAGAAAATTCGTTGCCCTCTTCGTCTCTGCCGCTGACTTGGTAGTCATGGCACACATCGGTATCGATTTGCACGACTATGAAATCGTTAAATTGAAGCGCATCTTTGAAACGATCACTCGAGCAATACTCAAGCACTTTGTGCCAATTTCCGGGACTTACTGTTCGGTTTAAGTCCGTCTCATCCCGCAACGGCTGTAATGGATTGATGTCAATCTCGACAGTACCAGCGAAACCGAGCAGAATATTCTCGATAACGATTTGGTCAGTAATTCCTTCGGTGACTAGAGCAAAACTTGGCATTAGAAGTTTCTTGGTAGACCTCCCAGATAGCCGCGCAAAATGCTTCCGAAAGCGGAACAGGTGCCTGTCCTTCGGCGGCATCCGGTTTGAATATTCTTTTGACCTTTGTGTGCCCCATCTTATTTCGGGAGACGACAAATAATCGCTGCTCATCGTCATTCAAATTAAGGCCATCCAAGATCGCCGGATTATGCGTAGTGACAATCGCTTGTTTGTCGTGTGCTTTTGCCAGAGTAGCTAATTCTATTAGGAGCCGACTGCACAATTTA
The DNA here is from genome assembly GCA_025354405.1 of Armatimonadota bacterium. Lineage (GTDB taxonomy): Bacteria > Armatimonadota > Armatimonadia > Armatimonadales > Capsulimonadaceae > JANXMY01. The sequence continues at coordinate 38,443 of JANXMY010000160.1, forward strand.
GGATTTAAAGAGGCGTCGATGTTGTCGATTGCAAAGAACGACGGCGTTTCGCGGCTGATGAACAGCGTAAAGTAGAACAGTAGAAATAGAAAACCTTCGTTCGCGCTCTTCTGAGTGAAATACGAGAGGCTTTCGTCAAGATATCTGTCCTTGATGTTGATACTACGCTCACCGAATGGTAGGTTGGATGCGATATTAAAGTCGCCAAACCAGTCCAATAGCATTAGTTCTTTTTTGATTTCTGCTAGACTATTCATATTCTCATCGAAGGAGAGATATGTGAGCAGCTTGAATAGACCCTCACCTTTGATGCCAAGCGGTTGGATTTGTGCTTCTGTCTCAAATGTCCTTAGAGCGGAGTTTTCTGGCGAATATATCAAAAAGTTCTGCAACTCTAGTGGTGGAAGCAATTTTCCAAAGTGAGGTTCTAGTTTATCCCATTGCTCATCAGAAACTGGTGTAATTTTATTTTCTCTTTGAGTCTTTTTCAGCGCGACTAACATCTCGTCAGTATTTCTCCAAGGTCTTTCGCCAAGATTCTGCCAAGACGAGTAAGGAGAATTCTTTGTATTCTGTAAAACGCACTGGAATTCTTTTGGCTCGTTTGAGTCCTGCTCCGCATCTGCCGACTTACTGTCAGCGACTGAAATCGTGATATCATCCGTAACATCCTGAGCGTCGAATGCGGAACGCATGAAGCGGGCATCATCGGCAACACGGATGCCGCGCGATGATAAGAACTCATGGTCAAGTTTATCGGCGGCGGCGGCTGAACACAGCGCGACCGCCTCTAAGATATTGCTTTTCCCGCACCCGTTTTCGCCGATCAAAACAGTGACTCTGCCTAGTTTAAAATCCAGCTCTTTGATAGACTTATAGTTTCTGATTGAAACCTGGCTGATCATGGCACATTCTCCTCTAACTCTTGGAGCCACACTGTCGCTTCAGAATCGCTCGGGGCACGCCAGTCGCCGCGGGGGGAGAGGGAGCCGCCGGAGCCGATTTTGGGGCCGTTTGGCATGGCGGAGCGCTTGAACTGGCTGGTTTGGAAGAAGCGAAACAGGAAGACCCCAAGCCACTTTTTGATGGTCGCCAGATCGTACTTGTCGCCCCAGGCGCAGTGGGCCAGATACGCCACTTTGCTCGGGCGAAACCCGTAACGAGTCGTGTAATAGATGTGAAAGTCCTGAAGCTCGTAAGGACCGATCTTTTCCTGTGTGCTTTGAATTCCCCCCCCTTCGATGCCCGGTGTATGTGGCACCAGTTCCGGGGAGATCTCGGTGTCGAGGATAGCTTGCAGCAAAGCTCCGACTTTGCCGTCGAACTGCTCCGAAGCGATGACCCAGCGCAGGAGATATTGGATCAAGGTTTTGGGTACGGATGCATTGACATTATAGTGTGACATCTGGTCGCCGACCCCATATGTCGCCCAGCCCAGAGCCATTTCGCTGAGGTCCCCGGTACCTAAGACTAATGCATTGTTGTAGTTCGCCAGCCGGAAAAGGTGCGAGGTGCGCTCCCCGGCCTGAACATTTTCAAATGTGATGTCATAAAGAGGCTCCCCGTTCTTGCCGAACGGATGATTGATATCGCGCAGCATTTGGAGGCAGGAAGGGCGGATATCGATTTCGGTGGAAGTGACACCCAAAGCATCCATGAGTGCCAGGGCGTTTGCTTTCGTGCCGTCGCTGGTGGCGAAACCGGGCATGGTATAACCCAGAATATTGGTGCGCGGCAGGCCGAGCCGGTCCATCGTCCGCGCGGCAACGATCATGGCCTGGGTCGAATCGAGGCCGCCGGAGACACCAATGACGATATTGGGGATCCCCGTACTCGCCAGCCGCTTCATCAGCCCGTGGACCTGGATATTATAGGCTTCGTAGCAGTGCGCATCCCGTTCCTTCAAGTCGCTGGGCACATAGGGGAAGTCCTCAAGTGGACGCAGCAATGCGGCGGCGGGGAGTGTCGGGATTTCGTACTCATACGAAATTCGACGAATGGCGCGGACCTGTTCGCGGTAGTCCCCACGTGTATCCTGGAAGCTCGTCAGCCGCATACGTTCCTGAGCCAGACGCTCCAGATCGATGTCGGCGGTGATGATCTGCTCTTCACTTGCAAAACGAGACGCTTCAGCCAGCATTTCGTTGTTTTCGTAAATGAGGGCATGACCATCCCACGCGAGATCGGTGGTCGACTCTCCCGGTCCGGCGGCGGAGTAAAGATAGGCGGCGACACATCGGCCAGATTGCGTGGCGCAAAGCGTTTTCCGGTACTCCGCTTTGCCGATTGTGATGTTGCTGGCAGAGAGGTTTGCTAGAACCGAGGCCCCGGCCAGGGCGGCAAAGGTGCTGGGGGGGATGGGTGTCCAGACATCCTCGCAGATTTCAGTGTGCAGCACAAAGCCGGGGATGTTCACGGCATCGTAAATCAAGTCATTTCCGAAAGGAATACGCTCTCCGAACAGCGTGACTTCGGAAACAATCGCGTCACGGCCGGATGTAAACTGCCGTTTCTCGTAAAACTCGCGGTAGTTCGGCAGATAAGTCTTCGGCGTAATTCCGAGAATGCGCCCCTGATAAATCGCGATGGCGCAGTTAAACAAGGCCCCATCGAAGCGCAGCGGTGCCCCGACCAGCAGCACCGGGCTAAGGTCGAGGCTGGCTTTGACCAGACTGCCAAGTGCGGCGAGAGTCGCTTCCAGCAGGGCATCCTGATGAAACAGGTCTTCGTTCGAATACGCCGAGAGGCCAAGCTCCGGGAACAGCGCGACGGCTGCCCCCATTGTGGAAGCCTGCTTCGCCAGGCTCAATGTTTGCGCCGTGTTGAATTCCGGGTCGGCAACGCGCAGCCTCGGAATACAAACACAGGCCCGGATAAAGCCGTGCGCGTACGGAGAGTAAAACGAAGGAATCATACCTCTGTTATAGCCGATGGCGTGGGAGAAGTCAAGTTTAGACACCCGCAGATTTGAACGCCGCTGAAACGATTTCCTGGGCTTCAGTCTGTATCTGCTTCAGATGCTCGGTTCCAGTGAAGCTTTCGGCGTAGATCTTGTAAATGTGCTCTGTTCCCGAGGGGCGGGCCGCAAACCAGCCGTTCTCAGCCACGACCTTCAGGCCGCCAATGGGGGCGTCGTTGCTTGGGGCGCGGGTAAGACGGGCCAAAATTGGCTCCCCGGCCAGCGTGCTCGCCTTTACCTGTTCCGGCGAAAGATTTGACAAAACTGCCTGCTGATTTGGGGAAGCGGGGGCATCCATGCGCTCGTACACGGGGCTGCCAAACCGACCTTCCAGCTCTTTGTAAAGCTGTCCGGGATCGCGGCTCGTTTTCGCCGTGATCTCGGCGGCCAGCAGGTTCAGCAGGATGCCGTCTTTGTCCGTGGTCCAGACTGTGCCGTCTTGTCGCAGAAATGACGCCCCGGCACTCTCCTCACCACCAAAGCCAAACGTGCCGCCGCGCAGGCCGTCGACAAACCACTTAAATCCCACCGGAACTTCTGCCAGGGGCCGCCCCAGACTCTGTGCCACTCGGTCAATCATCGCACTCGAGACCAGTGTCTTCCCAACGGCGGCATCAGGCCTCCAGCCGGGCCGGTTTGCGAACAGATAGTTGATTGCAACGGCCAAATAGTGATTCGGGTTCAACAGTCCAGCACTCGGCGTCACGATCCCGTGCCGATCTGAGTCGGGGTCATTACCAAATGCAATGTCAAAGCGGTCTTTCAGACCGATAAGAGATGCCATCGCGAACGGTGACGAGCAGTCCATTCGAATCTTACCGTCTTTGTCCACAGTCATAAATCCGAATGTCGGGTCGACGGCTCGGTTTACAACCTCGATATTTAGCCCGTACTTTTCCGCAATCGGCTCCCAGTACCCGAGCGACGCACCGCCCATCGGGTCCGCACCGATTTTGAGGCCCGCCGACTTGATCGCTTCCATGTCGATCACGCTTGCTAGCCCATCGACATAAGGAGCGACGAAATCATGCGTATGTACCGAGTCCGACTTCAATGCACGCTCATAGGACAGCCGCCGAACTTCCCTCAAATTCGCTCTCAACAGTTCATTTGCCCGGTCCTGAACGCGCTTTGTCGTACCAGTATCTGCGGGGCCGCCGGAGGGCGGGTTATACTTGAAGCCGCCGTCGTCCGGCGGGTTATGCGACGGCGTTATCACCACGCCGTCGGCAAGCCCAGTCGCCCGGCCCTGGTTATAACCTAAGATAGCAAACGAGATCGCCGGCGTCGGAACGTATCCCCCACCCGCCTGCACCAGAACTTCGACACCGTTTGCCGCAAAAACTTCGAGGGCAGTGCGCAGTGCCGGTTCTGACAGGGCATGCGTGTCCATGCCCAGAAAGAGCGGGCCAGTGACGCCGTCCACTTGCCGCTGCTCGGCCAGCGCCTGGCAGATAGCAAGAATATGGGCTTCATTGAACGTGTTTTTCAGCGAGGAACCACGATGACCGGAGGTTCCGAATGCGACCGCCTGCGCCGGGTAGTCCAGGTCTGGGGTTTGCGAGTAGTACGCGGAGATTAGCTCCGGAATATTTGCTTTGAGTGACGGCGGTGCAGGCATTCCGGCAAGTGGGTGGAGAGACATAGTTCATTTTCCATTAAGCAAGTAAAAGGTTTATTTGAAGAGAAAGGGCTTTTGAGCGCGGATATCCCGCGACGATGCTCCGATTTCAACGGTATAGCGGCCACTGTTCGATTTCCAATGACCCAGGGCGGTGTCATAATAGGCGATCGCGCTTTCATCGAGATGGAAGAGAAGCTGCTTTTTTTCGCCGGGACGTAAGGAGACGCGCTGGAAACCCTTCAATTCCCGTATCGGCCGGTCGATTTTCGGAGCCATGTCGCGAGTGTAGAGCTGTACGACTTCGTCCCCCGCACGTTTGCCCGTGTTTTGCACCGAGACACGGATGATGATCGGCTGGCCTCGCTTCATAGCTTGTGGAACCTGAAGTGCGGAATAGGCGAAAGTCGTGTAGGACAAACCGTAGCCAAAGGGGAAGAGAGGAGCAATTTTTTGCTTATCAAAATGCCGGTACCCGACATAAATTCCTTCGGCATACTTGATCGTTTCCGCCGAACCGGGATAATTGCCGAAATCGCTGTAGTCTTCCCGCCGCTCCGCCAGTGTGTCGGTCAGCTTACCGGACGGATTGATATCCCCAAACAAGATATCGGCGATGGCATTTCCAGCTTCTTCCCCTGAATACCAGCTTTCCAGGACAGCTGGTACCTGTTTCAGCCACGAGTTCATCAGAATCGGAGTGCCATTCGCCAGAACTACCACGGTGTTCTTATTGACCGCCGCAACCGCCTGGATCAGCGCATTCTGCTTGCCAGGCAGCAACAAATCTGCGGGATCCATTTCCTCTCCCTCGAAACTGTTCGAGAGCCCCACGACGATGACCACCGCGTCGGCGTTCTTAGCGGCGGCCAAAGCCTCCGGGAAGACGGAGTTTTGCGTCCCGGGAAGCATCCAGCCAAGAGAACAACCCGCCCCGCCGGTACCCTGATACTGCTCCACCCGAATTTTGTACGACTGGCCTGCAGTCAGCATCATATGGGCGGTCTTTGGTGTTCCCATACCATGGTCGGACCAATAGTCGATTACGATCTTATCATCGAGAAACAGACGGCTCCCATCATCGCTGTCCAGCTGAAGGACATAATCCCCCGTTACCGGCGCTTTCAAGAAACCGGTCCAACGGGTCGAGAAGTTCTCGCGGGAGAGTGAGGGGGCTGGTGCAGTTGTGTTCCAGTCAAACGCGATCTGTGGGTCAATCCGAGTGAGTGCCGGAGTACCGGAGAGGTCTGCTTTAGCAAAATACTCCCCCCGCAGTCCAGTCTCGCCGGGCTTGGCACCCGGCGGCGTGAAAGCGGACGCAGGAATAGGGTTGGTTGTGTCGCCCCCCATGGGAGTTCCTTCGACATAATTCACTGCGATTTTCCCGGCAGCTTTCTTTTTGATTCCATCAAGCACGCTGACAGTATAGAACGGAGCCACGTCCGCACTCCAGCGTCCTCCGAGAAGGCTCACAGCGGCATTTGGCCCAATGACAGCGATGGTCTTGATTTTGGCCCGGTTCAGTGGCAGAAGGTTGCCGCGATTTTTCAGGAGCACAATTCCCTGCTGCGCGATTCGTCTTGCCAAGGCCTGATGTGCAGGGCTGTTGACTACAGAGGCATTTGCGGGGATGGGACCGTCGAGCAAGTGTGTTCGCACCATTGTCCTGATGATACGGCGCACTTTATCGTCGATCACAGACTGCTTGACCGTGCCGTTTTTCAAAGCGATCTGCAAATTGCCCGGACTGAAGAACTGCGGACTTGGCATCTCGATATCATTGCCGGCATTCGCAGCGTCCGCCGTGTCGTGCACAGAACCCCAGTCGGAGATCACCAGACCATCGAAACCCCAGGATTTCTTCAGCGTGTCCGTCAGCAGGAAATGACTCGACGCCGCCCAGGGTCCGTTGACCCGGCCCAGCGCATCCATCAGGCACCAGACATGCCCCTCCACGACGGCGGCCTTGAATGGCATTAAATAGATCTCGTGCAATGTACGCGGGCTCACAACTACGTTAAATGAATGCCGACCGGTCTCTTGATCGTTGCACACATAGTGCTTGACACAAGCGGCGACACCCTGGGCCTGCATGCCTTTGACATAGGCGACACCCATTCGCGCGGTCAAGAATGGATCCTCGCTGAAGCTTTCAAAATCTCGCCCTCCCTGCGGAGTGCGGTGAATATTCAGATCCGGCCCGTAGACGACCTGACGGTTCTTCGCAAGTGCTTCCTGCCCTAGCGCTGCACCCTCCTGCTCGGCCAGCGCCGTATTCCAGGTAGAAGCTAGCGTGACCCCCATCGGAAACACCGTCGCCGGGCCGTTTTTCACACCATTCGGGCCATCGGAGGTCCAGAGGGGAAGAACGCCCAGGCGCGGGATCGGCAATGTCTTCAGGCGATCAGCATCCCCGGCTTCCAGCGCCAGAAGGCTCAATTTTTCCGGCAGCGTCATGCGGCTCAAAAGATCGGAGATGCGCGCTTCGGTGGGCGCTTTCGGATTGGTATAGAGTGGCGCGAGAGGGAGGGCGGCAAGACTTCCCGCAGTCAAAAATAGAAGCGCGGCACACAGGCCAATACGAGGAAGAAACATAGTGATACTTTGGTCAGGACCACCCTGGATTCCTCCTGTGTGATGGAGTACGGGCAAATTTGCCCCGAAGTGAGCCTATTCCGGATCGGCGGCCAGTGTGAAGTGCGTAAACAATCCATTGGGCCCAGTCTGAGCTAGATACTCGAGCTTGACACTCTTTACGTGATCGTCACAGTACAAGACGCTGATTGTTCCGTTATGGCGCTCCGAAAGATGCTGCATCGTGCGCGGCTCAGGCGCGGTAATCGGTGGAATGCCTTGAAAGGGACTGAGGCCCTGTGTAAAAAAGAATTCAAACCCATCCGGCCGTGCAGTCAGCGGACCGGTGCTGTCAGATATCCAAAAGGTAGTTGAGGGAGCCTCCATCATAGACAACGTAACAGTCTTGCCATTGTCTAAGATCGACATGCTAGTATAAATCCCTGGATCGCTGAAGTAAGCCGCACTGCAAGTGTACCCGCCCATGTTGTTTACGTCACCCGGAATATAATGAGTATTTCGCTTGTCCGGACAGTCAAATATGCCCGTGCTCTTAGCGTATGGTTGAGATAGGTCCATCCAGCGCTGCGTACCGGGATAGACAGCCGATCCAAGCCAGTGGGGCATGACGGATTCGTCGTAATCCTGCATATACTGCGTAATAGCTAGCCCAATTTGTTTGAGATTCGATTGGCAACTGGCGCGTCGTGCATTCTCGCGAACTTTCTGGAAAACTGGGAATAAAATCGCGGCTTTTTGTCAAGCGGGATTACCCCCGCTTTTTCGCCTTTACCTCTTGACCATACTCACACCAATCTTTGACGGGGCAGCGGCGGCATACCGGTGTCGTCGGCAGACAAATTGCACGGCCATGCTGCAAAAACAGGCGATTGCTGCCTGCCCAGAGGCCGCGAGGCATGATTTTTTCTAAAGCCTATTCCGTCTGGTCCGGCGTTTTCGTCGTTGTCCACCCAAGCCGATTGGTGATTCGATGGCAATGCATATCGACGCAGATCGCTTCCTTGCGGAAAGCGTAGATCCGGACACAATTTGCCGTCTTGCGCCCCACCCCAGGCAGGCTCAGGAGCGCGTCCAAATCCTCCGGGACCTGCCCTTCATATTTTTCCACGAGAATGCCGGCAAG
>JANXMY010000171.1 GCA_025354405.1 Armatimonadota bacterium
GCGGCTTACCATCCCCCGAGGAGTAGGCAACCAGCAGGCCGGAAAACTCCGTCCGCAGCAGCTCGAAGATCTGCGGCTGCTGACGGCGCATTTCCTCTTCGTCCACGAATCCCAGTGCGGAGGGCCGCCGGTTCGGCTCTAGCGACGATGTATTCGCTCCGTAAACCAGCGCATACACCGCTGCCGACAGCTCTTCCCCGGTATCCGGGACATATGGGGCGCCAAAAGAAGACGTGGCAAACGGATCGTCTTCCTCCCCCTCGGGCTCCGGCGCGGCGATCGCCGCTTCCTTAGGCGACGGGTCCGGCTTGCACAGCTTCACAAATGCCCCGAAGGGGGGCGGGTCGTACAGCCGGGAGACGATCTGGCGCGGCACTTCAAGGCACTGGGCGATAAAGGCCGTCGTACCCGCTTCAATAATTTCGCCGATAGGTTTGTCGTCAGTCATAGTTGTCTTTATTTTACTGCACGACACCCTGATTTGTCACCAGATACCGAAAAGCAGTTTGGCCGGGCGGCGTTTTTTCGCCCGCGGTGCCACCTTCGAACTTCCCATCCGACCCGGCACTGTAGACGACGAAGCCAGTCGCGCCCTCGCGTCGATAACCCAGGGGCTTGTCGGTGAAGGGGTCCGCGACCGTTTCCGGCAGAGATGCAGGAAAGCCGTTCTCTTTGGTCCAATGCCCAATTGCGTCGGCTCCTGCCTCTACGACGGCCTCCTGGGCCGCCAATAGAAAGTTTTTTAAGCCATAACTATGTTAACTCCCGACAAAAGTGTTTGTCAAGAGTCTGAGACGCGGATCGCGGGAAAAAGTTGCGTGGGACACATTACCGCAAATGCGAAAGGGGCAGGACAAGAGCCTCGGATTTCTAATCCGTGGTTTCTGCTCTACACTCCCTAGGTTCCGTCAAGTTGACAGCTCCCGGCCTGCCGTGCTAGAATACTCTCCGAATCTGTTTTGAAGAACTGCCTGGAGAAATGCTTTGATCCCCCTGCGTGATGACCAGCCGACCCGGACGTTTCCGATTGTCACGATTCTGCTGATCG
>JANXMY010000199.1 GCA_025354405.1 Armatimonadota bacterium
CGCCGTAGCGAGCCATCGCAACAAAATCCTCGGCTCCGCACAGCATCGCGCACAGGGCGATGCCCAAAATATCGATCAGGCAATGGCGCTGGGTTCGGGCCACACGCGGATCGGCTAAGTCGGCAAAGTGAACCAGCAGAGAATGAGGCATCAAGCAACTCCTGGGAAAGATGCCTCAACTTACCACACTTCTCAATTAGATGCAATCGCCCTGAAAAAAGAAGGAAGGAATATTTCGCAGATGACAACCCGGGTATAATAAATCAAGACAAGTAAAGAAGCAGCATGCAAGAACTTATTATCACCCGTGAAACGCGTCTGGCCGAAGCCGTCACAGATGCCGAAAGAATATTGGCCCTGGACGAATTGGTCTGGGTACTGCGCACCGTCGAGCCGATCCGTGCCCTCGCCCTCAGCGAGGAAGCCGTGTCGCTCGCCCGGGCACAGCCGAATCAACCCGGTCTGGCACCAAGCCTGTGCCTCGCGGGGGTCTGCGCTGTGATTCTGTCTCGCTATGAAGAGGCACGAGAGGCACTGAATGAGAGCCTGACTCTCAGCCGCCGCCTGGGCGACAAGGCAACGGAAGGGCGCTGCCTGCACTACCTGGGGGCCATTCACAACGTCCTGTCCGAACAGCCTGCAGCCATTGAGAATGTCACGGCGGCCATCCATATTTTTGATGCGCTCCAGGATTTAGAGAGCCTCGGAGCCTCCTACAATATGCTGGGGAATATCCAGTTCAGCCTCTGTGACTACAGCGGCGCATTGGAATGGTACGGTCGGGGACTGGAAGCACGGGAGCGGGCCGGCGATCAGGTGGGGATTGCAGGATCACTCGGGAATATCGGCAATGTCTACGGGGAGCGTGGCGACCTCGCCGATGCTCTGGTCTTTCACCAGCGCGGCTTGGACCAGGCCATTCGTATCGGCAGCACGGCTCTGGAGATCAGCAGCCTGTGCAACCTCGGGGGAGATTATGTCGATCTGCGCCGCTACGAGGAAGGGATTGCCGTCTGCCGCCGGTCGGTGGAGCTGGGGGAGACGCTGGAGGACTGGGAGAAAGTGGCGGTAGCTCTTACCAGTATGGGCTTTGCGTACGCGAAAACGAAGCGTCGGACCGAAGCTCTGGAGTGTTACAGCCGTGCCCTGGAGATTGCCCGTGCGAACCAGCTGCAAAAAGCGGAGGCCCATTCCCTCTTTTCCATCGGCGAGATACTGCTGTCACAGGGAGCTTTAATCCAGGCGCGGGAGCGGACGGCGGAGAGTGCGGCCCTGGCCTCAGCTATTGGCGCCCGGCGCACAGAGTTTCAATCGTTTCAGGTGCTGGCAGAGGTCTGCAAGCGTCTTGGGGACTATGCCGCCGCGCTTGGCCACTTTGAAACCTTTAGGCGGCTGGAAAAAGAAGTGTTCACCGAAGAGGCCGAAGAGCGGGCCAAATCCATGGTCATCCAGATGGAAGTGGAGCATCACCGGCGCGAAGCGGAGGCTCTCGCCGGAATAAATACTGCCCTCTCCGAAGCGAACGCCGCCCTGTCGGAGGCAAACACACGGCTGGAAGCGCTGGCGACGACCGACCCATTGACTGGCCTGCCCAATCATCGTGCATTGGTCGCCGCGCTCGACGCCCAGACTGCCCGCTCCCGCCGCGAGGAACGTCCCTGCGCCCTTCTTTTCGTTGATATCGACCACTTCAAAAGTATCAATGACATCTATGGGCACCCGATCGGCGATGCTGTGCTGCGTGAGTTCGTTGCCTGTGTCCGTGCCTGTCTGCGCGAAGAGGACATTCTGGGCCGCTGGGGTGGTGAGGAGTTCTTGATCCTGCTGCCCGGCACTGGGCCGGAGCGAGCGCTGCGGGTTGCGGAGCGCGTGCGATCGTCGGTCGCCGCGCAGCCGCTGCTGGTGCGGGACGGCGGAGGGGCAGTGAAGAAGAGCCTGCATATTACCTGCTCCATCGGATCGGCGGCCTGTCCGCCGCAGGCCGCCACGCGCGATGATCTGATTCTGGCGGCAGATCAGGCTTTGTATGCTGCCAAGCGGCTGGGACGGAACCGGGTCTGCGGTGTTGGGGATGTTTTGTAATTTACCATGATATTTGATTCACTCACCCTGGCCGCCGTCCGTGACGAGCTGGGGAAAACTTTGGTGGGCGGAAAGATCGAGCGGGTCAGCCAGCCGGACCCGCTGGAGATTGTTCTGCGTGTGTACCATGCCGGGCGTAAGCACGACTTGCTGCTCTCGTGTGATTCCCAGGAGGCTCGGGCGCATCTGACGCACGCCCGGCGAGAGAACCCGCCGGTTCCACCCGCCTTCTGCAGCCTTCTGCGTAAGTATCTGGAAGGGGCATTTCTCTCCGATATTTCCATGCCGCTTGGTTTCGGGGAGCGGGTCCTGCACCTGCACTTTCGGGTGGGGGAGAGCAACACTCCGTATACTTTGATTGCCGAGATTATGGGCAAGCACAGCAATCTGATTTTAGTCAGCGAAGAGGGGATGATCCTGGGTGCGGCGAAGACCATCGGCCGCGGAATCAACCGATTTCGGCAGATACTGGCCGGTGTCCTGTATGTTGGGCCGCCCCGGCAGCGCGGACGCAGGGACCCGTTCGGGCTCTATGAGCCGCTGGAGGACGACTCGGAGAAAGAACTGTCTTCCGATGAGGCTCGGGAATGGCTTTTGGCCCACTGGTCGGGTGTCAGCCCCCTGCTGGCGCAGGAGATTGTGCTTCGGGTTGGCGGGACCCCTCTGTCTCCGGCAACTCTGCACGCCGCATTGACCCGGCTGCTGTCCGTCGTGCGTGTCGGTGACTGGCAGCCGTGCGTCTGGACTGACGCGAATGGGCTGACATTAGGAGCCTATCCGATCGCACTGCTGTCTGTTCCGGAAGAGCTGCAGTCCCCGCGTGAATCCATCAGCGACGCCCTCGATCATGCGGCGTCCTCAATCATCCGGCGCGATACATTTGACCGGGCGAAAGACTCCCTGCTGACTGCCCTTGCGCGAACGCGTAAGCTGCGGCAGCGAGAAGCGGCAGAGATCGAAGCGGGGATACGCAATGCAGGCCGCGCGGAGGAGTACCGGCAGTCGGGGGACCTCCTGCTCTCGAATCAACGGAGTATCCATCGCGGCGACGCTCAGGCAGAAGTGCCGGACTACTACGCCCCGCTCCTTCCCAGCGGCGAGCCGGCCCTTCGCCTGATCGCCCTCGATCCGGCTCTGGGGATCCACGAAAATGCCGAGCGGTTTTATAAACGCAGCCGCAAAGCGGAAAGCAGTGCCCTGACGCTGCAGGAGCGGCGCACTCGGGCACTGGAAGAAGTCTCTCTGCTGCTGGAGTCGGAGGGGGAGGCCGCGTCGGCCCAGACACAGGAAGCCGTCGCTGCGCTCCGCACCCGCATGGCGCAGTCCTTGCAGCACGGACAGCAGGGAAGTGGGGGGCTGTCAGGCGAGACGCAAAAATCCGCCCAGCCAGAGTTTGAGGGACACAAGATCAAACGGTATCACTCGGTGGACGGCTGGGAGATACTGGTTGGGGAGAATGCGACTTCGAACGACTATTTGACCACGAAGATCGCTGCGTCCTCAGATATCTGGATGCACGTCCGCGCGGCGACTTCCGCCCACGGGATCATCCGCGCCCAGAACCGCCCGGCGTCGGTCTCCCCCGCCGCCTTGCAGCAAGCTGCTGAAGCCGTGGCCGCCCGAAGCGAAGTCAAGCATTCCTCTCTGATTCCCGTCGATTATACGCTAAAAAAATATGTGCGCAAGCCGCGGAAAAGTGCTCCTGGGGCGGTGACCTATCAGAACGAAAAGACGCTGTTCGTGGCGGGGATACACGGAGAATCCTGAAAAGAGGGTGGTGAAAAAGGGCGGTTTCAGAGGAACGATGCAGAGAAACGACGCAGAGGGGGAAGAAACGAGAAGCGGCGAGAAGCAGCGAGAAGCAGCGAGAAGAAACGGGTAGCGGCGAGAAGCGGCGAGAAGCGGCGAGAAGCAGCGAGAAGAAACGAGTAGTTGAAAACTACTCGCTAGGTAAGGCACCCTCCGGGTGGCAGAAAGCCCGTCGTCTGCCTAGTCCGCTCCAACGTCCAAAGGACGCTGTACCTAACGAGTAGTTTTCAACTACTCGGCATTTCTCGCGGCTGTACGCCGAGTGTGCTTTGCGCTTGCGGTCAGCCACAATAGCGAGGAAACTCTTTCTAGCGGTCCGTTCGCATCCGTCCGCGAGCGTTGTGATCTTCTTTGCCGTCTCCACTGCGGTCGATGACATAGTGCAGCTGGTCGTAAACACCTTTGACCAGGCGGTCGCGCGTCAATATTTTCGTGACGATCTCAATCTCGGCTCGCAGGTTGGCCCCTTTGTCCTCCCCTAAATGAGCCACACGGCCCGCCATGGTGATCTTTCCCGCTTTGACCTGGATATCCATTTGCGTGGTATCCATGGGCCGCCTTCCCAGTTCGCGCCGCACCATTCGGGCGACTTCCGCATCTTCCGGTGTCATACTGCCTGCTTTCCATTTACCTCTTCGGAACTTCCCAAAAAACTCTCTTCTGGGTATTATACCCCTATGCAAGAGTCACTGATGCAGGAAATTCGAACCCGTGAGTTTGCCCCGGTTACTGCTCGGGGTGTTTATATCAACCATGCCGGAGTCTCTCCCTCCCCGGCCCGAGTCGTGGAAGCGGTCACGGAGGCGGTGCGTCATGCGGCTTCCGATCCCCTGAGTTTCTTTATCGACCGGGTGCTGGTCAGCCAGTCCTCGGTCCGGACACGGCTGGCCAGGCTGATGGGTGTCCCCTCGGAGCATCTCGCCCTGACCAAAAACACCGGGCATGGCCTGTCCCTGGTCGCCGATGGCTTGAAGCTGGAGCCGGGAGACAACGTGGTCAGCGTCGCCTGCGAGTACCCCAGTGTGGTCTATCCCTGGTACGCCCAGCGCGACCGGGGAATCGAGACTCGGCTGATTCCGACCCGTACCGATGGCACGTTTACGCCGGAAGATCTGGACTCCGTGATGGACGACCGAACCCGGGTGCTGACCCTCTCCTGGGTACAGTTCGGCACGGGTTTTCGCTGCGATCTGGCGGCCTGCGCGGCGCTGGCCCGTTCCCGGAATATCCTTTTCATCGTCGATGTGATTCAGGGGCTGGGCGTGCTGCCGCTGGAAGCGGAAAAGCTGGGTCTGGATGTGGTAGTGACCGGTGTTCACAAGTGGCTGATGGCCCCCGGCGGCACGGGCGGCCTGTATATTGCCCCGCACGTCCTGGATAAACTGCGTCTGGTCAACATGGGGGCAGGAGCAGTGGTAGATGTAATGAAGTTCGACCCGCTGGACTTCTCGCCCAAGCCGAATGCTCAGCGGTATGAAGAGGGCACCCCAAACGTCCTCGGCCTCTGCGGCTTCGACGCCGCCCTGTCGCTGCTGGAAGAAGTCGGCATCGAAGCCATCGCCGCCCAGGTATTATCGCTCACGAAGTACGCTGCCGCCGCCCTGGACCAGAAGGGCTACCGGGTGACCTCCCCGCGTGCCGACACGCAGCGAGCCGGACTGGTGATGTTCGAGCACCCCACCCGCACCAACGAAAGCGTTCTGGAAGCCCTGACTGCGGCGAACGTCTCCGCGGCGGTGCGCGGCGGGAAAGTGCGCTTCTCCCCGCATTTTTATAACACATTCGAGGAAATGGATCGGGCGGTCGCCGCACTGCCGGGTTGACGCTTACATCCTATTCTCACGTCTCCAGTAGGTGTCACGCCAATAGTACAGCGTTGTCCGGTCTTCAGGGTACGTCCTGCCCTGGTCGCCAACACTCGAAAGTTCAATGTTGTCTATTTTGAGATCGATGAGTCGCCAATTTTCCTCACGTTTGAATGGTATGGGAGGCTCAACACGTCGCTTGTATCCAGGCACTGTCGTCCCGTACTTGACAGTGTTCAGCTGCGCCTCGACAAGGCTTGGCGTATTTGCTCCGCCGCCGTGCGTGGCAAATCGGAGTTCAGATACACTATCTTCCCAGTAGCAGACTGGGCAGATGTCATCGGAGCCTGGCTCTTCCTTGAAAACTAAGTAGCCGCAGCAGGGGCATGGGTAGCTGCCCTGCTTCGCCGCGTCTTTATAGCGCACGAGCGCACCGCCGAAAATGTCTAGGGCGCTGCCGATGGTCAGGTCCACCTTGCCGCCTGAGAGTTCAGCGACCCGGTGAATATCGCCCAGTGCCTTTGCCCCGCCCGCATAAGTCGTCGGAAGCGTAACCCACTGGCCCAGACGCTGCACGAGCTCTTCGTCGATGCCCTCGCATTTGCCTTCGACATCGGCGGCGTGGACCAGGAACTCGGCGCAGAAGGGTTCCAATTCGCGGATGAGAGCGGCGTTTATTTGGGTGGAAGTGATTGTCTGCCAGCGATTTGTAGCGATATAGTATGCGCCGTTTGTGCCCCGGCGGCAGCTCAGATCAACGACCAGGCGGTTTTTGCCGACCATTTGCGAGATGTCCCGAAGACGCTCCAAAGAGAGCTCCCCGGACTGAAAGAGAAACGATGTCACGATGACGTGGCTGGCTCCGGCGTCCAGCCAGTGCGCGGCATTTTCCAGATTGACCCCGCCGCCAAGCTGCAAGCCGCCGGGGTAGGCGGCGAGTGCCGAGCGGGCCGCCTCCTCCGATCCGGGGCCAAGCAGGATGACATGGCCGCCCCGCAGTCCGTCACGACGGTACAAGGCCGCGAAGTCCGCCGCGGAACGTTCGGAAATGAAGTGAGTGACGGTGCCGACGCCATCCTCGGTGAGTGTCCCGCCGACGATCTGGACGACGCGGCCTTCTCGGAGATCGATGCAGGGGCGAAATGCCATGGTTAGCTGGACTCCCGGCGAGATGGAGAAGTGAAGAGCGGCAGTGCGGCGGCGGGATCGCGTACCAGGGCGGTCGGCGGGCAGGGGGCGAACCAGTCGGCGGAATTGGCCCCCAATATCCCAACTGTCGCCGCGCATCCTGCCCGGTGTCCCGCTTCCATGTCCATCCAGTGATCGCCTACCATTACGGCGTCGGCGGGCTGCACTTCCAGGTGCGTCAGAGCCGCCCAGAGATGCTCTGGGTGAGGCTTCGTACGCTCGACATCGTCGCGGGTCAGCAGAACATCATGGGGCAGGGCAAATTGGCCGAGCAGTTTTTCGGAGACGCGTCGGCAGTTCCGGGTGACGACCCCGATCTTCATGCCCTGGCTGCGGAGTGCGAGAAGTAATTCACGCGCACCCGGCAGCAGGTTGGGCCGGGAGCAGCCGATGACCTCCCTCTCTTCCAGCCGTGCGAACGCTTCCCGGCGCAATTCTTCGCCGTCCCCGCCGCGAGCAGCGACATCGTCTGCCGCTGCCGCGACGAGGCTGAGAATATCCTTGCCCTCCGTCACCGAGTCCGGCACTCCGGCTTCACGCGCGAGTGAGAGCATCTCTGCGGTCATCGCCGCAAAATCGATATGCGTTTCGATGAGTGTCCCGTCCAGGTCGAAGAGCACGGCGCGGAGGGTGACAATTTCAAGAGGGCTTTGCTGGTCCATAGTATAGTATAGACGAAAACCCCGGAGCAAAACCACTGTGCTGATCGAGCACGAGCCGCGTGGAGAGAGTTAATTGGTATTATTTACCGATGTTGTGCAAGGCTTTCGGAACCCACCCCGCAGCAAGCTGCGACCCTCCCGAAACGGGAGGGCGAACC
>JANXMY010000205.1 GCA_025354405.1 Armatimonadota bacterium
GTACGATGTTCCGCGCGGCGACTGGGCACAGTGGGTTCCCGGCGACCGGATGTACTTCGCCTGCCACCACCCCGAAATCGACCACACCGGAATGTACATCGGCGGCGGCTACTTCATCCATGCCTCGACCGGCCACGGCCATCAGGTCGCCATCGACCGCGTCGACGGCAAGTACTACGCCGACCACCTCGTCTGCGTCCGCCGCTCTCGCGAGCTGCTCGGCGATGCACCCGCTCCCGGCCCAGTCGCACCGCCCTCAGCGGCCATGTCGTCCGCCAGTGTCGACGACCCCGAAGCCGGCCAGAACTAATCCGGCAACTTGTGCGGGCGGGGCCTGGCCCCGCCCTCTCTTTTCCACTCTCATCATCCCCTAAAAATCTTCGAGAAAAATCACAGACCCCGCGAACCACATCAGGCGATTTCTCGTTATCCTCTGTAAAGAGGCCCTATTTATGAAACGCACCGGCGTCACGCTGGTCGAGCTGCTGATCGTGGTTGCCATCGTCGCGCTGCTGGCTGCGCTGCTTTTCCCAGTCTTCAGCCATGCGCGAAGCGAAGCTTTCCAAGTGACCTGTGCGAACAATCTCAAACAGGTCGGCCTTGCGACGGCGCTCTACGCCCAGGACAATGACGGCACGCTGTTCCCAGGACTGCGCCATGCTGATGATACAGGAATTATCACCGCGTGGTGTGACTGTCAGGTGAACCAGCCCAGCCCGCATGCCGACAAATCCTGCGGCTCTCTGAGTACCTATATCAAGAACGTCGAAATTTGGACCTGCCCCGCCGCGCCGGATACCGCCGTCACCTACGGCCTCAATATCGCCTTCGTGAGAGCAGAGATCGCCGACGGCCATCCAGTTTGGCTCTCACAAATCAGCGATCCTTCCGAGACCATTCTCGCGGCGGACCGTGTTCCGATTCCACCGGATCAGCTGGGACACGGCCCCTACATATTTCTCCCCACAGACCGTCAGCCGGTCGTCGCGGGGCGGCACTCCGGCCTGGCAAGCGTACTTTGGGTAGACGGTCACCTCCGTGCGGAGCGGCCTGTCACTTCACCGCAGTCATCACAGATCAATGAAGGCGATATTTTGAGGAGTACCCGTACCGGAAGCCTAAAAGAGAAAGACTATTATTATCAGCTGTTAAAGGCATCTCAATAATATGACAGGGAAAACATCAATGATCTACACACAAACAATCTCGCGTCTCACCCTCCTGTGCATACTGGTTTTTGCTATCGCTAGATATTCTCATGAAAGCCCGGCACCAAAGAGTCCAGTAGTGAAGAGCGATGTTCAACCCCCTGCGTTAAAGTCCCGTCCGGAAAAGAGTATCTCTCAGCTTGGTGCGGAGATGCAGCAAGCGGGGATCATGTCTCAAAAAGACTATATTAAGGTACACAGCTTGCAGCTCAAAACCAGAGACACGCATCGCATTTCGGAGGAAGATTTTGCGTGGACGCTCTATTTCCTCAAAACATCAGGAACCTCTATGGCACGGGCGCGTGCTATGACAGCTTTAGCCTATATACATCCTATGTCTTCTGCACAAAAAGCTAGGATAACTTCGGCTATTGCCCCCTTTACCAACAACGGTGATCCATTAGATGCGGCTTATGCAAGAATGGTTCAGAAATCTATCCAAAGAAATTAAAGCCATGAGACAAGAACGGGGCGGTTTTATATTGGTCGAGCTGTTGGTTGTGGTTGCCATCGTCGCGCTGCTGGCTGCGCTGATTTTCCCAGTCTTTGCCACAGTCCGCGAGCGAGGCCGGCAGACCGTCTGCCTCTCCAATCTGCGGTAGCTTGGCCTCGCCACGGCCTTGTACGCGCAGGACAGTGACGACCGGTATCCTTACGGCGGCGATCCCGGCGACCTGCAAACCAATGGCTGGCAGTTCTCGGAGAGCGGTAAGTACTGGCCTGCAATCCAGCAAATGCAGACGAACCAGCAAACCCTCCCCAATGTCATGGGCAGTTACGTCAAAGACCGCGCACTCTGGCATTGCCCCTCCGATAACGGCTTCGACATGACGGGGCAGCATGAAAACATCCCCCTCCTCGCGTCTCCTTCCGCGTTTCAAGCGTTTGGTATGAGCTACGCTTATACCACGCAGCTCGCACTGGAAGGGCAGACCCTCAGCGGTGTCCGGGCGTGGAGCCATCATACGCCCTATAGTGAGCACAGCCCGGCAGATGTCCCTCTGTTTTATGACCTCGTGGGACATTGGCACGGCGGCGCAGCACAAAGCGAGGAACGGCTAAATTTCGTCATGCTGGACGGTCATGCCGTCAGCGTGAGCCGAGCACGTGCCGATGTGCTCAACGATATTTTGTTTGCGATTCCAGGTTCATAGCCGTTCTTCAGAGAGGCTTTTTTTCTGCATGTCTACCTGGTAACTTTGGCATGCTTTATGCACAGGGGAAACGCGAAGGATCGCACTCACACTCTCGCAAAGGAACGCCACACCTCATGCTTGTTCTCACCCGCTGCCCCGGCCCGGGTACCAAGGCCACCACCTGTATCGGACACGATGTCAAGGTCACCGTTCTCCGCATCGACGGCGATCAGGTCGAAGTTGCCGTCACTGCCCCCGAAACCCTCCCGATCGCCTACGGCCCCGAGGCACCGGCCTGCTTCCCCAGGGTTGACAAACCTCG
>JANXMY010000026.1 GCA_025354405.1 Armatimonadota bacterium
CCCGGCGCCTCGGTCAAGGTTCGGGTTGACTTCAGCGATCCGACCAATATCCGCTTCAGCTACGGCACCGCCGTGTACGCCGGTCTTTAAAAGCCAGAATGCCCCCTCCCAGTATTGGGAAGGGGCATTCTAAAAACCAAAAATTACTTCGATACATAGGCAGCACAGAAAGAAGATATTATGAAACTCTTAACCGCACTTCCCATTCTCGGCGTTCTGGCACTGATCAGTCTCGGGCAAACCGCACGAGCGGAGCATTTCGATATAGACACGACGACCCTTGTCGGCCAGTCCGGGTACCTGGATTTCCAGTTCAACCCGAATACCGACGGCACGACCCCGCTTGACAGCAATGTCACGGTTTCCAATTTCACCGGCGGAACGCTGGGGGCTGTGGATACGGCTGTGAACGTCACCGGTTCTTTGCCGAGCGGAGCCACCATTTATAACACCGATGGTACAAACGGGCTGCTGCAGCTGTTCACCTTTGGGAACACATTGAGCTTCGATACGAGTTTTCCGATTTTATTGGACACCAAGAAGATTTTTGGCTCATTTGCTGTACCGGACGCAGGTAACACTTTCCAGTTCTTCGTGCTCAACGCCAGTCAAGACCCATTTACGACAACTGATCCCAGTGGTAACGATGCGCTGGTACAGATCAGCCAGGGAGCCGATGGGTCCCTCGCATCCTCACAGCAATATCGCCTCCAGGCTCCGGCCTCGGTGCCGGAGCCATCCTCAGGCGTGAGCCTACTCGTGCTGTCCACGCTCATCCTGATTCCGGCAGGCCTGGCCGTTCGCAAACAGCGTAAGATCGCCTGAGATTAGCGGAGCCTCTCTATTCTTTCAGCCCACCCCTACTTGCTGGGGTGGGCTGTACTTCGTTATTTCAGCAGCGCGTTTCCGACGGAGACCAGCCACTCCCGGTCGGTTTCGCGCAGATACTCTCCGAAAACGATCTCTTCCCCGCGCCCCTGCACTGTGAGTATCCCCGAGTCCAGCCCTGGCGGGACTCGCCGCAGTAGAAAGCCGCGCACATCCTGACGTGCCAGCTGCCGCACCGTAGTCCGCCCCCAGGCCCGATGCTCGATCGTGACCCAAAGGGGGCCAATTTCCAACCGCTCCCGGGACGTGACCGGGCGCAAAATTATGGCCAGCGTCCAGAACCCCAGACCCACAGCCAAAAGCAGTGCCAGCCAGAGCCAGAGGTCGTAGTGGTTGAGTGAAAGAGGGAGTCCACCGGGGGATATCTGCGTCATAAAAAGCACGCTCCGGTGCAGAATTAGCAGAACCGTTCCCGTGTAGAGGGTGATCAGCAGGTTGCCAAGCATCACGGCGGAGAAAAACCAGATCGGGGGTGAAACGCCGGCGGGTGGAAAGTTAAGAACGACGGAGCCATTCTCTTCACGCGTGATCTGTACCCGGCAGCTGCCGGGCCGTTCCCGGGCACCGGCGACTTCGTCCAGTATCGTTGTCATGCGAGCGTATCACAGTTCTAAGTGAGCCTGTCACAGTTCCAATTTATCGAAGCGGCTGGCACCGGGGTCCAGCGCATTTTGCAGAGTCTGGTAGGCTTCTTCGACTTTCTGCAATATTATTCGTGCCTCCGCCTGCTCCTGGGAGCCGACGGTAAAGTGAGCAGGGGAACAGCGGTCGCGCAGCTTGTTCACGGCTGTCTGTACCGAAAGAAAGTCCGAGCCAGGGGGAATACCGATGATCTTATAGGCCGTCTGGATTGGGTCGGTCTGCGTGGCCGCTGGAGTCATCTCCTGCCGGGCGGAGGACATTTGCCGCGCAGTATTCAGCTTGGCCTGCGCCCGCTCCATCGGGTCATCTGACGATGACAGCCCCGCCTGGACGTCATCACGGTTCAGTGCCCGTGTCAGCTCTTCCTGTGCCCGGGTGTCAATTTCGCCGAGCCGGTCTTTGGCAGCTTCCAGATAAGTTTTGGTCAGGCGCAGAAGCCGCCCGGGAATGTCACTCATTTCGCCTCTTCAGTGTAAATTCGTGCCTAGCTCGAAGTCGGACCGCTGCCGCCGACGCGGGCTTCCAGCTCCTGCAGCTGTTTGTCGATCTCGCTGGTCGGCGTGGGAACATGCGGCGTGCTGGCAGTGGCCGCACTGCTGACTGGGGCTGTGCTGCTGACAGTCGGAGCGGAGGCCAGGCCCAATCGCTGCTCCATCCGGGTTAGCTCGTCGTCGGCATTGTTTGAGGCCTGGGCATCATCCAATCCGGCCAGCCGCCCGGTCAGGCTCTCACGGGCCAGCTCGGTGCGGGCCTGTCCTTCGCTGCGGGCGTTGGAGATCTTAGCCGCCGCCCGCTCAAAGGCCTGATCGGTGCCATCGGCGGACATGCCTTCGAGGGCCTTGTTCATCGAGTTTTCGATCTGGGACTGCTTCCACTGGGCCTTCATCGAGAGTGCCTGGGCTGTCTTGGCCCGGATGCGCTCTTCCTCACGCCGCATGGCAGTCTTCACGGCCTCAGTGGTTTCGAGAGCCTGGGTCAGGGAGATCTGAGTCGATTGCAGCGTGGTGTCGTACTGCGCCTTCTCGATCAAAAGCTGCCTTGCCAGGTCTCGGTCCCCGTTCTTCAGGGCAATCTCCGCTTTCGCCTGGAGATTGTCCACCATTTTCTTTGTCTGGTCGACCAGTGCCTGAAGATTATTCTTCTGCGTGATCGCCTGCACGGCCCGTTCCCGGTTCTTGGCTTGGGCTTCCTTCATTTCCTGCTGGGCCTGCTGCAAAAGGATCTCAGGATCTTCGAGCTGGTCCAGTTTGAATCCGAGCAGACCCTTCAAGTAACGTAGAATTCGACTGAGCATTGACACTCTCCCTTAAATGAAAACTTGAGAAAAACACACCGCCACTTAGGTGTGACACGCAAACGCGCAAAAAGTCGCACGCGCATCTTATTTATTCTTATTATAACCGACTGATGGCCTTTTTTAGCATGTGCGCCTTTATTCCCGGTCAAAAATCAGAAGTGAAACTGATTGCCGCGGAAGCGAAAGGCGTATAGACGCTCCTCCGTTTTTTATCGGCAGAGTGCTAGGCTGAGAAAACTGTGCCAACTGCCCGGCCTTTTCCAGCGCGGCATACTGCGCAGTTGTCGGGTGATCGGGTGAACCCATTGCCTGCCAGGCCGTGTAACAGTTGGAATGCGTGCCGTCGATCCGGTACTCGGTGAGGATACCCGTGGCGTTCTTCCAGGGCAGATTCTGCAGACTTAAGGTAACTTCGGCAGCCGGGCCGGGAACATCGTCGTCGTGGTAATGCCAGAGAAGTATGGCTATCTTCTTCTCGCCGCGCGCAGCGAGGGCCGAAACCTCCGGGCCGTTTCGGATGCCATTTTTCTGAACATCCTCCAAATCGGCACACGCTGAGCTGGTCACTTTGAGCCGCTTCCCGTGCATTCGGCTCATCATGCGGAACACATTCAGAACCGGCAGGTCCAATCCGCCGCTGGCGAGCTGGCGGAATCCGGCGAAAAGCGGCTGGTCCTCAAACTCGAATGCCCAGGTCAGTGCGCCTTCCAGATTGACGCCATGCCTCTCAGCGATATCATGAATTCGGGCAAAGCTCGCAGCCGTGTAACTGGCGTAGAGCGTCCCGTTCCGATAGCCGAGCTGCGGACCCTGACAGGCCGCGCAGCCGTCCGGGTCAGACTCACCGATTACAATCGGCGTATTTTTGAATTCCGGGAAGCCTGCAATTACTGCGCAGGCGGAATCGATGTCGCGCAGCTGATGGGAAATGCCCATACGCACATGCGATTCCAGAAACTTCGGCTCGCCTTTCGCGTGAAACGCGATAAAGTCCAGCGGCGAGCCGGTCTTGCCGGTCGCGTGATTCGTGCCGTGGGCGCAGTGCTCGAGGAACTTTCGCAGGAAATCACCGCCTGCGCCCCCGGCCACTTCCGGGCCGCCGACACGCGCCTGGGGCAAGGCCCGACGCACACCCTCTACAGCGAAATCATAGAGCTTGAAGTACTCTTCCGGCGTTCCCTGCCAGTAGCCGATATTTGGCTCGTTCCAGACTTCCCAGTACCACGACTCCACCTCGGAATGCCCATATTTCTCGACGCAGTGCTTTGTCCACTGATAGGCAAGCTCGCCCCATTTCACGTAATCCTTCGGTGGATAGGCCCAGCCGGTGTAAATCTCTTCGTAGCGGGCGTGCGGCGTCCAGTGGTGCCGGTACGGCTCCGGCTTGATCGAAAGTGCCTCGGGCATGAAGCCGATCTGGACATAGGGCTTGACACCATGCTGCAGCCCGGCCTCAAAGATCTTGTCCACGATTGTCCAATCGTAGACCGGCTGTCCCTGCTCGTCCTCCGTGTAAGCATTGGTAGAGCCCCACTTTAAGGCGGGAGTGCCGTCGCCCGTCGTCAGCAGATTATGCGTCCGGAAAAACACCTGATTGGGCGATAGCCTCCCAAGCTCTGCCAGCAGCTTGCGGCCATGCGGCATCGTGGAGTAGTTAGGCTCGTCGGCTCCGAAAAATCGCCAGAGGGGCTTGAGTTTCCCTCTTTCAGTACCTGCGTCCACTTGAATATCTACGGGGAACGCCTGCGGGGCCGTTTCACCGGTCGCGGCGGGTGCCGCGAGGGCGGCAGTGAGGGCGACTGCCGCGCGGGCACTGGCCTGGAGAAATTCGCGTCGGTTCTGCTGGTTCATTGGGCCCTGTTCGAGGCCACCGGGTACAATCCCTGCATGACCAATCAGAAAAGCATGATTGCACAGAATGACGATACGATCTGCGCCCTGGCGACTCCCTCCGGCACCGGGGGAATTGGCGTGATCCGGATCAGCGGTCCGGAGGCGTTCGTCGTCGCGGATCGTATCTCTGCACGGCGCGGCTCCAAAAAGTGCGCTGACTCTGCGGGGCATACTCTCCACCGGGCGGATATAATCGAGGCAAGCGGGGAAGTGATCGACGATGTCCTGCAAGCCGTCTTTCATGCGCCTCGCTCCTACACCGGCGAGGATGTGGTGGAGATCTCGGCACACGGCGGGCTTGTGCCGCTGCGACGAATCATCGCGCGTCTGTTGGAGAGCGGTGCCCGTCTGGCCCGGCCCGGAGAGTTCACCCAGCGGGCATTTTTAAGCGGCAAAATGGACCTGGCACAGGCGGAAGCCGTGGGAGACATCATCGCCGCGCAGACGGAGCAGGCCCACCGGCAGGCCCGGCGTCAAAGTGCAGGCCATCTCAGCCGTGCCGTCACCGACGTGCGGGCAATCGTCCTGGGAGTGCTTGCCCAGATCGAAGCCTCGATAGACTTTCCAGAAGACGTGGGTGAGCTGGACACGGATCTGTGCCTTCAGGAACTTGCCCGTGCACATCGCCAGATCGAGACCCTGCTGTCAACCGCCGACCGTGGTATTCTTCAGCGCGAAGGCGCGAAGGTCGTGCTGGCCGGGCGGCCGAATGTTGGCAAGTCCTCCCTGCTGAACGCTCTGCTGCAAATCGACCGGGCGATTGTCACCCCGGTCCCAGGCACAACACGTGATGTAATCGAGGAAACACTGAATCTCCGGGGTATTCCGCTGCGCCTCTCGGACACGGCGGGGCTGCGGGAGACGACCGATGAAGTCGAGCGGATCGGGGTTGCTCGTACCCGCGAAAATCTGGCCGATGCTGACTTGGTAGTTCTTGTGCTGGACGCCGCGTCTGGCGAGACGCCGGAGGACGTAGAACTCCGCGCCGAGCTGGCTGGCTACGCGCCGCTGATCGTCTGGAACAAGTGTGATCTATTGCCGCCCGGACAATCGCTGCCCATGGACGAAATTGCTGTTTCCGCTGCGATGCGCTGGAACCTCCCGGCGCTGGAGGAGGCGCTCGCCTCGCGCATTTTGGGCGACTCCGCACTGACCAGTGACGGGGCCGCTGTTTCACACGCCCGTCATAAATACGCTCTGGAGTCCGCCCGAGCGCATCTTCAAGACGCGATTCAGACCCTGGAAGCCGACCTGCCCGCCGACTTCGTTTCTATCGACGTGCGCGGTGCATTGGAATCTCTGGGCCTTGTCACCGGCGAGACCGCAACGGAAGACATACTGGCTGAAATCTTCTCCAAATTTTGTATTGGGAAATAAGCGGTGCTAATTATATACTAATTTCTGAAAATTAGTTTAAACGAATAGTACGCTAAAAAAACGGAAAAGATCGGAGCTGTCTTGTACTTTACGCCCCTGCCGAATCTTGAGGCACTCCTGGCAGCTCCTCTTGAGGCGGGTGGGGGATGCGCTGATTCTCCGCGTCTTCCACCTCGATGGCACTGTAATAAGCAACCGGACTACCGACGCGCAAGGCCCAGCCCTGGTCGCCATAGCTCCAGTGCCACCACTCACCGACGTAATTCGTCAGGCCGGCGGCTTCCATGGCAGTGATAAGAAGAATTCGGTTGTTTCGGGCAAGCTCCGAGAGCCGGTGGTGATAGGTCGGTGCGGCGTCCCAGCCTTCAATCGGGCTGGAGAAATCCAGGGCGGTCCCGTCGGGCCGGTGCAGACCGACATCTAAAGCCCCGCCGGTCAAGTGTGGGGGCGGCGAAACATCTTCCGGGGGGGCGACCATACGGTTTAGCATCCGGGCCAAAGTTGCCTTTGACCACTCCGGGTGCTTTTCGGTCATCTCAGCTGCAAGATGGTCCCGAATGCCTCGCTGCATTGTCAGGGTACGCAGGCCCGTACCGATAGTCAGTGTTAATCCGTCCGGCAGCATTGTTTGGACATGGTTGACGCGGCTGGCGACCGTCTCCCGCAGAAACGGCAGACAGCCGGGCAGCAGGATCACCTGCGGGCAGAATTCGCGGAGGTCGACCAGAGGCTCCCCGGCATCGACTATTCGTATTCCTCTCAATGCTTTCAGCGGTTCGCCGAACGAGCGCAGATCAAAACGTTTCTCGAAACTCGGCTTTTCGGGCAGGATCAAATATCAAGTTCTCCTTCGAAGACAAAATGTGCCGGACCAACCATATTCAACGGCTGACCCTCTCCCTGCCAGGTGATAGATAACGTTCCACCCTGCGAGATGACAGCGATCGGTTCCCCCGCAGCGCAGAGGCCGCGGACGACCGCCGCTGCCCCCACGGCACAGGCCCCGGTGCCGCAGCCCAGGGTTTCTCCCACGCCTCGCTCCCAGATACGCACGTGAAAGCTGTGATCGTCCTGCGGAGTGGCCCACAAAACGCTGGTGCGCTCCGGGAAGAAGACGTGATTTTCAATTTGAGGCGAAACTCTCTGGAAGATTTCTTCCGTCGGTGCCTCCCCAAAGATCACGGTATGCGTGCTGCCGGTGTTGACACTCGTAATCGAGTATACCACCTCGTCCACGGTAAGCGGATACCCGAGTATGCGCTGACCTTTCGCAGCGCAGAACGGCAGATGCTCAGCCTCAAATTGTGGTTCGCCCATATCCACACCGATCGAAGCGATTTGTCCTGTCTCGGCGGTCTCCAGCAGGCGGACTTCGCGCGTGTCCTCTTTGACGGCGACGGTAAATTCCGTCTGGCCCGCAAGCCATCCGGCGCGAGAGGCCCACAAAGAAACGCAGCGCAGGCCATTGCCGCACATGTCTTCCGTGCCGTCCGGGTTAAACATCTGCATTCGAAAAGCGGAGCCGGGGGCATCCCTCGAAACCACCAGCAGCCCATCCGCTCCGACGCCGAAGTGACGGTCACAGGCGCGGATCGCCAGATCGGGAAAAAAAGCATTGGGCGGCAGCACTGCCCCGTCGACAACGACGAAATCGTTGCCAATTCCCTGCATTTTCGTAAATCGCATGGTCATTCCAATGCAAACAAGGAGGCGCGGGTTCCCATAAACTAAACGTTTGATAACGGCGCAAGGAATATCGTGTCCTCACGCCGAATAGATCACGTATGCCAGCTTTTAGACCACCAAGGGATTGGGACGCCGTTTACGCCGCTGCCGATGGATATCACTTCGGCGAGGAGCCGAGCCAGCTCGCGCACACGGCACTCGGCTTTTATCGACTCTTCAATGGTCCCGTCGATGGTCTCGCGCTGGACCTCGGCAGCGGGGAAGGCCGAGATACGGCCTATCTGGCAAAGGCGGGGTTAAACGTCGTCGCTCGTGATGTGTCGCCGACGGGGCTGGAGAAAACGCGCACGCTGCTGGGCCGGCTGGGCGTTCCCGCGAATCGGGTCGATCTCGGAGTGGCGGATGTTCGCGACTTTGATTATTCACCCGGCACCTATGACCTGGCTCTGGCGGCGAATGTTTACCAGTTTTTGCGGCCGGAAGAAGCTCCCGCGCACCTCGCGCGTCTCCAGGAGGCGACCAAGCCCGGCGGCATCTGCGCTGTGGGCGTCTTCAGCCCGGCCATGACTGCGTGGGGCGCGGAGACCGGCGACTATTTCAGCGCCACCGCCGATGAGCTTCTCGCCTATTTCCCCCCCAGCGGCGGCTGGCTGCCGCTGGACCGAACGGAGTACTGGACCTATCGCCCTGAAAATGCGATGATGGTCTCCTTCGCCTATGTCGTTGCCCGGAAAGAGTCTAAATCATGACACTGCACCATGTGTACCTCCTTGCGCCCGGGGCGACCCCGGAAGAGATCAGGCGTTTCTACAGAGACGCATTGGGCCTCACTGAGCGGCAGACTCCGGACAGTCTCGCCCATCTGTCTGTCCTCTGGTTTTTCACTGGTGCTGCGACTTTGCATGTCGGTTACCCGGCGGAGGGGCAGATTGGCGCAGGCCATACCGCCTTATCAACCGAGAGCGTCGATGATGCGCGTGCCCATCTTCTCGCCGGGGGTTACGACGTGGATGATGCCCTGATTCCCATGGGCTATCCCCGTTTTATGGTCCGCGACCCCTGGGGCAATCAATTTGAGATTCTGCCGGCCGGACTGCCCTAGTGACTGATGTTATGCAGGGAGGACGTGAAAGGGCAGAGCGTGGGCCGGGCAAGATAGGGGCGGGAGCAAGGTAGGGGCGGGGGCAAGACGTGGGAGTAAGCTCCTATGCTTCTTGGGCTCACGCTTCTTTGGCTTACGCCTCTTCACCGGCACTGACTTGAGATGTCCTGCGTAACATCAGTTAATGAATTTCTGGGAAGCCAATGTTTGATTTAGCAGCGATCTGCGGACTTACGGCAACACACATCTCTCCCCGCTCGGGAGAGAGCAGCGGTGGTGTGAGTGACGGCGACCTGATCCTTGCAGCCCAGCGCGGGGATGTGTCGGCATTCAGTGCGCTGCATACCCGCCACTATAAGCGCGTCTATCACCTAGCCTATTTGAAAACGGGCAATATCCAGGATGCGGAAGATGTGGCCTCCGAAACGTTTGTCCGGGCTCTGGCGAATTTAAGCCGGTATCGGATGCGCGACGAGATGACCTCCTTTTATCCCTGGCTGCACCGGATCGCGATGAACTTGATCGTCGACGGCGGCCGGCAGCGCCCGCCCTCAGGTATCGTGTCGCTAGATGCACCGGTCATCGCCGGAATGCGCTCCCTGCTCGACGGAGGCCTGTCCGATGGCCGCTCGTCGCCGCAGGAGATCGCGGAGCGGCATGAAGTTCAGGCCATGGTGCGCTCCGCCATCGCCGCTTTGCCTGAAGATCAGGGCAATGCGCTGATTTACCGATTTCTCGGTGATCTCTCCCCGCGCGAAATCGCGCCGCTGCTGAAGCGCTCGGAGTCTGCGACCAAGTCCTTGCTGCACCGCGCAACTTTGGCTCTGAAAGCGGAGATTACCCGCCGCGTGGACGCTGTTGATCGGTTGGAGTCGCATCGGGGCCGCACTCCGGCACCCGCCGAGCCGACGATTCAGGAAGCAGGCCGACATGTCCGATGAATTCGACGTGGAGACGCCCGCACTTGCCGGGACAATCAAACTCGCCCAGTCTGCGCTGTTCGCCCCAGAGCCCTCCCCAGTCGCCGAGACCGAGTCCCGGCTTCAAGTGGAAACGCTGATGCAGGAGGCCGCCCTGTCGCCTAAGATTCTCTGCGAGGCAGTTGCTGGTCATCCCCGCCGCCCGCTGTGGTCACGCCTGAAGTTCTGGGAAAAGTAATGCGTCTGGAAACGCCGGGCTGCTCGTTTGAGGAGAGGCCGAGTGGGTGAAGCAACGTAACATACTATGAATCGAAGACCTTAAGAACTCGTCCTGCGGCATTTAGGAACCCACCTAGTAGCAGGAACCCACCCCGCAGCAAGCTGCGACCCTCCCGAAACGGGAGGGTGGGCGGGAAGAGATGTGTTGAGTTTTTTCTTCTAGAGATAGACTCTTAAAAAAAGTCTCCCACTAAGATCGCTAAACACACTGCCCACTTCTCGCTCACCCTCCCGTTTCGGGAGGGTCGCAGCTTGCTGCGGGGTGGGTTCCTGCTGCGGGGTGGGTTCCGAAACGTGACCTGGACCTACCAACAGGGTATTATGAGGGAACTGCCGGAAGTATTGATAGTGCAAAAAATTGATTGGAAAGATATCCTAAATGCCGATAGTCGTCGAAGTGGCGTTCAAGCTGCTGAGTAAATTAATTTCCTGTGCGCCGGGCCATCTGGATCTCCATGTGGATGAAGCAGTGCTGGTGGAAGGCGAGTCCGGACTGGAGTTCGGATTCGTGAAAACACCGGCCCGGGCTGTGCCTGATTGCGATGTCCCGGCTCCCCTTCGTAAAGTGCAGCGCCGCGCTTTGCCTGAAGATTGGTCCCGGCGCGAGAAGGGCGAAGCGCGTCAGGCAGAGGCCTTTCGGGTCTGTAAAGAGAAAGTGCGCACCCTGAAACTAGTCATGAAGCTGATCGAAGCAGAGTGGGCATTTGACGGATCGCAGGTGACTTTCCACTTCACCGCAGAGGGCCGCGTGGACTTTCGTGAACTGGTTCGGGAAACCGCCGCCGTGCTGCATACCCGTGTCCAGATGCACCAGGTGGGGCCACGGGATCATGCCCGTATCTTCCCGGGAGTTGGACCCTGCGGTCGCCCAACTTGCTGCTCGACATTTCTGCGTGAGTTCCAGCCGGTTTCCATGAAGATGGTCAAGAACCAGAATTTGGTACTGAACCCGGCAAAGTTCTCCGGACTGTGCGGCAAGCTTATGTGCTGCCTGCGTTACGAGCAGGAAGGTCCCGAGCCAAACAAACTGAGCCTGCCGGAGATCGGCATGGTGGTGATGACTCCGATGGGCCGGGCCAAGGTCGAAGAAGTGAATGTTGTTCAGCAGATGGTCACTGTGCAGCTGGAATCGCAGCAGTTTGTCGAGGTTAGGGCCAAAGATATCAGCGAGGTATCTGGCTGCGTCACGCACACGGAAGGCGATTGTGACGGCTGTGCGACTGAAGGGACTTTGAGTACCTGTGAGGTCCCGACCCGCGATGCCCCGGTCAGCGGCAAATCATTGCCGGTGTTCTGAAAATCATTACCCGTATTTCGACTGGATTTTGACGGAATAGTGTCTTGGGGGCCTATCAATTTCTATGAAATGCGGGTAATGTATGTTCAAGCAGCCACAGGCATGATAAAGGACACCGCGCAATGACGATGACCGCGTCTTCCGAATCTCTTTCCGATACACCCCAGCTTCAGCGGCGGCGGCTTCAAGCCCGCGCCCGGCGACTTGCCCGCCGTGCGGAAACCCTCGCGAGTGCGGGGCGAACGGCAGAGGCGATCGCCTGCCAAAGCGAAGTCGCTTCTCTTCGACCAGCCGACTCCGTGGCATTTTTTCGACTTGGCCTCCTCTACCGCGAGGCCCGCCGCACCGATCAGGCCGTCCATGCCCTGCGCCAGGCGTCCACACTGAGTCCAGCGGACCGTGACCCGCGTGAAGCTCTCACCGAAACGCTGGTAGAAGCCGGTCGTTATGACGAAGCCGTGACTGAGGCCCGCGCCCTGCTCAAGCTCGTCCCGCGCAGCCTGTTCGCCCGGGATGCGTTAAGCGTCGCCTATCTGCAGCTTGGCAAGCTCGATAAAGCTTTACAGGTGACCGGTGAGATGGTCTGGTTAGACCCGCTCAATCCTGGCCATCACTTCCGTCGTGGCCTGCTTTTTCAGCAGCAAGGCAACCTGGCGGCGGCGGTCGGCGAGTATGGCCGTGCACTCGACATGGCCCATCCTGACAGTGAGATCTACGAGGACGCTGAAGAGGCGCTTGAGGTCCTTGATGATGGTCAGACTCGTCAGATTTTACTGCTAGCCTCCGAGGATCGTTTATTTCTCCTGAAGTTGCGCCGAGATCTGTCGGAAGCGGTGCAGGATCGTGGATTCTCGTTAAGCGATGACGGATTGGCACGTTTGCAGTATCTGCTGCCGCATGAGTTTCCCGATTGGGTCGGAGACTTACCGGCCCCGATCTCACGCGGCACGATGGGGCTCTACCATTAGCTGGCGGAGCCTCATCGGCAACCAGACTTTGGTGATGGGCGTTTTAAACGTCACGCCGGATTCGTTCTCCGACGGCGGACTGTACGCCGATGTCCAAGCCGCCGTGGCCCATGCCCATCAGATGGTATTGGAGGGTGCACATATTTTGGATATTGGGGGGGAGAGCACTCGCCCCGCCACTTTTTCCGACCACTCCCCACTGCCACCCGAGGAAGAGATGCGCCGCATCCTTCCGGTTATCGCCCGCCTTGCCGCGGAACTTCCCCATATTCCAATCTCCGTCGATACTTACAAAGCCGAGGTCGCAGAAGCTGCTCTAGCCGCCGGGGCATCGCTGATCAACGATATCAGCGGCCTGACCTACGACCCTGCCATGTCGGCCCTTGCGGCTTCGTCCGGTGTTCCTATCGTTCTCATGCACCTGCTGGGCCGACCACGTGATCTGCCGCTGCAGCCTGTGTATGAGGACGTCGTGGCTGAAGTGATCGCTTTCTTTGAGATTCAAATAGCCCGCGCTGAGGAAGCGGGTGTTTCGAGGTCGCAGATATGGCTGGATCCCGGCCTTGGGTTTGGAAAAAATGCCCAGCATAATCTAGAACTTCTCCGCCGCCTCCCAGAACTGAGGGCACTGGGCTTGCCGCTCGTTGTCGGGGCCTCCCGCAAGAAATTTCTCGGACGGATTTTAGGCACGGATGATCCAACTGATCGCCGGGATGGAACCGCCGCTGCCGTCGCCCTGAGTATCGCTGGCGGGGCAGATATGGTGCGTGTCCATGACGTCCGCGAAATGGCGCGTGTCGCGAAAGTCAGTGATGCGATTGTGCGGGGCTGGGAAGAGTAATTGATAAGCTTTGTGTAAGATCGGTGTAAGATCTGTAAATCCGAGGTATAATCAGTGTTAGTGATGATAACTCTTAGTGATAAACTGGATCAGGAGCCGACTTCTATGCCGACGCTCTCTGAAATACAGGCAGCCCGAGGGCCTCTCCCCGCCAGTCTTTCGATCTGGACCGGGTACCTCTTTGGCCGAGCCTCGCAGCAATGCCGGGCGCACTTCAATGCTCTGGTAGAGCCACTGGGTATTCAGGGACGGCACTTCGGCTTGCTGGCAGTGCTTGGGGAAGGCATTCCGCTTTCCCAGGTGGATCTGGGAGAGCGCCTCGGTATTGATCGGAACACCATCGTTCTATTGCTGGACGATCTTCAAGGTTTGAGCCTGGTGATTCGAGATCGCGACCCGCAAGACCGCCGAGCCCATCTGGTGACTCTCACCGACAAAGGGCGCGACGTTCTCGAAAAGAGCACGAAGATGGCGCGGCGTACCAATGAGGAAGTCTTGTCGCCACTTTCATCGGAAGAGCGCGAACTGCTCCATCGTTTGATGAGCCGATTATTTTAGATAAGGCCGTTTCCAAGCAGCAAAAGATCGTGAACGTTTTATGGCAACCCAAATTTCCGATGTTTCCGACGAAGTCTTCGCCCGTCGCTGGTGGATACTTATCGGCCTGATCATGGCGTCCGGATTAGAGATCCTGGATACCACCGTGGTCAATGTCGCTCTGCCGCAAATGCAGGGAAATCTGGGAGCGACTACGGACGAGATCGCCTGGGTCAGTACCGGGTATATTCTTGCCAATGTTATTGTGCTGCCGATGACCGCCTGGCTCTCCGGACGATTTGGCCGAAAACGCTATTTAATGGTCTCAATCTTGATCTTTAATATAGCCCGCTTTATGTGCGGTCTCTCAGGCTCACTGGGTGAAATCATTTTCTGGCGGCTGGTTCAGGGCGCAGGCGGGGCTGCGCTGATTTCGACCGCGCAGTCAACACTGGTGGAGATCTTCCCACGCAGCCAGATCGCCACGGTGCAGTCTCTTTTTGGCCTGGGACTTATCGTGACACCGACACTTGGGCCGCTGCTGGGTGGTTACATCACAGATAATTATTCCTGGCGAACGATCTTTTTTATCCATGTGCCGCTGGCTGTGGCCTCGCTTACTCTCGTTGGCCTCTTTCTTCAGGACTCGGTGCATCAAAAGCGTGTCAACACCGTGGATGTCGCGGGGATTATCATGCTGGCGGCAGGAATGGGATCACTGCAATACGTGCTGGAGGAGGGAGAGCGCTACGACTGGTTTGATAATGCCTGGATTATACGCCTCACATTTATCGCTGTGGTGTCACTGGTCAGTTTTGTGTTCTGGGAGCTGTCCCCGCGCAATACAGCGCCAATTCTGGACTTGCGGGTGCTGAAAAACCGGAGTCTGGCCGGAGCAGTTGTTCTGGGACTTGTGCTGGGCTTTGGACTTTACGGCGGCGTCTTTATCTATCCGCTTTTTGTGCAAACTATTCTGGGCTTCACTCCAACCGCTACTGGTCTAGCCTTGCTGCCGGGAGGCATCATGACGGCCATTGCGGTCGTCATCTGCGGCCGGCTCCTGCAGAGGGGGTTCGATGCACGAATCTTGATTTTGGCCGGAATGTCTGTCTACATGGGGGCAATGTGGGTACTGGGGCACCTGACGACACAGAGTGGGCTGGGGGACACGCAGACGGGTCTTATGGTGCGGGGATTTGGTCTGGGGCTTGTTTTCATCCCTATCAGTACGGTGGCATTCGCTGGACTCCAGGGAGCAGAAATTGCACAGGGAGCGGCACTCTACAATTTAATGCGGCAGCTCGGCGGGTCGTTTGGGATTGCGGTGCTCAACACGTATATTGTCAAAATGACTGCCTATCACCGGGCTGATCTCGTATCCCACCTCCATCCGGGCAATCTTTTATTTCAGCAGCGTATTCACGGTGCCGCCGGAGCCTTGATAACCAATGGAGGCTATAGCCTGGCCTCCGCACGGGCTGCTGCACTGCACCTGATGGACCATCTAGTCCAGGCTCAAGCGATGACGATGGCCTATAACAATGCATTTATTTTGCTGGGCTTGACTTTCGTGCTGGCCCTGCCCGCTGTTTTACTTCTGCGCCGGCCGGGCCGGGGTGCCCCAATGGCTGCCGAAGCGCATTGACGTGTTCTGCCACGGCCTCAAGCCCCGTGGCCTCCTGTCCGGCGTCGAACGAAATCGGTCAGGAATTCGGCGATTTGCGGCAGGGGCAGGCAGCTGGTATCGAGGCAGAGATGATAGTTTTCAGCGTCGTCCCATCCCCGGCCCACCATCTGCGTGATGTACCTTTTGCGCGTGTCGTCGGAGCGCGTCACCATTTCTTGTGCTATTTTTTTGGTAGGCGCTGCGGAATTCTCCAGAAGCCGCTGAATGCGGAAACTCTGCGGGGCATGCAGCAAAATGTTGACCATGCCGGGGTGGGAAGGCAGCACATGAGATGCCAGCCGTCCGACAATCACGCAGTCTTCGGCCGCGGCGATAGCTTTCATGACCTCGGTCTCCGCCGCAAAAAGCTCCTGATCTGAAACTGAGGGTGTTAGGGGTGCATGATAGAGTGCTTCCGGTGGTCCGGCACTGATACCCCGCAGCATCCGCTCCCAGAAAGGTGTCCCGCGTTCCTCGCGTGCGGCGATTTCACTCTCGTCGAGCGCGACATGCTGCGTCGCCCGGCTGACGATCTCCCGGTCAAGGCAGCGGATGCCTAATTTCTCCGCAATGCATTCCCCCAAGTAGGAGCCGCCGCAGCCCAGCTGCCGAGCCAGAGTCACCGTAATTCTCATGTGTCAGCTTTCTAAATGCGCGGGTCAAAAACAAAAAAGCGTCAGCCCCTCGGGCTGACGCTCTCTGATACGCTGCTTCTTTTGTCGCCATCAATTTTGGCAACGTAGAGTTATTATATCACGGAATCCGGAGATTGTCAAGAGGAATGTTATTCGCTAAAGCCCTGCGCTAGCAGAGATTTTTGGGAGAATAGTTGCCATAATTTCAGATATGTGTTGCGTGGTCTACTCAAGCGGCCATGTCTACGGCTTATTAATGTGTCATTATTGTCGCAATATTTCGATCTAGACACGCTCGTTTCGCCCTGGTAATAAACGCCCAATCGCCCAGCTGATCCCGGTTCCAATGACCGCACCAGTCACGACTTGATAAGGAAAGTGGGCATGGCCCTCTACCCGAGACCAGCCGATACTGATCGCCGCGCCGTACCAGAGAACTGCCAGGCGGGGATATCCCTGGGTCAACAGGCCTGCAACGGCAAAGGAGAGGGTCGTGTGGCCGCTTGGGAAACCCGTGGGTTCTCCGCCGGGCCGGGGCAGGCGAGTGGCCTGTTTCAGC
The DNA here is from genome assembly GCA_025354405.1 of Armatimonadota bacterium. Classification (GTDB taxonomy): domain Bacteria; phylum Armatimonadota; class Armatimonadia; order Armatimonadales; family Capsulimonadaceae; genus JANXMY01. The sequence continues at coordinate 16,588 of JANXMY010000026.1, forward strand.
CCTTCAACGCACAGAAAAGTGAGCAGAGCGGCAATCGGTGGCCACCAGAGTAGCCGTTTTAGGCCGTCCCGAAAGCCGCGCCATAGCATCAGGCCGGCCCCCACAATAGCAAATGTGAGGTAAAACGTATGACTGAGAAAGTCTCCGGTGAGCTGGGCGGAACGTATCTTCCAGAACGGGTGCGCACAGGCGATTGCCAGAAGTGCGATGCTCAGCACAGGCCAGAGCATAAAGATGGGGAGGCGCAGGCGTTTAATCAAAGCGGACGTAAACCCGCTTCAATCTGTGCCCGGCGCCCCTCCAGGAAGGGGGGGAGAGCCAGCGATTCACCCAGATGCGCTGGATCTTCGTCGGTAGTGAAGCCGGGACCATCCGTCGCAATCTCGAACAAAATCCCGTTTGGTTCGCGGAAATAGATAGACTCGAAGTAGAATCGGTCTATCTGCTCTGAGACCGCCAGTCCCGCTCCGACGATTCGCCGCCGCCATTCCTGCTGCTGCTCGCGGTCCGGCACGCGAAACGCCACATGATGAACCCCGCCTGCTCCCTGGCGTGTCGGCGGCAGATCAAGCCGTTCGGCGACATGGACTTCGGTTCCCGGCCCCCCCGCACCCGTCTCAAAGACGACGATGGGATGGTTCTCCAAATCGCTATACTCACGTATCTGCCGAAAATTCAGCGTCTCCTTCAGCACCTTCGCCGTGGCCGTGAGTCTGCGCACAGTCAGTGTCACGGCATCAAGCCCTTTGATACCCATTTCTGGCGGGACGGGGCTGTTCTCCCAAGGCGTGCCGCCGGGAACGCCGCCATCGGCGACCAAACTCAGCCTCTGTCCTTCAGGGTCCCCAAACTGCAGGGTAGGGCGGCCCGATATCTCTGAAATCTCTCCTTGGGGAATATTAAAACTTTTCAGCCTAGCCGACCACCAGGCGAGGGCCTCTGGGCTGGAGACACGCAGGGCTGTGGCGGAGATCGCACCGACCCCATCCCGGTTAGGTGCCGACTGTGCCCAGTCGAAGAACGTCATCTCTGTTCCGGCATGTCCCGCCGAATCGCCGTAGAAGAGGTGGTAAGCGGAAACGTCGTCCTGATTAACTGTCTTCTTCACCAGACGCATTCCCAGCGTCTTTGTGTAGAAATCCAGGTTGTTTGCGGCGAGGCGGGTGATCGCAGTCACATGATGTAGGCCAGTGAGTTCCATAAAATAAGCTTTCTTTCGCAGGCAGTAGTTGGTCTGCGCCGATCAAACATCGCTTCGACCATGGCGACCTATTCGAATATGACGCTATTTTACCCGGAAAGCTTTGGTGTCAAATCAGATCTTAAGTATCTCAATATCCCCCTGCCTCTCTTTTGAGGTACACTTCAAAAACAAATATCTTAGATTAAGGATAAACTATGTCTCTTCCACCCATCACTGAGATGCTGCTGGCCGCGAAGAAAGAAAAGGGCCTGAGCTTCGCCGATTTGGAGCCGATTGTTGGCCTCGATGAAATTTGTATTGCCGCGATCATTTACCGTCAGGCTACGGCGTCGCCGGAAGAAGCCCGAAAGCTGACCAGCGCACTGGGTCTCAGTTCTGACTTTATCGATGCACTGACGGAGTACCCGATCAAAGGCCTTGGCCCAGTTGTGCCAACCGACCCGCTAATCTACCGCTTTTACGAGATGATGCAGGTCTATGGCCTGCCGCTGAAGTCCGTGATTCAGGAGAAGTTCGGCGATGGCATCATGAGCGTGATTGATTTCACGATGCATGTCGAAAAAGAAGAAGATCCTAAAGGCGACCGCGTCAAGCTGACCATGAGCGGTAAGTTTTTGGCCTATAAGAAATGGTAGATGACAAAGAAGGCCCGGCGTCACTGACGCCGGGCCTTCTTAAATCCTATCTTATGAGCCTATCGGACCTGTGCTCCCGGCCTGACCGCATCTGGGTCAGCGGGGTGAAGGAGTATCGCGTGGCCTTCAGCATCGGTGGCAGCCATCAGCATTCCCTGAGACTCGAGGCCGCGCATCTTGCGAGGAGCCAAATTTGCAACGACCACAATCTTTTTTCCGGGCAGGGATTCGGGCAGATAGCTTTCGGCGATACCCGCGAGTATCTGCCGGGGCGTCTCTTCCCCGATATCCACTGTCAGCTTGAGCAGTTTGGTCGCGCCTTCGACGCGCTCCGCGGTGACAATCTGACCGATCTTGAGCTGGATTTTCGCAAAATCATCGATAGTGATATAAGTTGGCGCCGGGGGTGCTTCGGGAACGTCGAGAAGGGGCGGCGGCGGAGGCAGTGTGTTTTCGGTCACAGTCGTAAGCTCTTTCTGTTTTTGGCTATTTGTTTTCGTGTCGATACGTGGGAAGATCGGCTGGCCTTCAAGGGTCTTCATACCACTTGCGAGCCCGCCCCAGCGCGTTTCGTGTGCCCAGTCGCCGAGCGGCATTTCGCTGAGGCCCAGCTGCTGACGCATCACCTCGGCGACATGTGGCAAAAGCGGAGTAAGCAGGATGCTGATGATACGTACCGCTTCGAGTGCAGCATACAGTGCGTCGGCGACGCCCTGCGTGTCACCCGCTTTGTGGCGCTTCCAGGGCGCCGTCGTGTCGATGTCGCCGTTGCCGGCTTCGACCAGCTTCCAGATCGACGCCAGCGCACCGCCGGGATCGAAGGCCAGCATGCAGCGTTCGACATCCTGAACGATTTCGTGGGAGAGAGTTGCCAAGGTTCCGTCCGCGGTCCGCTCCGCGCCACTCTCCGGTACGACCCCTCCGGCGTACTGTGACAGCATTTTCAGCGTGCGGTTTAGTAAATTGCCCAGCTTGTTGCAGAGATCGGCGTTATAGCGGCTGAGGAGGTGGCTTTGTGCATATTCCGCGTCGCTTGTAAAGGAGATGTCCCGCAGCAGGTAATAGCGCAGGGCATCTTTCGCCACTTCCGGGGAGGCTCCGCTCAGCGAGACCAGCTCCGTCACGACTTCCTGCGGGGTCGGGATATTGCCTTTGGACTTTGCACCTTTTTCACCGTCTACCAGCCACCAGCCATGGCCCAGTACAGTGCCCGGAAGCGGCAGGCCGAGACCCATCAGCATGGCGGGCCAGAGGGTGGCATGGAAGCGGGTGTAAATCTCTTTGCCCACTAAATGAAGATCGGCCGGCCAGAGACTATCCCAGGAAGCTGCGCCCGGCCAGCCCGTCGCCGTCAGATAATTGATGAGGGCATCGAACCAGACATAAACCACCTGAGATGGGTCATCGGGCACTGGAATGCCCCATCCGGTATTCCGGCGCGAGACCACGATATCTCGCAAACCGCCCTTAATAAACGCCAGCACTTCATTGCGGCGCGTCTCCGGCTGCAAAAACTCCGGGTGCAGCTCGATATGGGCCAGCAGTCGATCGCCGTAGGCTGACAGCTTAAAGTAGTAGTTGTCCTCGGAAACCCATTCGACTTTTGCTCCACTCTCGATTGCTTTGCCATCTTTGACTTCCGACTCACGAAAGAAAGTCTCATCGGCAACCGAGTACCAGCCTTCGTATTTGCCGACGTAGATATCGCCGCTGGCCTGAAGCCGACGGAAGACCTCCGTGACGACGGCCTGATGGCGCGGCTCGGACGTTCGGATAAAGTCGTCGTTCGAAATATTGAGATATTCCCAGCATTCGCGGAAGCGCCCGGAGACCTTATCGGCAAATTCCTGTGCCGGCACTCCCGCGATCAGCGCCGCATCGGCCACTTTCTGAGCATGCTCATCGGTGCCGGTCAGGAAAAAAGTTCGCTCGCCTTTCAGGCGGTGAAAACGGGCCAGGGCATCGCACAGGAGGGTCGTCGTGGCCGAGCCAACATGCGGAACTCCGTTGACGTAGTAAATCGGGGTGGTGATGTAAAAAGTCGAGTCATGAGCCAAAGTAGGGACCGCCAGTAAGTGGATTGATGAGCAAGTTTCTGAGATGGCATTATGTTACCCTAAATCTACTCGCTGACGGTCGATTTTTAGTTGACCTTGAGAGCTGTTACAGCATTGACCACCAGGAAATTACTCTTGAAACTACTAGTCACCGTTAAATTCTTGCCGCGAGCTTTCTCAGGTACGGTATATGTGACAGTATTGCTGGCGGTACTCTTGGTGAGTGTTCCATAAAGTGTGGAGCTATCCGGAAACACGGTCGCAAAATAACTTGCTGTCGAGTCGGTTGAGACATTGACTAAATGCGTCCCCCCTTGGCTATCGTTGTATTTTGCTGTCAGTGTATAAGTTATGATGTCGCCGACAGAAGCGGTCAAAGCAGAGCCTTGCAGAACAGCACTGTTTGATACAAGTGTCCAGCTTGTTGGTGGGGTATACGCTTCCACGGGTGACAGCAGCCCCAGTGGCAAAACCTGTGCGGCTAGGAGCACGGCGATGGCTCCGGCGAGTGCCGCCTGACCGGCACGGCGCAGAGGCAGGGGGAAACGGGCGGCAGTCGGCTCGGCATCGGTGTGCTGCAGAGCCGACATTCCCACACCCAGTGCCGTCCAAAAGAGAAGGGAGACCTCCACGAACTGCCAGGAAGGGCTGGCCAAGGCATCCACGCACTGTCCCGCGAGCATACTCAGGGCTGCGATCACGAGGAATGTTCGGCGGCTCAGGTGCGGTCCGCTTTGTTTCAAGCGTCGAAGGCCCAGAACAGCAAAGGCCGCCAAGGCTGTGACGTACAGGGACAGGCCAACAAAGCCGGCCTCGGCGGCTGTCTGCAGATAGAAATTGTGTGCTTCTTCCGATAAACTGGGATGGGTTTGGGGGGTGAGCAGGCGGCCCTGGTGAGTCCAGGTTGCCTGAATTCCCGGATACCGTCCCAGACCGAACCCGACTAATGGGCGAGAAGCCAGCATTTGGGCGGTTCCACGCCAGGTTGTAAGACGTGCTTGCCAGCTCGAATCGGATCTGAGATGAGTGAGTGTGGCCGAGCGGGAGGTCAGTGGCGAACGTACTTCCGTGGAAGCGGTCACCGTCCAGACACAGAGGCCGCCCGCGATCACGGCGGCGCTGCTGAGGACAAGAGCGGTGAAATGCCGCTTTTTCGGAGTGGCCTGTCTAAGCCATAACCAGCAAAATACCAGGGCGGAAATGAGAAGTCCGGCCCAGGCACTGCGAGCCTGGGACAGGATAAGGCAAACGACACCGGCCGCCGCGGCCGCCTGCGCCCCGATTCGCCAGCGAGGATCGCGATCGCTCAGCGTAAGCGCTGCGGTGAACGGCAGCAGGACCAGCAGCGCACTTCCATATAACTGATGGTCCAGATACGGCCCGACCAGTCCGCCGCGCTCGGGCCGAAGGCCGTCCCAGATCCCGCATAAAGCGAGTGCCCCGGCCGCGAGCATGAGCAGCCGCGCCGCATCTCCGATCCGGCGGAGGGCAAGGCCCAATGCCAGAGCCAGGCCGATCCCGACCCCCCAGCGCAGCAGCTCTGCCAGTGCGGCTCCCGCCCAGGGCGTCCCTAGACTGCGGAAGGCGGAAACAGCAAGCCACGCCGCAAGCCACGCCAGCCAGAACTCCGGCCGGCGGGCCCATGCCGCGATTTTCTCGGTGACAATCCTTTGCCGCATAGTCAGGACCTCCCTGTCCGTATAATCGAAAATGGTGGATGGTGTGTGTTTTGGCCTACGACGACGCGCGTCCGTAAAGGGGATGGGCTTCCTGCCGTTTTGATCCCGCCGTTTGTAGAACCTGCCAAATTGTAGCACCTTTGCAGCTCGCTGTCAAGAGGTTTTTGGATACGTTTTGGCGAACTGTAAGATATGAAATTTTCGACACTCAGGCAGGCCACTCGCTTTTTTTCGGCTCCGGCGAGTATTGTTCCAGTTTTACTTGGAACGGCCCTAGCGGCACGAGGCTACGGCGGAGCGTCGCACGGCACTTTTCACGCTTTGGATTTCGTGCTCGTTCTTCTCGGCGGCATCCTGGCACACCTAGGGGCAAATGTCCTGAACGATTACTTCGACTTCGTTAAAGGTGTGGACACGAAGCCCGAACACGGCAGCGGAGTTTTGACTTCCGGCCTGATGACCACCCGGGAGGCTCTCACTTTCGGCTTGCTGCTTCTGGGCGGTGCGGCGCTCTGCGGCCTGTTTCTGCTGCATTCCCATTCCGCCGTCGTGCTGCCACTGGCCCTCGCGGGTCTTGCCTGCGCCGTGCTGTATCCGGCCTTTCTCAAAAAGTATGCTTTGGGCGACCTGCTGATCATTCTCGCTTTCGGCCTCGGTCTGACCCTGGGGGCTTACGGTGTCCAGGCTGGGCCTTTGATGCCGTCCCAGTGGCTCCTTGTATCGCTCTACGCCGTTCCTGTTTCTCTGCTGGTCGACGCCATTCTCCACGCGAATAACCTCCGCGACGCCCCGGATGACCGGGCCGCTCATGTCCGCACGCTTGCCACGCTGCTCTCCCCACACGCAGGTCAGCTTCTGCAGCAGGTGCTGCTATTTGGGCCCCTTGCTTTCATTGTCGCCGGTGTGCTAACCCGCATCCTGCCGGTGTGGAGCCTGGGGACACTGCTTTCGCTCCCATTGTTCCTCAAAGCCTATCGCACCGGCAGCGTGCCCGGAACGGCCCAGACCCATTTGATCTTCGGCCTGCTGTATGTCGGATCGCTGCTCCTCAGGCCGATCTCCCTTTGAGGAGAGTTTCAATTCCCGCCGCGATGGCAACGCCCAGCAGGCAACACACCAGATTTGAGGCGTGGAACCCGTGGCCCAGCACCAAAGCGCCCGCCGTGCTCTCCCGGGCGGCGACGAGCTTGGGCACCGTGCAGAAATTCAAAAACTCAATGCCGATACAGCACATCGCCGGCGTTTTTCGCCATCCACCAGGGAAGAAAGTGTGACAACTTGCGCGAGGCGAGGCCCAGGACCAGTGTGGCGATGAGAAGCAAGGCGATGAGGAGCAAGGCGTAGAGGAGTCGGCGGCGTTTGCTCAAGTTATTTTTCCCTGTCGTTTACTCGATAGAGACCAGTGCCAGGCTGTCGCCGGTCCGCACCCACTTTCCAGCTTCAGTCTCCGGGATGCAGGTGTTGACGGCAAGGCGGTAAAAATGGTCGAACCGTGATCGATTGGCCCAGGCGGGCAGGGCGGCTTCCCGGTGAGTACGAAATATCTGGGCGAACTCGGACGAGGCTTCAGCGGAAAAGCTGTCACGGGTAGGGACAATGCATCGCTGGCAGGGATTGACGCCGCGGAAAATCACGTCCCCGATCTGAAACGGTACTGCCTCGCCGGGCCCGGCAAAAAGGCGGTCTTCCCAGAAGGCGGGAACACCACCGATCTCCAGGTTGGCGCGGAACCGGCGGCGGGCTTCCTCCACCGTAACACCGGGGTACCATGAGGCGACTGCCTCGAGGGTTGCCGTGCTGATGAGGGTGGGGCCAGGGGCCTGAGTATCGTCAGGAAAGCCGCCGTCGGTATTCTGGGCCACAGTGACAGGCTGCTCAAACTTGTCACTCAGCCAGGCTTCCAGGGCGGCCTGCTGAGTAGGCATATGAAAACGGGCTTCTTCTGCAAGGCCCTCGTCATACAGGCCTAGAATCTGCTTCTCATGATCCCAGGTGCTGCGAAGACGCTGCATCAGGGCAAACCGTTTGGCATTCACGAATTTGCCCTGGGTATCGAGCAGCGTATACTCACGGTCGAGTGCGAGTGCGCCGGTCGAGAGAATGGCGGCTTCACGTAAGTCGTGTGCATCGAGAGATTTCACTGGGAAAACTCTGATGCCGGCCAAAAAAGCAGTTGTTTCCAATATTCTCGCTCCTAATATTCTTGTTCCTAATATTCTCGTTCCTAATATTCTTGTTCTCACAAATCGGGAGACGCAGAGGGGCTTTTCTTATTCCGGGGCGACAATCACTTCCACGGTTCCTTTTTCCAGAGCTCCCACCAAATCTGCAGCCGGGTACGAATCGGTCACTAAAATGTGCGCCGCGCTGAGGGGGCAGATCGACGCGAACGCCGAGATACCGAACTTGCTGCTGTCGGCCACGACTACTACCTCTCGGGCGCAGGCAATCATGGCGCGTTTCACCTGTGCGGCATCGAAGTCCACAACGGTGTACCCGGAGTTGGGATTCACGCCGTTGACTCCTAAGAAGACGCGGTCGACATGGAAATTGGCGAGAAAATCGGTTGCCAGAGGGCCGAGTGTCGCACGCCGGTGCGCATGGACCATGCCGCCAATCACAATAATTTCCAGGCAGCCGGGGGGAGAATCCATCAGCTCCCAGGCTGCTTCCAGGGAGTTGGTGACGACCGTCAGACCGACACGTTTTTTCAGGCATTTCGCGATTTCGAATGTGGTCGTTCCGGCATCGAGTATCACGGTTTCATGATCACAAATCATCGCCGCCGCCGCCGCGCCGATTCGCGTTTTTTCGGACTGCCGAGCACGTTCACGCTCGGCATAGGGCGGCTCGTAGAGGGTCGTTTCGGGCAGAATGGCCCCGCCATGTGTGCGGCGCAGCAGATGGCGCGTTTCCAGTGATCCGAGGTCCGCCCGGATGGTTGGGGCGGAGACGCCTAGTGCTTCGGTTAGCTCTTCGACGGAGACTTTGCCTTCCAGCCGGACCCGGTCCAGGATTTCCCGCTGTCGTTCTGCTGCGTACAACATTTTCGTTTTCTTTCGTATTGGCCTTGACTTTTTTCGGTTTTCGCTGTACTATAATCATATTATAGCAGAATACATAGCAAACGTAAAGCTCGAGTGTCACCCTGTCCGATATAGAGGCCGCTTTGCCAGGTGTGTGGGCACTGGCGCACCATACCCCGATCATACGTTGTGACAGTGTGAGCCGGAGACTCGACAGCTACGCTGATGTGGTACGAACGATCTGCGATGGTATCGCGGTCAAGTCGCCGTTTTCGCGTACTTTCGCGTACATCCAAAAATATGCAGACGATGTGGTCTCTGATACAGATGAATCGGTTGCATCGGCGATCAGCGCGAAATGCTTCGCGCTGACCGCTACCTGCATTTTTTCACCGCTTGCGACGATCGGCCCGGCTCTCTGGCATCCATGCTGAAGATCGTCGCCGAGGAGCGCGGCAAAGTCCTCAGCATCACTCACGATCGCCTGCGCCCGACTGTGGCCCTGGGCATGACGGGAGTGGAGCTACTGGTGGAAGTTCGTGATAAAGCTCACCAGCAACGCATTCTCGCTGCCCACGTTCAGGCGAACTATCCGATTGATACAGCAGACTAGCGATGTTATGCGGCGAGATGATGAGCAATGACAGCCCGTGTGTGGCTCCAAACCACTCGCTAGGTGAAGCACCCCTGGGGTGAAAGAGAGCAGAGTAGGAGAACAAAGAGATGCCAACTGAGCAGCCCGTCATTTCCAAAGGACTCGAAGGAGTTACCGCCGCCGCCACGCAGATCGCCGAGGTAGACGGCCAAAACGGCCGGCTCACCCTGCGGGGTTACGATGTCGGCGAGCTTTCCGGCAAGGTCACGTTCGAAGAAGTTGCCTATCTGCTCTGGAACGGGGCACTGCCGACGCGGGCCGAGTATGACACTCTGCACACGGAGATGAGTACGGCCCGTGCGCTGCCTTCTCCGGTCATGGCTGCTCTGGAAGTGCTGGCTGTTCACGCCGAGGGCATGCACATCCTGCGGATGGGCGCGGCGATGCTTTCCATCGACGACCCGGACATCGATAGCCTGGACCTCGCCGGGGCCAAACGCCGGGCGGCGCGACTGCAGGCTCAAATGTCGGCGATTGTCGCTCATACGTGGCGCATTAAGCACAATTTGCCCCTGATTACCCCAAAGCCTGAGCATGGCCTGGCTGAAGGCTTTCTGTATATGCTGGAAGGGCAGGTGCCCGACCCCGCACGGGTCGCCGGGCTGAATGCCTACATGGTGGCCGTCAGCGAGCATGGCCTCAATGTTTCCACTTTCTGTGCCCGGGTCGCGATCTCCACCGACTCCGATATGGTCTCGGCCTTGACCGCCGCGGTCGGTGCCCTGAAAGGTCCCAAACACGGCGGGGTGCCCGGTCCAGTACTGGATATGCTGCGTGAAATCGGCACTCCCGATCAGACGGATGCCTTTATCCGTGCCGAAATGGCTGCGGGTCGGCGCATCATGGGCTTCGGTCACCGTATTTATAAAGTCCGCGACCCGCGGGCTGCCCTGCTCTCCGCGGCTGCCGAGAAGATGGCCGCCCTCACCGGCGATTATGACTTGCTGAATCTGACCAAGTCCGTCGAGCAAACGACAGTAGATGTCCTCTCGGAACTCAAGCCAGGCCGCGAGCTGTATGCGAATGTCGAGCTGTACGCCGCGCTGATCCTGCACGCCGTCGGCGTCCCCTCCGAGATCTTCACCCCAGTCTTCGCTATCGGGCGCACAGCGGGCTGGACCGCCCACATGATCGAGCAGCTGGATGGCAACCGCATCATTCGCCCCGATTCCGTTTATGTTGGGCCGCGCGATCTGACGTGGCTCGCGATGGATGCACGGGGGTAGGTTCAGACAGAAATTGAAGAGCTGAGAAAATAGTATTTTTGAGATGAAATGTGGATGAACCCCATGGTAATTGAGAATTCGGCTAAAGTGATGGCAATGATAAAATTTGAGGGCGGTCCTACAGGTTATATTCCAGTCGATCGATTGTCAAACACCACAGACACATATTCGTATATGCCTTGCCGCAGCCTGCCTCATCTTCAACTCGGGCGAGCTATTCAAGAAAATGGACAGGCTGAAGTCGTAATTCATTTGAAGAGCGGTTTTGTTTCAATGCTGGCGACTGCAATGTCAGCACATACTATCACATTAGCAATGCGGGCTGACGGTAAACGTTAACAAGAGCGCTCGCGTATGCGCATCTTACGTCCGAAGGACGTCATTCAGCGAGAGGAGTTTAATCCCTCGCTCCTAATTAAGACAACATTCTACAGGAACCAAACCCATGCCAAAATCCCTATCTATCCATCCCGAGGAAGTCCGCCGCGCGCACTTTATCGAGTTCGAGCCTATCCCTGCAAACCAGTATAAACGGACTATGCAGGACGAATTGGACCGCTTTGCGCGGGAAGATTTAATCCGTATCCACTCGGATATGGCGACTATTCGGGCCTTCGAGAACATGCTGCAAGAGGTCAAGACGACCAACAAGTTTCATGAGGTCGAATAC
>JANXMY010000056.1 GCA_025354405.1 Armatimonadota bacterium
GAACGCCGAGTACCCCCAGGTGTCCGTGATCGCCCCGCCGGTGTTCACCAATTGCCGGGTGCTTCCCAGCCCATCGTAAATGTAGTAGTAAACCCCGCTGCCCCGGTCCATCCGCACCAGATCGTCACCATAATCATACCGGGCGGCAAGCGTTCCGTTGCTGTACTCCTCCACCACCGAAGCGTAGGGCAGGCTTGTATCCACTACATAGCTGGTCGTGGTGCCCGCGCTTGCTGCTGAATAGCGGTTGCCGTCGGCGTCATACACATAGTTCGCTGCGCTGCCCAGGCTGACCAGGTGGTTCTCGAAGTCGTAGCTCGCCGTCTGCCCGTTTACCGTCGTCTCGCTGCCGTCCAAGTCGTAGCTGTGGCCGGGAGTGCTAGAGTTTCAGTATGGTTGAGCGTCTGCCGCCTCGCGAAAGGCGGCAGAACACTCGGTTATCAAAGAACATGCCGACTTACAGAAGGAGACAGGCAATACAGTAAATGAGAAGAGAAGAATTCTACTTTGACCTATGACGCAAAAGGTAAGCCCATATCGAAATAGTGATGCCGACCATTGCAACAAACAACACACCAAAAAATGTGCTTCCCTGTGTTTCTGGATTTTCTCGAGCCTGAATTCGGTCACCGGATCTGATAATAATAAGCACTATCTGATTGTGCCAAACTTCGATTTCGCAAGCACCATTAACCGACTGTTCGGACAACCGAGGGTCTGCAACGGTAGGTGATACTTGAATTGGATCATGGTCTACTTCTATCTCCGACACTTTTCCATTGTAGGCTATGCTTATATCCTGACTTTGCGTTCTGCCACGCACATCACGATAATTAATAAGAGTCGCATTCGCTGCAACATAATAACAAGGGGCAGTGCCACTGTAGAAACCGCGAGAGGCTGTTGCTTTTGAGCAATCCTGCCGGTAAGTAGTGGAAGCGCTTAACGCCTGAAAATAATGTATACCTTGCCAAAGAACAATAAATGGAAGTACGACGCTCCAAAATTTTAGGGTGCTTACTAGGTCTTTACTTTTTTCCTGTTGTTTTTCTGGAGAGGTTTTCATTGTTTCTGACGGCTCCTTCATTGAGAATCTTTAAGGGAATCGAAATACTCCTTTACGGCAACTCCAACTGGTGTTGCCCAAAGCGCACGTTAGTGTAAACTTGTTTCTGTAAAAGTGTCGGCCTCTGCTCAAAAGTAGTAGGCCAAGGAGTATTCTTGAAGTTACCACACTTTAAGGATTACAACCCATGACCTACCACGATGATTTTACACTTTCCGAAGCCCTTTTGGATCACACATTTTTGGAGCAGCTTTCTACGCAGGGTCTGGGGGCTTTGCCCGATCTTTTTCAAGTGCTCCTCAACGCCGCCATGCAGATCGAACGGCAAAAGCATCTAGGAGCCGCCCCGCATGAGCGCACCCAGGAGCGCACGGGCCATGCCAACGGCTACAAAGACAAGACCCTCAACACCCGGCTCGGCCAGATCACCGTCGCCGTGCCCCAGGTGCGCGAAGTCAATGGACAAGGCGGCGGCTTCTATCCGCAGTCGCTCGAGCGCGGCACCCGCTCGGAACGTGCCCTCAAGCTAGCCCTAGCTGAAATGTATGTGCAGGGCGTGTCTACCCGCAAAGTCGCAGCCATCACTGAGCAGCTTTGCGGATTTGCCGTCAGTAGTACTCAGGTGAGCCAGGCCGCCCAGCAGCTTGACCAAACGCTCGAAGCTTGGCGGCAGCGGCCCCTTGCGACCTGCCCGTATGTGTATCTCGACGCCCGCTACGAACGGGTGCGCCAGGATGGACTGGTCCAAAAAGCCGCTGTTCTGGTGGCCGTGGGCGTCGACGAGGCGGGCAAGCGCACCGTGCTGGGTGTGTCGGTGGCCCTGTCCGAACATGAGGTTCACTGGCGGCAGTTCCTGCAAAGCCTGGTGGCTCGCGGCCTGTGCGGGGTGCAGCTGATCACCAGCGATGCCCACGAAGGGCTAAAAGCCGCCCGTCTTGCCGTGTTTGGGGGCACCTTGTGGCAGCGATGCCAGTTCCACCTCCACCCCAATAAAGCCTCAGCAAAACGCTTCGGCGTATGTGCCAAAGCAGGACATGAAGCCGCAGGTGGCGGCAGACATCCGGGCGGTCTTCAATGCGGCGGAAAGAGCCGAGGCAGATTCCCTACTGAAGCGGACGGTGCAGAAGTACGCGCAGACGGCTCCGAAGCTTGCCGCCTGGCTGGAAGAAAGCCTGCCCGAGGGCCTCACGGTGCTTGCGTTTCCCGAAGCGCATCGCCGCCTGCTGCGGACCACCAACGGGGTCGAGCGGGTAAACCGAGAAATCAAGCGGCGTACGCAGGTGGCGAGCATCTTCCCAAACGAAGCTTCCTGTCTGCGCTTGGTGAGTGCGCTACTAATGGAGATCAGCGACGATTGGCAAGCAGGCAAAGCCTACTTAACGTTCACGGAACAACTCACGAAATAACGAAGGCGTCAGGATGCTCCCAGCTTTTACAGAAAACACTTGACACTATCAGCTCATTTCCGACGTGTTGCAAAGCATCTATAACTGCTTCTTTGCCATCTTCTTCAGCATCAATGATTTTGCGAGAGACATACTCGATATATCCAATAGTATGAATATTTGGCTCCCCAGGCGCACCATGAGGAGCACCATAGCCTCCTGCTGTTCTGCGGAGAAGCACATCGTTCGCGGGATGCTCAGGACCAATCCCGAATTGTTGAAGTATGGCACGTGCGCGTTGCGCTAAAAGTACCTTCAAGGAGGGGTAATGTTTATCAGGAGTGCAAAGAATAATTCATGCGGAACAGTGGTATAATCTTAACAGAACGTATCTGCTTTTTGGCTTGCAGAACATGAGAGATGATATGCCTACAAATACAATGGATCAACCAGTCCTGACCGGCAGAATTACTCGATCCCAAAAAGTAATGACTGAGCGTCGTAAGCTACTGGGGCGGAAACGGCACATATTTCAAGTCTCCGCGACGCGCCGTAAATCCTTGATCGCTGTCAAAGGCAGTGATTCAGTCAATATCACTGCTTCTCGGCACAGCCGAATTCTCAATGATGTTAAGCAGGTGAAGCTGCTTTTGAGCACCATAGTGAAGAAGGCAGAAGGTGATCGCTGGCTCGCCGCTCCCAACATGATGCTTGGCAATTGCTGCCCCCTTGACGCAATCAAAAGGGGCAGGACACAACAAGTCAGGGAGATTTTGGCGCGTCTGGCAGAAGGCGTTTATGTGTGATCGATCAAGTGCGGGTTGAACGTCTTACGCGTTCCATTGTCAGATCGTTCACGCTCCCGGCAGCTTTTTCCGGCTGCTGCATCCGTTGTATGCAGCCTAAATATGGTAACAGCCTCGATGCATTCTCCGGTGAAGGAAGCCGGGAAGCATCGGGGCGTTTTCATGGCAAGGGGCAATTTGTCATAGTTTACACCAGCACTGATTTGAAGACCGCCGAATGGGAGTACTCCAACACGGCACGGAGCAGCGGATTCAACATCACCTCTCTGCTGCCTTACATCATTATTGGTGCCAATGTAACCTTGAGCAAAGTGCTGGATCTCAGTGATGCGTCAGTTCGCAAAAGGCTAGGGGTGACTCTCGCGGAAATCCGCGGCGTTGAGTGGGACACTTCATTTGATGAAACCGTGACCCAAGTTATTGGACGGTTAGCCTACGAGACAAAGTTCGAAGCTATTCTTGCCCCCTCGCGTGGAGGCGGATTGAACCTCAACATCTTGCGGCAGAATTTGCTTCCCGATTCCTCCATTGAAATCATCAATGAGGACAAATTGCTCGCCCCAAATCCTACCGTCGTATGACTGAGGCTTGCTATTTTCCTCCTAGACTGTGTATAATAATCTCACGAAACCTCACCAATTTTAGACTTAAATCGATATTTAGATTCTCAGGAGAAATTTACTGTGCCTTACATCATCGCTGAACCCTGCGTCGGGGTGAAAGATAAATCCTGCGTAGCCGTCTGCCCGGTAGACTGCATCCATGAAGCGGGAGATCAGCTTTACATCGACCCGAATGAGTGTATCGACTGCGGACTGTGCGAGCCGGAATGTCCGGTGGATGCGATCTTCATGGAAGACGAAGTCCCCGACCAGTGGAAGAGCTTTATTCAGATCAATGCGGATTTTGCCAAGAAATAAGTTTTTTCTCGGCGTCAACATACCGTGCGCGGGCAGGCCATCGAGCCCGCCCGCGCGTTTCTTTTGGATAGGTATCATTTGATTTAAGCCATGTCCACTCTGGAACAGGGATTTCTGCGGCTCAGCAGCGGCTTGCGCCTGCGATTTAGACAGAGGGGTGACGAAGGGCCAGCGGTCGTGCTGCTCCATGGGTGGCCCCAGACGGGCTATACCTGGCGGCGGGTTCTCTCAACACTCGCCGCGTCAGGCTACGTCGGCTTCGCACCCGACCTGCGCGGGTGCGGCGACTCGGACAAGCCCGTCGGCGGCTATGATGTCCGCACCCGCATGGAAGATATTCGGGAGCTGGTGGCGCTCTGCGGGCTGGCCGACGCCCCCCTGTTCGTCGTGGGCCATGGGGACGAAGGCGCGGCGGTGGCATCGGCCTATGCGGCGGTTTATCCGGGCGAAGTGGCAGGGCTGGCGCAGCTCAGCTCCGTGCCGCCAGAGAGGCGCGGGGGAAACACCGATTGGCACGACGGCTTCCATCGCACCCCCGACCTGCCGGAGCTGCTGATTGCGCCTCATCTCTCGGCCTATCTGCGGCACTTTTTCCACTCCTGGACACACGACCCCGAGTCGATTTCCGAAGCCGATCTGGCTGTCTACGTCAGCGCGCTCACCCCGCCCGGCGCCCTGCGGGCCTCGCTGGCTCCCTTTCGCACTTCCCCTCTTCTTCTGCCCGTGCCGCCCGAGGTGCCGCAGCTTGTCCTGCTGGGCGAGAGTGATCCGCGCTTCGATCTCGCGGCTCTTCGGGGCGCAGGGCTGGTATTCGAGGGCATCCCGCGCGGCGGCCACTGGCTGCCGGAAGAGCGGCCCGACCCCGTAGCGGCGGCGCTGATGACGTTTTTCGGAGCCCACTTATGAAACGGTCACGGTTGTTCACCCTCACACTGCTGGGGCTGGCGATCGCCGCCGCTGCCGGCGTGTTGACTTGGCGCACAACTATTCCTCCGCTTCCAAAGCCGCTGCAGCCGCCGGTCCCCTCCCGCCTCGCAATCTGGCCCTGGCCTAAGGCGGTTCAGGACACCCCCCACCCTGGGGTCACGCACTGGCTGGATACGTCCTCGCCCGACGGCACGGTGCTGGACTTTTTTGATTTTGATCTTTCGGCTAACCCGCACCTGCGCTTCGAGATCTACGATCAGGATGAGGACGATGCCCATCCCTTTGACGATTCAAACGACGGCTGGAAGGTCGGTGTCGGGGCTGCCGTGCATCATCTCAACGGGGCGGGCCGGGGGAAAGTCGTCGCGGCCTGGCACGGCCTGTTTTTCGGACTGGAGACAAAAGGGGCGATCCCGCCTTCGCCCTATCTCTACCACCATGTCACCCCGGTCGTGCTCGGCGGCAAAGTCCACGCCAATGTCGGGCAGGCCCGCTGGACATTTGGGGTCTCCTATGATGCCTCGGGCCGTGCGGCGTTCAAAACTCTGCTGATGCCCGGCAAAGTAGTCCTGGCAAAAAACTTCACGTTCGCTGCCGGCGGGGCGCAGTGCTTGATCAAGGACGGAAAGCCGCTGACGCTGCACCCTTTCCCCACGAGCATCGAGCTCTACGGCGGCGGCCACCCGGCGGCCTGCACCGCGGGCGAAGCGGGGTATATCCCCAATGTCGACTGGATCCAGACGACTCGCGCGACGGTCGGCTGGTCGAAAGACAGCAGGCATTTCTATTTGCTGTTCGTCAAACAGACCGGCACCGAAGGCGGCGCGGTGATGGCCTCCCATGGGCACGGCCCGCCGACCGGCGGCTGGACCGTCTCCGACGAACAGCGGTTCTGGCTGGCCAAAGGCGTCTGGGGGGCGATCAACAGCGACGGCGGCGATGTGGGGCAGCTGACGTTCCTCCAGCCGGACGGCAATTACCTCTTGCTGCCCCCGATCGACGAGCAGCGCCTCCTATTCACCCCGGAGTTCGTCAATGCTCCGCAGAGCGGGACCCTGCTCTACTTTTTTATAAGGGATACTAAAAGCTGATGTACCTGTCTTCAAACAAAGAATTTTTCGATTGCAAACGGTATAGTACTAGCATCGGCTTGATGCAATTAACTTCGATGAAAACCAATTACTGATGTTAGTACAATTCTCTTTTGAAAGCTTCCTTTCTTTTGACGAGGAGCAAGTTTTCTCAATGGTCGCGACAACCAATGAGGATCACTCAGGACATCTCGTCTCTGATTTGCCTCGGAAAGGCGAGCGCCTACTTAGAGCTGCTGCTTTTCATGGGGCGAATGGAGCGGGGAAGTCGAACTTTGTCCAAGCGATGCAGTTCGCCAAAAATCTGATTGTGAATGGGACACGCGGAACGCAGTTAATTGGTATACGCCCATTCCGATTGGGGATTGGTTCTAGTCGGCCCTGCAAGTTCGAATTTGTTTTCGAAGCTGAAAATATTTTGTATAACTACGGCTTCCGGGTAGATTCGATGCGTGTGCATGAGGAGTGGCTTTTCGCGACCCATGATGCCAATGAGCTGCCTTATTTTCAGAGATACATTCTTCCCGATGGAAATGAGAAGATTGAGTATGGCTCACTCTTTACTGAAAATGACGAGAAGCAAGAACAGTTTCTAGAATTCGTCGCTAAGGGCACTCGGCCGAACCAACTTTTCCTGACAGAAGCATTGGACCGAAACGTTGTTAAGCTAAAGCCGATAGTAGATTGGTTCCAGAAGAGTCTTATTTTTATACTTCCTGAGTCGTCGGCAACTCACTTAGATATGATTATGCATGAAGATAAATCTATGACTAGTTTCATGGAGGACATTTTACGAGTGACAGGAACAGGAGTGAACAGTGTCGAGACAGAGGAAGTACCATTTGATTTTGACAATTTGTCCTCAGTGGTTTTGGACGCGTTCAAAGATCAAGTAAAAGCTCAATTAGAGGCTTCCTATGCTGTCACAGTGAATCTTTACGGGCCGCAGGAAGAAAGTGTGACTCTCAAACACAATACTCAAAATCAAATTGTGCGAGTCCTGCTCCATTTGCTGCATCAGGGTAAGAATGGGCATCAAGTTGCTTTCGGAATAGATGAAGAGTCGGATGGCACTCAGCGCTTGCTGAACCTTATTCCTGCATTGTTCATGCTTAAGCAGAACCCTGGCCAAGTGCTTGTTGTCGACGAATTGGACCGACGATTACATCCTCATTTGTCTCGTTTCTTTATCAAGGCAGCTCTTGACTGCGGCGACGCGAAAAGCTGCAAAAGTCAGCTGATATTTACCGCTCACGACACAAATCTTTTAGACTTGGAACTGCTGCGTCGAGATGAGATTTGGTTTGCTGAGAAAGACAAAAACGGAGCATCGCATATCTACTCGCTTGCGGAATTTAATTGGCCAGCGACCCAGAGCGAAAAAGGGTATTTAAATGGTCGATTTGGAGCGATCCCATTTATTGGAGATGTGAGTCGCTTACACGAAAATGACGTACTGGAACGCTCTGCCGGTGAGGCAGATTTTGTGGGCGCAGCGGCATGAGTATCCACCGAACGGGCCTGATCCCACGCCCTCAGTTTGTCCGCGATGCCCGTATTTTCGTGATTGCGGTCGAGGGAGAAAAGACGGAGGAACAGTATTTCTCTCTCTTCGGAAGCTCACGCGTGCATGTCGAAGTCCTGTCGGCAGGTTCCGGCAGCCTGTCGGCACCGAAGCACGTTTTGGAGCGACTGGTCAGGTTTGAGCAGCAGTACGACCTTGGCCCGGAAGACGAACGCTGGTTTGTCGCCGATGTAGATCGGCAGCGCGGGCAGTTTTTGGCTCAAGTGACTCAAATTGCTCGTGACAGCGGCTATCATCTCGCGATCAGCAACCCGTGTTTCGAGTTGTGGCTGCTGCTGCATTTTCGAGAGGCGGATCCGGCGGACACGGAATGTCGGAGCGTTATTGAGCGGCGATTGAACGTGCCCGCACGCTTGACGGAGGGCAGGAAAACCGCTGGCCAAGTTCTCTTGGAACACACGTCTTCAAGGTCGCTGAAAAGCTGCTTCAGCTGCAATTGCCCTGATTAGATTTTAGCTTGGAACTTTCATGTACCTCGATATTGCTGAAAAACTGCGGGCCTGCGCCCAGAAAGTAAATCCCTTCACGCGCGAGGCTCTGGCTGAGTTTTTCGGCGTCGGGATTGGCTCGTTTTCGCAGGAAGGGCCGGTTATTACCTACCATCAGTCGGGCAGCCATGCGCCGGTCTCGTATGTACTCAAGGGGACCATATTTTTCGCCGACACGCGCCGGATCGTGCGCGGCTACCCGCGCATCCTGCCCGCCTCCGACTATACCACCGACCGATTTGCGGCGACTCAGGAGCGGAACCTGTTCCGCGCCCTGCGCGACGGAGAGGTGATTGTGGAAAAGAAAGAGGATGGGGTCAATATTCGGCTTTATAAGCGCGGGGATAAACGTCAGGATAAATATTTTCTAGCCACCCGGGACGTCTACGACGGCAGCAATCCGCTGGTGGCGGCAGGCATTGAGAACGTCCGTGGGCTGGGCATTGACTACGGCTCGCAGGCCCGGCTGCTGCTGGATAAAAAGTATCCACTGGCCTATAAGCTGGCCGATCTGGGCTATGTGCCCTGCTTCGAGATGACCCTGCCGGAGATCGACACCGTCATTCCCGCCGATCAGCCGGACATGATTTTGATCGACGTCATCGACCCCGACTATCAGTTCGTAGACCGGCTGGAAAAAGAGCGGATCGCCGAGGACTACCGCCTGAAGCTGATCGAGCTGCAGGGGCGGCTGGTCGGCGGCAGTGAAGCGGGAGATGTCTACAAGCGGCTGCGGGCATTGGAGCACCTGGCTTCCCGCGACGGCATCGAGGGATATGTCGTCAAAGGCCATATCGAGCAGTCCGACCAGCTCTTTCTCAAGGTCAAACCGGCGAATGTCCGCGATGCCCACCGCCTCTTCAGCCTCGCCGATCTCAAAGCCGTCTGGGAAAGTATCACCGAAGACTTCACGACCAGCGACTTGGCGGACATGGAGTTTGCCGAGGAGGCCATGCTCGACTATCTCGGCACGCATGGCCGGAATACGCGCTGGCAGGTGCAGGACTTTCTGGCAGAGAAACAGACGGGCGAAAAGCTCATAAGCCACGAAAACGCGTCAGGCGATGAAATGTAAGGTAATTGGCATCATGAGCATTGTGCGCACCGCCACTGCTGTCGTCGTAGGCCGTTCGTGCGGCAAACACAATGTCTTCTCCGTCGAACTGCCAATCTGCATACTGAAAGCCATGGCGGAGCGGATCAGGGTGCTGCAGAGCTACGGAGCGCACGCGCCACTGCCGCAAGTCAGGGGAGCTGATCAAAGCCAGGGTGCTGCGTATGCTGCCGGCGGAGATGCCGGGGTAGGGAGTCGGGACGGAGTTGCTGAGTGACCAGTACAGGTGAGTTTGGGGGTCGAAGCGGATCGTGAACTTTTTGCAGCCACCCGGAAAGAGTGTCACGCCGGTCTCGGGCGCAAAATGCAGCTGCCTGCCGTCGGTGCTGACCGCAGCCAGGGCCACTTTTTCCGGCGTCGTGTCGCCGGTACGCAGAATGTCCAAAAGCTGACCCGTGGGGCTGACGACCGCATTTCCTTCGAGCCACCCGTGCAGATTCCAGGCAGGGTCATTCGGCAGAGGTGCAGAGGTGCGCCAGGCACGGGCGTCGAGTAAATCCGCGTCCACCGGGACTGACAGCATCAGCGCGGAAAAATGCTCAGCCCAGCCGGAGGGAGGATCGCGCCGCTCGAATGCCCGCCAGAGTCGGCCGGCATGAACGATGACCGGCCCCGGTGCACAGTGGTACTGGTCGGCACTGAGAAGGAGGCCGGAACGGTCGTCCTGGGGAGTGGTCCAGCTTTGCCCGCCATCCGACGAACGCCGGATGACGACGGTGCCATACTCGCGCGAAGTCCCCAGCAGGTATAGAAATTGGTGATGCACGAAGAGGGTGGACCAGTACTGCCCGGTAATCTGTGCTTCCAGCTTCCAGGTCAGGCCCCGATCGGATGAGCGAAACACGAAGGTCTTGTTAAGTGTGCTTCGCGGCCCAAAGTCGTCATGCGAGGCAACATAGTCACCGCCCGGCAAGATCGCCAGACTTGGACTGCCGATATACAGCCCGCTGGCGGCGGGGGAATGCGTGATCACAACCCCGGGGACTTGGGGCTGCATGGATATCTCGGCAGCCGCCTGCGCGGCGGCCGAGGCGAAAAGAATTGGCAGGAAGAGGAGCGCACAGAGAAGGTAAGCACAGTTCATACCGCTAGGTTCGGCAGTTCGAATGGGAAACCCTTCTTTCTTCGTACGCTTGAGCCGTTAGGTCCGATAGCTCGCCGCCAGTGACCCGGCGATAGCGTGCCAGCCGTCGGCTAAAATAAAGACGAGTATCTTGGCGGGCAGAGAGATCACCGTCGGCGGCAGCATCATCATACCCATACTCATCAGCAGAGACGACACCACGAGGTCGATGATGATAAACGGGATGTAGATGATGAAGCCAAAGATGAAGCCGGTCTTCAGCTCGGAGATGACGAACGCCGGAATGACGACCTGCATCGGCAGGGAGTCGGCAGGGTGTACCGGATCGGTGATCTTGGGCATCGGCGTATGGCTCATCTGCAGGAACAGCCGAAGATCGTCTTTATAGGTCTGCTTGACCATGAACCGGCGCAGCGGAATCTCCCCCCGGTCCACAGCGGTATTGAAATCCATCTTGCTGCTGAGGTAGGGCTGGATCGCGTCGGAATTCATCTGGTTAAATGTCGGGCCCATCACGAAGAAAGTCAGGAAGAGTGCCAGGCCGAGCATGACTTGATTGGGCGGAATGTTCTGCGTGCCGAGCGCCGAGCGCAAAAACGACAGAACGATCACGATCCGGGTAAATGCCGTGGTCATGATCAGCAGTGCCGGGGCCAGCGTCAGCACGGTCAGCAGCAGCAGGATTTGCAGGGTGTTAGCGACTTGCTGCGGGTTTTTAGCGGGGGCGCTTCCGGGGATGGTCGGCAGGACGAAACCGGTCTGCGCCTGTGCCGCCGACACGGAGAAGGCCAGCACTGCGATTAATATCGCGAAAGGCAAAAAGCGGCGCAGAGTCATAGATTTTCTTCCGTAGGAGGTCGCCCCATGAGGGAGCGCAGGCGGGCATTCGCGGCGGCCAGACTGCTGCCGACGGTCGGGGAGCTGTCGGCGCGTGTGAGGTACTCCTCAAACGATGCCGCCTCGTCCGAAGACATTCCCGCCGCGGCAGGCCACTCAGTCAGCGTCGAAACGGACTGCGGCGTCACTCCCAGCAGCAGGTTCTTCCCGGCGACCGAGACGACATGAAGCATCGCTCCGCCAGGGAGCGTCTGCGAAGAAAGCACCGTGACCGGCGAATCGCCTCCCGGCGCCTCGTCGCCCCGGTTCCGCCGAAACGCCCCAAAATTTTCCAGTGCCAGCTTTGCGGGCTTGCCGTTTTCCCCCGGCTTGACCAGCCCGAACCGCTTCAGCGCATACACCACGCCGACGATCCCCGCCAGTACGATTACCAGAGCCTCGGTCGCACGACCCATTTGAGCCAGCGGGCTGGGAGCCGCTTCGTCCACGACCACCGGCGTACTCTCCCGCCCGCCATAGTCAGGCAGCGGAGCCGCGGCCGGAGCCGTGGTCGGAGCCGCGGAGTGAGAGAGAGCAGGCGGAGCCGCCGAGACCGGACCAAGGGCCAGGACAAAAACGAGCAGGAGGCCGCTTTTAAGAAGCGAATGCATGGAGATCTTTCTCTGAATTCTTGCGCTCTGCCGCCGTGATGATTTCGGTGACGCGAACGCCAAAGTTATCGTCGATCACAATAACTTCCCCGCGTGCGACCAGCATGCCGTTGGCAAAAAGGTCGACCGGCTCACCCGCCAGCTTGTCCAGCTCGATGATCGAACCGGGGCTCAGGTCCAAAATGTCCCGGATCAGCAGACGCGTTCGGCCCAGCTCCACGGTTACTTCCAGCGGGATGTCCCGGACACGATTGAGACCGTCGGAACCGGAGCTGCTGGAAAAGGATTCCGGGGCCACTCGAGGCGACTCAAACTCGGGGAAATCCACCAGTCCGGCGGGTGAGGAATGGGGCATTTCCTGCTCCTCGGAAAGGCTCTCTTCTGAAAAGCTTTCCTGCGATGAAGCGATAAGAGCGTCTAGATCGGACTGCGACATCATATCTTCGCCGCGCATATCTTCCGCCAATGGTTCTGCACTATGCATCTCTTCATTCATCTCCAAATCAGCCACTTATTTCTTATCTCCTATGGTCAAATGACTTTGTTCTCGATGCGCGATCAGCTCCACTCGCGGCGCAACAACCTGCTCGATCTGGACTGCCAGCTTCCGCCCGCGCAGCCCGGTCCGTCCACGAAATTTCACCTGATCTCCCACCAGCAGATCCACCGTGCCCAGGCGCCCCTTTGGCTTGCCGGTGACATCGGGCGCCTCCGGGCAGACCTGCATCGGCAGCACCTGCCCCACTTCCAGCCCGGCCAGATCGGCGACAGTCAGCGAAGAAACGCCCAGACGGGCAATACAGGGCACCGCGGTCGTATTCAGGCGCTGCGCGAGCTGCTTGCCATGGGTCGCCGAGGCTTTCTTCTTATCGCTGCCAAACCAGCGCTGCGCACTGAGGCGGTTCAAGATCGGCTTGATTAGCAGGTAAGGCATACAAAGCCGCATTGCTCCACGATAATCGCCAATCGAGATCTCGAACAGCATCAAAACAATCGTATCGTTGCCTGGGACAATCTGAACAAACTGCGGGCTAGTCTCCATCGAGGCCACCACGAAATCGATCGGCAGCACAGACTCCCAGGCCGCTTTCAGGTCCATCAGCGCCATTTCAACAATGGTACTGGCCAGCATCTTCTCAATATCGGTCAGGTCTCGCACGACCTTTCCCGCCGCCCCTTTTCCGCCCAGCAGCCGGTCGAACATGGAGAAGAGAATCGCGAAGTCCAGCTCTAAAATCGCCTGCCCGGCCAGGGCATCCATATTCAGAATATTTAGCAGCGATTCGGAAATGGTCTTGATATACTCATCGTAGGGCACCTGCTCGATGGAGAGCAGCGAAACCTGGACCTGCGCCCGTAGATGCGCCGACAGGGATGTGATAAAGTACCCGGCGAAATTCTCGTGCAGCATTTGCAGCGAGCGCATCTGATCTTTGGAGAGCTTATCGGGCCGCCGGAAGTTATAGGCTTCATAGGCGGCAGTCGGAGAAGCGTACGGGAAGTGCGCCGCGGCCAAAGCATGTCCGGCGGCGGCACGGCGGCGCTTATGCAGCGGCAGAAACACGAGTCCTTCTGCCATATGAATCTGCGAGACTGAGCTGACCAAGCTCTCCGCCCCAGGGCGCGGCACCTCCGCATCCTGACTGCTCTGCGGCTCCTCTTCCGACACCGCCATTGTCGCCAGCAGGGCCTCAATCTCGCTCTGTGATAATGCTTCAGCCAAAAAGTGTTCCTGTCGCCCCATGCAAAAAAATAAAAAGACACCGGAAGCTTCTCGCTTCCGGTGTCTTTATTCCATACTCTCAGGCTTATTCCCCACAACAATTACCGGGGCGGTTACTGGGTGACAAAATTGGTGAAGTAAACCCCCTGCACGTCGTCTTCCCCCAGTGCCTCATTGACCCGCTTTTTGATCTCCGCCTTCAGCTTCTCGCGTCCGGCCTGCGGCCCCACCTGGTCACGGGTTTTGCTCGCGAGTGACGACAGCACGGCATCGCGGATCAGCGGCGTGTCTTCCTTCAGCGTCTCCGGAGTCTTGCCCTTTTCTTTGCTCAGCTCCAGCCCCACGGTCACTTTCAGGAAGTGATCGCTGCCGGGGTCCGCCAGATTGACCAGAAACTCATCCAGTGTCAGCACCGGACCTTTCTCCACCTTCTTGACCTCATGCTTGCTCTTCGCGCTGACCTTCTGCACTACGAAGAACCCCACGGCGAGAATGACGACCGCCGCGACTGCGATAATGATCAGCATCGGCGGCTTCTTCTTC
>JANXMY010000059.1 GCA_025354405.1 Armatimonadota bacterium
GCTGCCCGAGTACCGGCTGCTGACCAGGGCTCTGACGCACTGAGACGCCGCGTGCCAGTAGTAGCCGCAGGTGCAGGTTCCGGGCCGTGACCCGCATCAGAGTGTCCAGCTCCACACGAAGCATCTCCGGGATCAACTCGGGCCGGGCAATCGAATAATAGCTGCCGCCCGAACGCCGGGCGATCCCCGCTAAAAGCTCTTCATTGAAATCCAGGCCGACGCCGAGGGTCGTGATCCCGATCCCGCGCCCCTTCTGCTCCGCGACCTGGCTAAAGATGGCAGAAGATTCGCTGACCCCGGCGGTGGGCGCGGTCCCCGTCAGCAGCAGGACACGGTTAAGTGTGTGACTGGTTTTGACCGAGCTGATCTGGGAGCACGCGGCGAGGAGGCCTTCGTAAAGATTGGACTCGCTGCCTGCGGTGATCCGGCCGATGGCCTCTTTGATTTGGAGTTTATTGACCACATGCCGGGCCGGCACGACCACTTCGGCCCCTGCGCCGTCGAAGGTAACGATACTGAGCAGATCATCCGGCTCGAGGAGATCGACGATATACGTACAGGCCCGCCGGGTATAGTCCAGCATTTCGCCGTCCATTGCCCCGGACCGATCGAGTGCCAGCGACAGGTTGAGCGGCAGCCGATTCCCGGATACCGCTCCGGCACGGATATCGAATTGGAAATGCTCCCGTGCCAGATCGCCTGCCACGCCGTATGCATTCCCCGCCACCACGCTCAGGCTCAGTGCCCGGTGTGAGTCGGCGCTCGCCGCGAGTGCCATCTGGGCCCGCGGGGGGGCCTCCGGCGACGCTGATAGATGAGTTTCACTGGAAAGCAAACTTGTTTTCTCGGAGTTGCCCATAATTACACTCATTATAACATACAAATAGGTCTGCTTGACTATTTTGGGTCAGGATAATCACATTTGCCCCAATCAAAAAACAGTGCTGGACATTACCACGAAAATGGCCATCTTGCTATCGACGCCATCATCACACCGGTAGAGAACGAAAAGCTGCGGGTGGTCTACGACCAGATATTCGGCCGCAAAGCGGGCCGCGAAGAAGGAAAGAAGCCGCATTGCCGCAGATCCTCAATCCTCGCAAATACGCCTCGGAGCTTGCGGGAACACTGTGTGAGGTCAATGCCCGGGCTATCGCCGAGCAGATTCTAGGGGCTGGGGCCAGGTTCAGCGGTGACCACGCAATTTTCAAGCCGGCGGGTGTCGGTGCCCCGACATCCTCGCATCAGGACGAAGCCTACTGGGATGCCGGGACAAACTATCGCTCGCTGAGTGTTTGGATGCCTTTGCAGGAGGTGACCCTCGAAAACGGCTGCATGACATTTATCCCCGGCCGAAGTGACCAGGAGATACAGCCGCATCAGAGCATCGGCGGCGACTCGCGCATCCACGGCCTGGAAATGCTAAATCCTGTGGACGAAGCCAAAGCCGTCGCCTGTCCACTGCCCCCCGGCGGCGCGACGTTCCATGATTCGCATACGGCCCATTTCACCGGGGGCAACAAATCGGCAGTCCCGCGCCGCGCCTATATTCTTATCTTCGGAACGGAGACCACGTGCCGCACCGATAGCCGGACGTTTCCCTGGAACAACGCCCGCTCTACGGCCCGCGATGCCCGCGCTGCAGAAACGGCGCGGACTCTAAATGTCCCCGCATAGATTGACGTCCATCCCAAGGCAGGCCATCGCGGCGGCTTTGGCGTACAGGCCGTGGCGGGCACCGGCCAAATCGGGGGCGTAGACGACCTGGATATGGTTTGCTTTATGGCGGGCCATCATCTGGTCTCGCGAGATGCCCTTGAGGACGGCGTGCATGATCGGCCACTGCGGGGTCGTCAGGTCCCAGCGCTCCTGTGTTTCAGACTCTGGCAGGGAGACCACTTCGGCCAGGCCCAGGTCACATTTTAGGATGCCGTTTTCCTGAAAGATACGGCTCCAGACGATATGGCCGGGCTTGCTGACACCCTTGAGCGTGCCGCCACCGGCGGGGAAGTACATAGGCGGCTGACGTTCACAGGAAGCACTCTTGTAGCCGTTTGCAAAGTGGGCGGCGGGGACGGCGCCGGAGATCTCGAAGACCCAGACGTATTCGTCGATCGCTTCGCCCAGACCGTTGTCCCCGGTGTACTGACGGCCCCAGCGCAGATCGTGCAGGGTGGTTTCGGGAGCGTAGCCCAGCTTCTTCCAGAGCCGATTCGTGATCAAAGCGTCCAGGCCGGCACACTCATCGACTTCGTTGAAATGGGGCAGGGCAGACCAGGCATAGAGTGGTTTGCCCGTCTCCTCGTGCTTGACGGGAGGCCGCTCGACATTGTTAAGCAGGCCTTCGACCAGATCCGACGCCGGGGCAAGATCTTTGAGGCCCTGCTGATACTGAATCCCAATGGTTGCGCAGCCGAACTCATCGGCCAGGCGCACGGCAGCGATGTACATTTTGCATTGACCCAGCACCTGGGCCTCAGTCAGATCGGCGGCTTCGTCGGGACCAAAGTGGAAGGTCATACCCTTGTCGACCAGCCACTGATAGGCCGCCCGGGCGTCTTCTTCGGAAACCGTCAGCATCTTCGCATACAGGGTCGACTGGCTCAGACGTTCTTTATAGACCCCCGTATGATGGAGCAGTTCGTCCGGGATGATCGCGTTGTACATCCCCATGCAGCCTTCGTCAAAGATTCCCATAATGGCTTTATCTTTTTGAAGCGCTTCCGCAATTAAAACTCCCGCTGCTACCGCCTCGGCCGGTGCCGACTCTTCATCCCAGGCGTGGACATGGCCGGTGTTGTGCCGCACCCGCCCGTCACGCAGCCAGGAATGGAGGCCGTTGACGAAGAACGTGTCGGTGAAATCCTCACTCCACAGCGAGCTGTATTTGACTCCGGCTTTGGTCAGCGAGCCGTTCAAATTGAGCATCCCGACCAGGCCCGGCCAGGTGCCGCTCCAATTGGCGACAGTCAGAATCGGCCCTTTGTGAGTGATCAAGCCGTGCAGAATATGGTGGCTGTACTGCCAGACGGCCTCGGCGACGATCAGCGGCGCTTCGGGGTCGATCTTGCGAAAGACTTCCATTCCGTATTTCTGGCTATCGATAAACCCGTGTTTCTTGGCAGGATCGAAGGCATGGCCGCGTTTGACCGTCGCCCCTTCCAGCTTCAAAGCCGCACTGAGCTGCGCTTCCATCGCTGTTTGCGCTTCCTCACAAGTCCGGTTGGCGGAGAGGCGCAGGTCGCCGTTCGCAATTAAAATCACTTCGTTCATCGGGGGCGTGTCCTTTGGTGTCAGTCGTAGGATAATTATAGGGGGGAAGCGGGGGAATGTCAAGCGGCAAAAGGATTGGGGGATTGGGCGAAGAAAAGCGTGACCATACGAGTCGGGCGATTAACACCGCCCATCTCGATTGCGAAACTCACCGCGCCGGCGTCAGCAGAAACGCCCTTGCCTGCGCGTGGGCATGGATTTGTTTCTTTCGGCGGGGTGTGATGCAGTAGATAGCGCAGAAAAAAGGGGAACGGTCCGGGGGAGAACTCCCCCCGCAGCAAGCACTTGGAACTCCCCCCGCAGCAAGCGCTTGGAACTCCCCCCCGCAGCAAGCGCATGGAACCCACCCCGCAGCAAGCTGCGACCCTCCCGAAACGGGAGGGTGGACGGGAAGGGGACAGAGTGTTTGTTGATGGTACGAAAGGCTTTTCTTGAAGGCTCCGTTAAATACTGCAGACTCAGCAAATCTCTTCCCGCTCGCCCTCCCGTTTCGGGAGGGTCGCAGCTTGCTGCGGGGTGGGTTCCAAGTGCTTGCTGCGGGGTGGGTTCCAAGTGCTTGCTGCGGGGGAGTTCCAAGTGCTTGCTGCGGGGTGGGTTCCAAGCGTTCGCAACAATCTGCGGGGTGGGTTCTGATCGGCCACCCCCCATTTATGCGCAACACTAATTATGCGCAATACTAAACCCATGACTTACCCGACACTCTACTACACCCACACAGACAGCCCCCTCGGCCCGCTGCTGCTGACGACCGACGGCATGGCCCTCACTGGCCTGTTTATGACTGATCACGCGCACGGTCCGGCTTTGCCTTGCCTCTCGCGGCAAACGGCTCTGGTAGTGTAAACGGCTTTCTGCAAATTGCCGTAGCCCATACGAGTATTTGCTGCCAGCTCCTGCAGAAAGAACTTGACACTCTCAATCTTTTTAATCCAGTTAATCTTTTGACTTGACAGCAGGCTGAAATCTGAGCCAATTGAGACGGAACAATTCACCGGGACCGCCGTGGAAGACAAGGCAGAGGTCATGGATACCTGCCGAATTTTTCAATTGGGTGGACATTGTACGGTATGAAGTCCAGCCGCCCGTTTCAGGGACTTTGCATTTCCCCAGAATCTTCCCGTTTGGACTGCCAAGACGTATTTCAACCGTGCCGCCCTGAGGATGGGCACAGGAAAGATGCAGGGAAATCAAGCTGTTTGCGGGAAGGTTTCTGACATTCGGAAACACGAGGCTGCTCTGCTCCCCGAGGCCACGTACTTCGAAGCCACCCTCCGGACATTCTTTTTTTGCGCCGTGGATGAGACGGAAGTAATTTTCCGCCTCGATACGTGGGGCAGACGCATCGTATTGACCGACACCGAGTCGGTCAAGATACACCGGCTCAATCTCTCCATTGTCCCGATAATGCACATAGCTAATGACACTGTTACGAAAATGCGCACTGCTGCCGGGAAAGCTCTGGTCGTTGCAAATGAAATACCATTGATGGTGCAGCTCGAAGAAAGACCCGTGCCGATCCATCGTCAGGCCATGCTGAAACTCGGGGGCTGTCCGCTCGGGAACAATCACCGATCCCTTGTAGTGATACGGACCGTACAGCGTGTCGGACATGGCATAGTAGCAGCCCCAGGAGAGATAGTATTTGTCCTGATACTTATGCAGGAACGGCTTATCATCGAGCCTGCCGGGGCCGTATGGCCCCTCTGGGGAGGTGACGGTGAGCGGGCGCGGGGTCTCCGCCAGAGAAATCATATCGTCATTGAGCTTCGCCAGGAAATAGTTCCAGGTTCCAAACACGATGTACCCTGTGCCGTCGTCGGCCTGGAAGATACCGGGGTCTCGTGCCTCCGTCGGAGACAGACCATCGGGGATCAGCGGCTTACCCAGGGGATCGTGCCAGGGGCCTTCCGGCGAATCGCCCATGACGACCCCAATATTACGTGGCCCCATCGAGAAGTAGAAATAATACTTGCCGCTGCGGCTGATCGCGTCGGTCGCCCAGCAGTCCCCGGAGGGCTGGCCAAAATAGGTTTCCGTGGGCTTGAGCGTGCTGACCTGTCGCCAGTGAACAAGATCCTCCGAGGCCCAGACCCACCAGTCTTCCATATGGTAATTGGCAGCAGTAGGGGAAGCGTCGTGCGTGGCGTACAAATACGCATGGTCGCCATACACGCGCATTTGCGGGTCACAGATTCCCTTCCCCGGCAGGAGAGGGTTTCCTGCGACGGCCTCATCATGTTTTGGGAGGGTGGCGTCTCCCAAGGCATCCGCTTGAGCCTGGGTCAGCAGCACCAGTAACAGTGCGATACATACGTAGCAAGGAAAGGTCAGCATACTTTTATCTCCCGAGTACTTAAGTCGATGGATTATGTTGAGAAAGCGCGGAACAATTCTCAGCGCTTCTTGAGCTGCACGTTACTGTAGGCAACCCAATCTGAGTTAAGCTGCAATCGCCCCGGGAAGACCGCCCCGTGGCGCAGGCGCGTCAGTGAAGCGAGGAGATCGGGGAAATTTGCCACGATCTGCTGCGCTCCGGCCTCGGCGCTGAGCCGCCGACATGGGGCACCGCCGCCACTTACAGTGATGGTGCCGCCGGTTTCTCAGACTTTGCTGGACGATAGAGACTATTCCCTCTCTGCACACTGTTCAGGCAGCCTGAGAGATGGCGGAGCGGCCGCGAGGACGGGGAATAGTCTGTTGTGCGTCACGCGTAGTGGCTAACCAGGCATCTTTTGCGTGGAAAACTTCTTGCAGCGCGTCGCCAGGGGTTTCCCCAAATGCAGAGCAGAACTTGAGATCGGGGATATCGGCAATGTATCCGCCATCTTCGCTGCAGTATACCAGATGTAACTAATTGCTCTTGTCTCTGAAAGCCAATTTTGCGGCGCCGCTGTACAACCCCCTCCCCGGTAGGCTATACTCTTTCCACGAATGCGCCTGAAGAGATCGCAGGGAAACCATTATGACACTCACCATTGAACTTTCACCGGAAGAGGAAGCCCGTCTGCGTGAGCAGGCCCGGCAGCGGGGCGAGGAGGCAGAGGCCGTCGCGCGAGGGTTTGTGCGGGCCGGTCTGGGCCTCGGTGTGCAGCTGGAGCTCACCGAAGCAAAACACGCTTTCCTGACTCACCGTCTGCGCGACGCGGGTCTGCTGACGGAAGTGCCGAGTCATCCTGGGCAAACCGTACCATTTCGCCCTGTTACCGTGATTGGAGCTCCTGTCTCCCAGACTTTACTGGAAGACCGAGAATGACAGATTGTGGATGAACAAATGAAGCATGGCAACTTATTTTTTTGACAGCAGTGGGCTTGTGAAGCGATATATTGACGAGAAAGGGTCTGCCTGGATACAGGAAATCACCGCCTCCCACTCAGGAAACGATCTGTATATCGCTCGGATCACAGGAGCGGAGCTGATCGCCGCCATTTCCAGACGACAAAGGCGCGGCGCGACAACAATTTCAGATGCGAATGCCGCAATTGTTGCCTTTCGTACTGACTTCGCTCGAGCCTACTTTTCGTTGGATGTGACGCCTGAGGTAGTACACCGGGCGATGAGCCTAGCGGAACAGCATGGGCTGCGCGGCTATGACTCCATACAGCTTGCGGTGGCTCTCGAACTGCGCGATTTGTGCTTCGCTTCCGGCCTGCCTCTGCCGGTGCTGATCGCTGCCGACACCGAGCTCAACATGGCGGCTGAGGCCGAAGGTTTTTCCGTAGACGATCCGAACAGTCATTGAGCTTCTCCCTTTTTTGACAACCCCCTGCCCAATACGCTATACTCTTTCCACGAATGCGCCTGAAGAAATTGCAATTACAGGGGTTTAAGACGTTTGCCGAGCGGACGGAGATTGAGTTCTCTGAAGGTGTCACGGCGATTGTCGGCCCCAATGGTTCCGGGAAGTCCAATATCGGCGACTCGATCCTCTGGGTGCTGGGCGAGCAGAAGGCTTCGGCGCTGCGCGGGACGAAGGCGGCGGATGTCATCTTTGCGGGCAGCGAGGGCCGCCGCGCCATGGGCATGGCGGAAGTCTCGCTGACCGTGGACAATTCGGACGGCGGCCTGCCGGTGGAGTTCGGGGAGGTGACTATCACCCGCCGGGCGTATCGCACCGGTGAAGGCGAATTCTTCATCAACAAAGTTCCCTGTCGGCTGAAAGATATTTACGAGCTGTTTCTGGACACGGGGGTAGGGCGCGAGTCCTATTCGCTGGTCAATCAGGGCCAGATCGATGCCGTGCTGTCGGTCAATGCCGAGGACCGTCGGGGTCTGTTCGAAGAAGCGGCGGGGATCAAGAAGTACCGGGTTAAGAAGCGTGAGGCCCTGCGGAAGCTGGATGCGACGGAGACGAACCTGCTGCGGGTGCGCGATATCCAGAGCGAGATACTCGGGCGAGTCGAGCCGCTGCGTCGTCAGGCGGAGCAGGCGGAGAAGCATCTGGCGGTTAAAGACCGGCTACAAGTGATTGAGAGCAGTCTGCTGATTACCGATTTGCGCTTTGCGCATGCGGAGCTGACGGCGGCGAAAGACGCGCGAGAAGCAGGCGAAACGGAAGCCGAAGAGCAGGCATCTCAAATTGCCGAAACCGAAGAGCGTGCGCTGCAGATTGCCGAGCAATTGGCGGAAGCCGAAGCGGAGCTGGAAGTCCGCCGCCGCCGTTCGTCGGAAGCCGCGAGCTTGGCGGAGCGGGCCGAGAGTGGCCGCGCTCTGGCGGCCCAGCGGGCGGAGGGCTTGGCCGTCTCAGGCCGGATGCTGGCGGGGGAGCGCGAGGAGCTCAGTGAGCGTCATGAGCGGCTGCGGCGGCAGATTGTCGAACTGGAAGGTGAGCTGGCGGGCGCACGCCAAGAAGAAAAGGCGCTGCGCGGGCAGGTGGGTGAGCGGCAGAGCGAGGTCCAGAAGCTTTCTGAACGGATTGCCCACCTGACCCGGCAGGCGGACCGGCGGCGAGCGGAAGGGCAAGCCCTTTCGCGTCAGCAGGCCGCTCGGGAGGCCGAAGCGGCCCGGATGTCGGCACGTGTGGCGGAATTGGAAGCGGGCCTGCCGGGCCTCCGGGAAGAGGCGGCGCGGGTGGAATCGGCGTTCGGCGAAGGCCGCGAGGAAGCCGACGCCGCTCGGGCCGCCATCGAGGCCGCCCGGGCCGCACAGGCCATTGCTGAGAAGAGTCTGGCCGATTCCCAGGGGCAGCGCGATGCCGCCCGGCAGGCAGTCCATGCGGCGCAGGGCCGGGGCAGTGCGGCGCAGTCGGCAATGGTGGCACTCTCTACGCGCCTGCGGACACTTCAGGAGATGGAAGCCGCGCAGGACGGCTACTTCGCCGGGGTGAAGGCAGTTTTCGAGGCCAGAAAGCACGGGGCGTTGTCGGGAGAGTTCACCGTCGTCGCAGACTCGTTCGAGACTCCTGCCGGCTACGAAACGGCTCTGGAAACCGCGCTTGCGGCCAGCCTTCAAGATATCATCAGTGACACGGAAGCGGCGGCGAAAGCGGCAATCGCCTATCTCCATGAAAACCGGGCCGGGCGGGCGACATTTCTGCCGCTGGACCGGATGCGTTCAAGCCGAGATACATTAGATCTACGCCAGGCGATGGGGCTGCAGGGGGTGCGCGGGGCGGCACTGGACATTGTCTCGTTCGACGCCAAATTCGGGCCTGCCCTTGAAGTCCTGCTGGGCCGGGTATTTATCTGCGAGACGCTCGACGATGCTCTGCGGGCGTCGCACGCCGCCCGGGGCTGGAACCGGATCGTGACCCTCTCCGGCGAGATCGTTCTGCCGACCGGGGCATTGACCGGCGGACGGCAGGCAGGCCGCAGTGCGAACATTCTGGGCCGCAAGGTCGAGATTACAACGGGGCGCAAAGAACTTGATACGAAGCAGAAAACACTTCAGCTTTGTCAGAACGAATTAGCCGAGGCGGAAAAGTCGCGCGATACCGCTGACAGCGCCCTGGCGGAAGCGCAGGGGGCGAAGCAGGCCGCACTTGGGGCGAGGACCGATGCCGAGCGGCGGGTGGACCGGGGAGCGTCGGATCTGCGCCGCTCCGAAGAGGCGCGGCTGCAGGCGGTCCGGCGTGTTGAGGCCGCCGCCGCCGCTCTGGAAACGGCGCGGGGGCAGGCGGCGCAGGCTGCTGATGGGCTGGCTTCCGGGACAGTCGCGGCGGCCGATGCCGACGAAACTCTGGCGACTGACGCCGAGGAACTCACGTCTCTCAGCCTGGAGCGGGACGGTCTGCAGGCCGATTTGACGTCGGTGCGGATTTCTCTCGCGACCATCTCCGAGAAGACTTTGAGCCTCGACCGGGCTCTGCGCAACAGCCTCGGGGAGCGCGACTCACTGGTCAGCCAGGCGGAGCGCAAAGCCCGGCAGGCGGCGGCGGCGGAGGAGGAGCTGGGGGCGCTGACAGCTCAGGCCCAGGCACGGGAAACGGAAGTCCTGCTCGCCAGGGAGGCCCGGGTTATGGCCCAATCGGCTCTGGAAGTGCAGGGGGTTGCGCGGCAGGCACTTTCACTCGAGGCCGGTGTTTTGGGAGTGGATCTTCGCGGTTTAGGGGAGTCGCGCGGGATACTGCTGGAAGCGATCCACAAAAGCGAAGTCAAAGAAGCGAAGCTGAGTGTGCAGCGAGACGCCCTGACGGCCCGTTTGTGGGAAGAGTACGAGATCTCACTTGAGGCGGCCCTGGGCCTCGAAGATGACCCCGAAATCGGGGAGGGGACGCCGCAGGAGGTGGTCCGCCTGCGCCGGGAGCTGCGGCTCATCGGGGACGTTAATCCGGCGGCAATCGACGAATACGAAGAGGTCCGAACCCGGCACGAGTTTTTGCTGACCCAGGCTGCCGATCTGGAAGAGTCCCGTGCCAAGCTGCTGGCCGCGATCACGGAGATCGACGAAGGCACGCGCGGGGTCTTTCTGGAGACGTTCCATGCGGTCAGTGCCGCGTTCGAAACCATCTTCACGCGCCTCTTCGGCGGCGGTAAAACGGAGCTGCAGCTGACCTCCCCCAACGATATCCTCGAAACAGGGATCGATATTCTGGTCCAGGTCCCCGGAAAGAAGCGGCAGCCTCTGGCGCTGCTCTCCGGCGGCGAGCGTGCCCTGACGGCCACCGCCCTGCTGTTCGCGTTTCTCTACGTTAAGCCCAGCCCTTTCTGCGTTCTCGACGAAGTGGATGCCCCCCTCGACGGCGCAAACGTGGAGCGCTTCGCGGACCTGCTGCGTGAGTTTGGGCAGAAGTCGCAGATGATCGTCATCACGCACAATGCCACCACCATGGAGGCCGCCCCGGTCTGGTATGGTGTGACCATGCAGCAGCCGGGCATCTCGCGGGTGCTGGGGATGTCGGTTCCGGTGATTTCTTAGGAAGATCACCGTTGAAAGTCGTCAGCTTAAAGGGCTCCCGGCCACTTCACCCGGATTGGAAATCCGGGTCTTGAGAAGTGCGAGTGTCCGACTTCGCGGACAAAGAAAACAGTCCGGCATCCTCTCTTGTCTCTACGTCGTAGAGAATCGCTTTATTGCAGGCTGGATTTTCAAACCGGTCACGCAGCGGCTGGAGATTCTGGCTCAGCTCGCGGTTAACTCTTGAATGTCAGTCATGCTTTCTCCGGGGTAATCGGCATTTTGATGCTGGGCCTGCCTCAGTCACCTTTGCCGCAGAACGCTGCATATTCTCCCTGAGCGACATCAATTAATCGCGCGGCTCTGGCGGCCTCGGCAGGGACAGGTTAAGGCGCAGGGCCAGCAGGCGAATGACGAACACGGTCAGGATTGCGAGGATCGTCCGCCACGAGGGCGGCAGGGGTGCTATGCCAAGGCATAAGTACATGATGCCGCCGGAGAGCGAGGCCGTGGCGTAGACTTCCCGCTGCAGAACCAACGGGATGGTGTTGCACAGGATATCCCGCACGATGCCGCCCACGACTCCCGTAATTGTCCCCATCATCACGCTGATCAGCGGAGACAAGCCGCAGGACAGAGACTTCTCAACTCCCAGCACGGTGAAGAACGCCAGCCCGGCGGCGTCGGCAATCAGCAGTACCCGGCGCGAGACCGGGCCGAGGGGGCGAAAAGTGTAAAACGTCAGTATCGCGACCACCGCTGCCGTGATGACGGGCTGAGGATCCGTGACCCAGAAGACAGTTTTCCCCGGCAGCAGCAAGTCCCGCAGTGTCCCCCCGCCTAGCGCCGTGACCAGGGCCACGACAATGGCTCCGAAGACATCCATTTTCTTTCGACCCGCCTCCAAGGCTCCGCTCAGGGCGAAAACTGCACTCCCCAGCAAACCGAACAGATGCAAAATATCAAAGCCTTGTATCATTATTCCTATGCCCTAACTTTATGACTCATACTTTGGCACGAATATTGCACAGGAGGCAATAGCCCGGCGTCGACAAAGATTTCCAGCATATACAGTGCTTCTTTTACCTGGTTTTCCGGACAGCGATCGCTGCTCACTTCAAAGGAGAATTTCACCATGCGTTTCGCCAAACTCGCCCTCGCAGTCCCGGTGCTGCTGGGCGTTACCGCCTCTGCGGCCCATGCTGGGCTTACTATTACTCCGACCTTCGGCGCGTCGATTACTGGAAACGCCAACTCCGCGGCGATTCAGGCCACAATCAATTCCGCGATCAGCGTCTACCAAAACCGTTTCATCAACCCAATCAATGTCAATATCACATTTGAAAACATGAGCAGCGGCCTCGGCCAAAGCTCATTTAATCTCTATTCCGACACGTACAGCAACTATCGCAATGCCCTGATCGCCGACAAAGCGGCTGGCGGTGACAGCACGGCGTTTCTCGCGTTTCTCCCCTCTTCCGGCAACCCTGTCCCCGGTCAGAGCACCTCGAGTGTTGAGACAACCTTCGCCGGAGCCCGGGCTTTAGGGCTGGTCGGCGCGAGCACCGGTCCCGATGGCACAATTTCACTGAATACATCACTGACCAATATTAGCCGTACCGGCACGCAGAATTTCAGCAAGTACGATCTGAAAACCGTCACGATGCATGAAATCGATGAGATACTCGGCGTCAACTCGGACCTCGATAATGGCTTTCCAGGCGGTTATGTCGGCCCGCTGGACTTCTTCCGCTACAATGGGACAGGCAGCCGAAGCTTTACGACCTCGTCCAGTGAAGCCTCCTACTTCTCCGTAGACGGCGGTGCCACGCATTTGGTGAACTTCAACCAAGGCAGCAGCGGTGACCGCCATGACTGGGCGAGCTCGGGCACCCCGCGTGTCCAGGATGCCTTCGGAACACCCGGCTCAGCTCCCGATCTAGCCGCTGCAGAGCTGACCGCTCTGGACGTCGTCGGTTACAACACAGCGGCAGTGCCGGAAGCTTCGTCGGCAGCAGGCTTTGGTCTTCTGCTCAGCCTGGGTGGCCTCGGCCTTGTCGCGCGAAAACGAAGTGCCGAAGGCCGGAGCCTGTAAGTCCCTGCACCATAATTACCCGCGCTCGCCTGCCTTCACGGCAGAGGTAAGCTTTCGTGCATAGAACGTATCCGGCTATGAGGACCCGGGCCTTTCAGGGCCGGGTCGTTATTCTAGGGCAGGTCATTTTGAAAACAAGTAGTCTCCCCGAGCCGTGCATTTTTCGTCAAATAGGTTCACGATACGAAAGGTATTTTTTATTGAAACTACATTCTTCACAGTCCCGAATGGGGCTGGCTCTCGGGCTGATCACTTTCGGGTTAGCGGCGGCCGGAGCACCTTCTGTTAGGGCACAAACCGCGACCATCTTCCAAAATTTTGCCGGGACCACTTACGATCAGGTGTCCGGGAGTGTACCGCCGGATACGATGGGAGCCATGGGCGTCAACAACCAGTTCGCTGAATTTATCAACGGCAGCTTTGCTAACTTCAACACCACAACCGGCACCCTGGTCAGCCGTGTCAGTGACAGCACTTTCTGGCAGAATGCGGGTGTCTCATCCGGCACCCTTAGCAGCGGCATAAGCGATCCGCGACTGCTCTTCGATGCCCCGACACAGCGGTGGTTTGCCTCGGAGATTACAACTCCTTCCCAAAATAATGCCTACTTGGTCGCCGTATCCAACACGGCTGATATCACTCAGGGCTTCAAGGGCTACACCTTCCAGGCCAACCCGGCCACCGGCAGCCAGAACCTGTTCGCCGATTATGATATGCTCGGAATCAACGGTGATGGGGTATACATCGGAGCAAACAATTTCACCAGCACGGGCAGCGATGTCAGCTCTTCGATTCTGTCGATTTCCAAGGCCGATCTGCTCGCCCAGACTGCCACCCCCGCCAGCCATCTGTTTTACAGCAATAGTGGGGGCACGACCGGTTATCTTCCACACCCGATCACCGATCTCGACACACCGCAGGCGAATGGCAAGGCCTACTTCTTATCTGGGTTCAATCAAACTACGGTTGCGCTTTCGTCGCTGAATGGTCCTGGAGCTAATCCGGCAGGGGAAACGCTCACCGGGTCAGGCGGCAATATCAGCATTGCTTCCAACCCCGAGCCGCCAAATGCCGGGCAGCCCGGTGCTCCAGGGTCCATTGATACAAACGACTCTCGATTCTCGGGGGCCGTGATCAAGCGAAACGGCTTCCTCTGGGGAGTCCAGGGGTCGCAGCAAAACGGCAAAGCGGCGCTGCACTGGGAGCAGATCGATCCCGTGACCAAAACGGTTGTCAATCAGGGGTTTATCAGTGATGCTGCCCACGATTACTATTACGGCTCCATCGCGGTCAACGCAGCCGGGGCAATCGTCATCGGCTACACCCGCTCTGGGGATACGGAGTACCCGAGCACGTATGCGTCGGTCGGTAAACTGGGGGCCGGGGGTGTCTCTTTCAATGCGCCGCTGCTTTTGAAGCTGAGCACGACTGCATACAACGCATTCGACGGCAGCCCGTATCGCTGGGGAGATTACACAAACACCGTGGTGGACCCGACTGATTCGACTAAATTCTGGACGATTCAGGAATTCTCGGACACGAGTGGGCATTACGGCACGCAGATCACCGGCATTCAGGTTGATGCCGTCCCCGAGGCATGCTCTGCAGTGGGCTTTGGCCTGTTGCTCAGCCTGGGCGGCCTTGGCCTTGTCGCGCGTCGTCGTATCGCGAAGGTCAGATAGCCGACTCTCACCTTGCAAGAACGACCGAATAGCCTGCCCCCATATCAGGGGCGGGCTGTTTGAGATTATTTTCACAAACTCCCCATTTTATCTTGACAATACCCCATGCTCAACTGTATAATAACTATGATCTACGTGCCTCGCAAGGGGGGCTGTTAAAAAATGACAAGTGTGTGGTGCCTTCTAATCGCGGGTGGAACGATGGGGACGATCGCGTTGATCGGGTTTCTCTGGGGTGTCAAAAATGGTGCCTTCGAGAACGCTGAAGATGCAAAGTACATCGTGTTTCGCGACGAAGAAGATGACTAAGTGTAAGTAGAAGCTAGGTATAGACGGTTAGGTGCAAGTATGGCAGTTAATTACGATCAGGAAAAGCAGGATCTGACGCGGCGGAACTTTCTGTCGCTGGCTGCGAACGGGCTTATCGGGGCTGGGCTGCTTGGTGCGGCGGCGGTCTTCGGTAAGTTCTTCTGGCCCAATGTCTCCTATGGTCCACCGTCCAAGTTCTCCATCGGCAAGCCGACTAACTTTGGGGACGGGGCAAAGCTGAATATTGCAGACCAGAAAGTCTCGATCATTCGTCACGGTGACAAGATCGGCGCGATCTCGATGGTCTGTCAGCATTTGGGCTGTACCGTGGCGGCGTCGCCGACTGGGTACGACTGCCCGTGCCACGGCTCAAAATACGATGACAAGGGTAATGTGACCCACGGTCCAGCCCTAGTATCGCTGTTCTGGTTCGATGTCCATCCGACACCGAGCGGTGATTTGGAAGTGGACAAGAGCAAGAAGTTCTCTGATCCCGATCATTATTACACAGTCACTTAGACTGTTGTGTGACTATAGGCTGCTTTGGCCCATTTAGAAAGCCCCAGACATGAGCGTTAAAGAATTACGTCCGAGCGGTCCGCCGCCTTCGTCCGGTGGTTCCGGCAGCCGCCGGCCCTCGACGGATGGTCCGCTGACCAAGCTGAGCAAGGCGATCTACCGGCAGGCTCCCGAGGTGTGGGATAATCTGCGTCCGCTTGCACTGTTTCATAACATTTACAAATCCGTTTACCGGACGACGGCATTTCCAAAGACCGAACGCGAGCGCTCCGAGGCGTTTTTCAACTCGTTTCTGCTGCATATTCAGCCGGCCAAGATTGAAAAGCATGCCCTTCGCTTTACTTACACGTTTGGCCTGGGACTGCTTTCGACCTACTTGTTCCTGCTGCTGACGATTTCCGGCCTCCTGCTGATGTTTGTCTATGTGCCCTCGGTGCAGGACGCTTATGGCCGAATGCAGGACCTGCACTCGTCGGTGTCTTTCGGCTATATTTTGCGTGGAATGCACTTCTGGTCGGCCAATGCGATGATTGCGGTGGTGTTTTTTCACATGTGCCGCGTGTTTTACACCGGAGCGTATAAAGCCCCGCGCGAGTTCAACTGGGTTATTGGCGTCATTCTGATGGTGCTGACACTCATCTTAGGCTTCACGGGTTACCTGCTGCCCTGGGATCAGCTGGCCTTCTGGGCGATCACGGTCGGGGCAGGAATTGCGGGGAAAGCCAACTGGATTTCCGACAACCTCAATTCGCTGCCGCATCCTCCGGGTGCGCCGCCGGTCCCGCCGCTGGGCGATTTGACCCGCTGGGCTTTGCTTGGCTCCGACACCGTTG
Organism: Armatimonadota bacterium; assembly: GCA_025354405.1. GTDB lineage: Bacteria > Armatimonadota > Armatimonadia > Armatimonadales > Capsulimonadaceae > JANXMY01. The sequence goes on from JANXMY010000059.1 coordinate 16,045, forward strand.
GACAGGAAGCGCTCATCCGCTTCTATGTTCTGCACGTTGCCATTCTGCCGGTGATCATTACCCTGTTCATCGTCTACCATATGTGGCGCATTCGCAAGGACGGCGGGATTTCCAGCCCGAAAGAGTCGCCCGAGTAATCTGAGCCATCGGCTTTCTAGAACAATCCAACTATGAAACGAATTCGTGAAGAAGAAATCTTTCCCCGTAACCCGAACAAAACGTACGGGCTGATGGAGCTGGTCAAAGGCTCGTCCACACGTGTGGACCGCGGGCCGGACGACATGGTTTCGTCCTGGCCACACCTTTTGATCCGTGAGGCAGCTCTGTTTGCGGCGTGTTTCGCCGTCATTCTCGCGCTGTCGGTGTTCAAACCCGCTCCGCTGGAGCTGGAAGCAAACCCACAAAAGCCGCCAAATCCGGCCAAAGCCCCGTGGTACTTTCTGGGCCTTCAGGAGCTTGTCGCCTACGACGCTTTCTGGGGCGGCCTGGGAATTCCGGGCCTGGTCGTGATCGGCTTGATGGCGATTCCGTATCTGGATCGGCACCACAGCGGCATCGGGCGCTGGTTTGCGAAGAGCCGCCGGATGGCCTGTACCCTCTGGACGGGCTACGTCGTGATCGTGATCGTATTGATCATCATCGGTCAGTACTTCCGCGGTCCGAACTGGGCCTGGTATACGCCCTGGAACATGCCGCCGGAAGTCCAGTAAGAACTTTTCTAAGAACTTTTCTAAGAACTTTTTCTGCACTCGATAAGAACAGGTGTTTTCTCTCATGTTTGGCTTTAAGTCCATGGTCTCCAAGTTTGCTTTCTGGAGCGTCGTGCTGCTGATTTTGTCAGGAGTGACTCTCTACAAGGCCGCGTGGAACAACCAGAATGCCTCGACGCAGCCCTTCACTTACTGGCGCGGGGAGTACCGCGACATCGCAGCGGCACTGGCACCCGACGCCACCGTGCGTCAGGCGGCGCTCGACACGAACACAAGTGAAGTGCAGCAGGTCACCGTGCTGGAATTCCCATTGCTGAAGATTGACGGAACTTCGCAGCAGCGTGTTGACCGCTGTCAGTCCTGCCACGCCGGTCTGCTTGACCCGAACATGACCGCCGAGAAGATCATCAAGTACCGGGATAAAGTGACGATTCCCACCGAGCAGGTCGGGGCGTATTTAAGTGATCCAAAGCATGCGGACACCCTGGAAGCGGTTAAGACGCTGGGAGCGCATCCCGGCATCCGCGTCGAGAGTGCGGACAATGCGCACGACCTGGGGGTTATTCACGGCGACAAGTTCACCTATGGTGTTGCAACTGAGGCCAGTGTTACCGAGCAGGACAAAGCGGATTACCAGTATCAGAAGATCAATCTCAAGCAGCATCCTTTTCCGACATTCGGCTGCACGACCTGCCATTATGGCACTGGCCGCGAGCTGATCCAGGACAGCGCGCATGGCACGCCCGAGACCTCGCTGACACCGATGCTGCCCGCCCGCTACATGGAAGCGGCGTGTGCTCAGTGTCATGCCCAGTACGATCAAAAGAGTTTCAGCATCAGCTACCAGCAGCCGCTGTCGCCGGAGCGTATTATCAAAGTTCTGGACGGCCAGGATGTCACGCCTGCCGGGACTGCCGCCTACCTGGAGAAGCACCCGCTGACCGCCGCGACTGTGGAGTACGTTGCAAACAAGCCTTTGATGCAGACCCTGGCGAAAGGCGAACAGCTCTTCAAGTCGCAGGCCTGCTACGGCTGCCACAAGATTGAGGGCTTTGCGAAGGGCAACGTCGGCCCTGAGCTGACTTACGAAGGACGAGTCGCGGGCAGCACGGCCACGATCTCGCATCAGCTTTGGGACCCGCGCTACAAGGTCGCCAGCTGTGTCATGCCCTACTTCTTCGCTGTCCGTGCTATCAACACCGACCTGCCTCCGGGCGGGGTGATTGGCAGCCCGAAGGCTTTGACAGAGTATGTGAACCCGCGAGCCGACCCCAAGAATCCGTATCATGTCACCAAGGCGCCGGTTGCGGAAGAGGGGACGGTCGAGTACAACGAAGATATCGCCGCGACTTTGAAGCAGCATGGTTACATTGCCGACGCCTCGCGTCAGAGTGACGTCGACGCGCTGGTCACATTTGTGGCTTCGCAGACGGGCCAGAACTACGCCAGCAGTCAGTCCAGCCGACTGACAAGCCTGGCCGCGTACAACATCTCCCGGCCCGGCGATGTTCCGGTGACGGTCGCCCAGGGCAAGGCACTCTTCGAGGCCAGTGGCTGTTATTCGTGCCACTACATTGGAGATCCGAACAAGTCGCACATTACGGGTGATCCGAAGTTTGGCAAGGGTGGGATCGCCGGCCCCGAACTTTCGTGGGAAGGAACACGCCATTCGCAGAAGTGGATCGTGGAGCATTACAAGAACCCGCAGGCCTTTGTGCCGGGGTCTATCATGCCCATCTTCCCGTTCTCCGACTCGCAGCGGGCAGCCCTCTCCGCCTACGATGCTTCGCTGCGGCCAGCAAAGGCCGGATCGCACATCGTATCGCCCGATCAGGATCTGCCGAAGGGTTATAAAGACCAGTAGGAAATCGAAGGCGTGCAAGAGTTGGAGCGAGTGGCTGAAAACCACTCGCTAGGTGAGGCACCCTCCGGGTGTCGGAAAAGAATATTCGGATCCGTCGTCCGAAGGACGCTTTTACCTAGCGAGTGGTTTTCAACCACTCGGCCGCAGCGGCCATCAAAAACACAAAACCGTTTGCTGGGAACTCCCGGCTTTAGCTAAGGATTTACTTATGGCACAGGATACAAAACCAGACGCAGGGGCCGAGACACCGGCGGAAGGGGAGTCGAAAGACTCTGGCTTCCACTACTACTCGGGTGGCGAAGTCAAAGAACTCGCGAATACCAATGTTAGTCCGCTGTTGTGGGGCTTCTGGAGCGTCGTCATCGTAGGTGCAATCGCCTATCTTCTGATCGGCGGCGCACTCGGACCGAACTCACCGTTCGGCAAGGGCTTTCAGGCACCTGAAGGCAAAACTGCTGTGCTGGCTTCCGTCCAATCCGACCTTAACAAGACGGCTTATGGCAACGGCGATAACGCACACATGGCCGAGATGTCGCGTTTGCCTCTGCCCGCCGGGGAGTCCCTGACGGTTGCGGTCGAGCATGGGTCCGCTCTTTACCAGAGCTACTGCATCGGCTGCCACGGACCGAATCAAGATGGGAACGGCGTCAACGCCTCTGCTTTGAACCCAAAGCCGCGTAACCTGCACGATGGACCGTTCATGCGTGAGACGCTGACCCCCGAACGGATCAATGCTTCTCTGCACTACGGTGTTCATGGTACGGCGATGCCTCGCTGGGAAAATCTTCTCAGCACTTCAGAGATACAGGAAGTCATTGCGTATGTCCTGAGCCTGACCTGGGATATGCCGACAACGAACACGGCGGCCGCGACCGGCCAGCATGCGACGCCAGTCGATATGCAGCTTGCACCTGCCATCGATAAAGTGCCGGGTAAGTCGCCTGGAAACTCAACAACATCTTCGCCCGGTGGAACGACTGAGCATGGCGGCAGCATTTCCGTCTCGCCGGAGCCGATCACCGGAACGATCGACGGTAACCCTGCGGCAGCGACCAGTACGGGTCCGCCTTCGACTTCTGGCCAGTCAATCCCGGCGAAGCCCGGAAGCGTCAACTTAAATGCGCCGGATACGAACACTCCCGCGCCAAAATCAGCTGTTCCCAGCAGTACGATGTAGGGATGCGTCCTCACACACTGGTTGGAATGGGTCTTTAGAAAGTCAAAGTTATGGCAGTTCAACAAATCATGCGGATGCAGCCCGCCGCCGAAACGGATAAGCTGCAGCACGAGGATCTGGCGGCGAAGTGGGCGTTATGGGCCGGCGTTGGCTATATCGTTTTCTTTGGCGTGCTGGGACTGATTGCTTCGGTTAAGTTTCTCGTCCCGGACCTGTTTAACGGGGTCAACTGGCTCTCCTGGCCGCGTATCCGCCCGGTGCATGTTCAGGGGATGATCTTCGGCTGGGCCTTGCCCGTCTTCATGGCCATGTTTTATTACATGGTGCCGCGTCTCTGCGGAACGAAGCTGTGGAACGAGAAGCTGGGTATTATCACGACCCTGGTCTGGTCGACTGGTGTCGCCCTGATGGTACTGGGCGTCCTGAACCCAATGGATACGACCAGTCCCTGGTGGTCCACCAAAGGCAAAGAGTATGAAGAGTGGCCGGTCGTCTCCAGTATCTTTCTGATCGTTGCCTGGGTCATGCTCACGGTAAATATCTGGAGCACGTTTGTCCGCCGCACCTATAAGCAGATGTATGTTGCTTTGTGGTACGTTATGGGCTGTTTGATGTGGACATCGTTCGTCTATGTCATCGGAAACTGGCCTTCGCAGCTCTTCCCGGCGAATAGCTTTATGGGCCTGAACGACGCGAACGTTAACTGGTTCTATGGGCACAGCGTTGTCGGCTTGATTGCGACACCCGCTGCCCTGGCGACCGCCTATTACTTCCTGCCGAAAAGTGCCAATGCCCCGCTTTACAGCCACAAGCTGTCGCTCATCGGCTTCTGGACACTCGGCTCGATTTATATCTGGAACGGCGCGCACCACATGATCTACGGGCCGATCCCGTACTGGCTTCAGACCGTGGCGACGATCTTTTCGTTTCTGCTGTTTGTGCCGGTGCTGTCGGCGGTCACGAACTTCTTTGGCACTGTCCGGGGTGAGTGGCATCAGCTTCGCTCGAACGTCCCGCTGAAGTTTATCGTCGCCGGAACCGTTTTCTACCTTCTGGTCTCCACTCAGGGTTCGTTCCAGGCTCTGCGCTCACTGAATGCGGTGACGCATTTCACAGACTGGGTCATCGGACACTCGCACATGGCGATGTTTGGCTTTGTGACATTTTATGCGTTTGCCGGCTGCTACTACGCCGTCCCGCGCATGTACAAGCGGCCATTGTACTCGGAAGGTATGGCGGATTGGCACTTCTGGCTGTCATTCGTCGGGTTCATCCTGTTCAGCACGGCCCTCTGGATCGGCGGCTTCAATCAAGGGATTGAGTGGAACAACCCGAACCTGACCTTTATTTCGACTGTCAATGACATGAAGCCTTTCTGGCATGTTCGTGCTGGGGGTGCGGCGCTGATGGTGATCGGCCTGTTCATCTTTGCCTGGAACCTGTTTAAGACGGCGACTGCGCCGACGATAACTCCTGGAACTGACGGTGGTGATGGGATCGATGAACTGGACAATTCCTCCCGAACACCTTCGAGTCTGCTGTCACGCGTTTAAGGTGAAACTCTGTTTAGAGATATAAGACTATGTTAGTATTTGTAATCCCAATTCTATTCCTCGTGCTGGTCGGCATCCTGCTTCTGATTCTGAAGCAGGTGCCGGAGAAGAGCGCGATACTGACCGGCCTCGGTATCGGAATGACGTTTATCATCGGTTTGACCTTTACGATGCTCATTCCGTCGTTCAATGAAAACTGGTCGCAAAATACGGCAAAAGACGCGTCACGCTACCATGCCATTTACCTGCGCAGCGATGTGGAAAAAGCCGACCGAGACGGCACGGTACCGCCACTGTACAAGGGCGATACGAATGTCGAATTCGGCAAGCTGGTCGGCTATACCGCCCAGCAGGAGCGCGGACGTCGTGTCTACCAGCGCGAGGGATGTATGTACTGCCATTCGCAGCAGATCCGTCCGCTGAAGGGCGAGATCGCCCGGTATTCCATTGGCACCTCCGTGGTTCCAGTTGCTGATGAGCGCGAATATATCTGGGACCAGCCGCACTTCTTGGGTACCCGCCGAATTGGTCCGGACCTATCACGCGAGGGCGGGAAGTATAGTGACGACTGGCACTATTCGCATTTCTACTATCCGCGTCAGATGGTAAACGGCTCGATCATGCCGGCATTTACGTGGCTCTTTGATGACACGGACAAGAGCAACCCGGTTCCAAACAAAGATGCACGAGATCTCGTCTCCTATGTTCAGACGCTTGGCTTTTACCGAAAGGTCTATGACCAGAGCCTGAACGGCGGCAAAGGCGGCTGGCGCCCCTGGCTCAAGCCGCAGGATCAGCAGTATACGCAGAACATCGGCGAAGGTCAGGTCCTGCGTATTGACCCGAAGATTAATGACGGCAAGGGTGCTCTTATTCGCGGTGGCGACCAGTTGTCACCGACCAATAAAGTCCCTCCCGGCGGAACTCTTTAATGGCTTCGGCGGTTCAGTAAGTAGAGGGCGGGCGCAAACGCGCTCGCCCTTTTTTGTCTCAGTCACTGACAGTACGCAGGGCTACGTCAATACAGGAAGTGTGGGAGTGAACTCCTGCGCTGTGGAGCGCAGACGCCCAGTTTCGACCTTCGTCGAAAAAGATGTTAAGGCTGGGAAAAGAAGTCTTGTCCCGGCGCAGGAGTTCACTCCCACGCTTCCTGTATTCACTAAGCCATTTGGTCTCGCACCATGATAGATCTAACCGACCGTGTTATCCAGCCTTCGTTTCCGCGTGAGCCGACTCCGTTCCGAGCTGCAAATGGCAATTTGAAGTGGCACTTACCCCGCCGTATTTTGCAGCTGCTCTGCGGCGCACTTCTGATCGCGCTGCCGTTGACCAACGGTCTAAGGCTGGACTTGCGGCGTGACGAATTTTACTTTGCATGGCACAAAATGGCCGGGCATGATTTATTTCTGCTCTTCTGGGTCGCCATGCTGGGCGTCGCGCTGCTGAGTGCAGTCTCGTTCTTGTATGGCCGCCTCTGGTGCGGCTGGGTTTGCCCGCAGACACTGGCTTCGGATTTTGCCGATTCGCTCCGCAAGCGTCTAGACAAAGCGTTTCGGGCGCGGCCCGGCCAAAAAAGCTTTTACGTCGCCCGGACGGTCTGGGTGCTGGGCATTCTGGGGATGTCTCTCGGCACGGGGATCATTCTGGCCTGCTACTGGCTTTCCCCTCAGACCGTTGGCGCGGCGGCACTGGCCCCGTGGCGCGACATTCCTGCCGGACTGACAATTTACCTGACGGGGGGGCTGATCGCCGGCGATATGCTTTGGCTGCGGCGTAAGTTTTGCCACCGCGCCTGTCCTTATGGTCCGCTGATTAGTACGCTGACGGATTCTAACTCGCTGGCGGTGCGTTTTCTCACGGAACGGGCCGATGAGTGCATCTCCTGCCACAAGTGCGAAGTCGACTGCCCGATGGAGATCGACATCAAGACCGGTGTTGGGCAGCATGGATGTATTGGCTGCGGGGAGTGCGTCGATTCCTGCAATGATGTTCTGGGCCGCCGCGGCATTGCCGGGTTGATTGAGTATCGCTACGGGACGGAGCCTGAGCGTGTTACGAAGACACTGACTTGGGCCGAACGCTGGGGCCTCTGGGATGGACGGCGTCTCGCGATTGCCGCCACGGTCCCGATCAGCCTGGGTATTGTGCTGTTTTTAATTTACGGAACCCTGCCGCTCTCCGCCAACTTGACTGCCAATGGGGCGATTGAGCGTTCGGGCACCCAGGTCCGAAATACGTACTCGCTCACGGTCGGAAACGGCAGCCCGAACACGACCCGCTTTGCCCTCTCCGCTTTGGGTCTGCCCTCGGGCCGTGTCGAGCCGAACTTCGTCATTGTGCCGGGCCACGCGAACCGAACCTTGCCGGTGATGCTCCTCAGCACTCAGGCTGCGCCGGGCCGAACTCCGGTCTCCTTCCGCTTGACGGCACCCCGCGAGAGCAAAGATCTTGCGACCATTTTTTACGCACCGCCTACCAAGAAGTAGAGATTTAGGAAGTCGTCACCCATGCCACGAACCTGGAGCAATGTCAAATATGTCGAAACGCGCAGTGCCGCGCAGAAGATCAGGAATAAGCCGTCCAGCCTGACTCTCTTCACGTTCCTGATGGTCTTTAATCTGGTTCTTTTCGGCGGACTTGTCGCCTACACGATGGTTCGTGTTTTCGTGCATCCCGTCGCCGAAGCACCGCTGCCGACCCAGCCGCCAAAGGACGATTAGAAATAGGACATTTTAGAAACAGGATACTATGGCTGTAGCCATCCAAACCTTCTGCGACCTCTGCGGGTTGCCCGCGCATGCTCCGGTGACGGCACAAATCAGTGATGCCTCGCACACGTTCTGCTGCGCGGGCTGCCGCCAGGTCTATCAGATACTGCTGGAGAGCGATCAAATTGGCGAGGGGCAGGACCCGACCCAGACGACGCTTTACCAACAGTGCCTGCAAATGGGTCTAATCGCGCGTCCCGATGATGCGAAAAGTTTAGTCCATGTCAGTTATGAAGGTGTGGCAAGGTTAGAGGGCGCGGCAAGGTTAGAGGGCGCGGCAAGCAGCGCCCCTACAAATCCATCTCATATGGACACCTTGGAGACCACCCGCGAGGCGGCGTACCAGATTGGCGGTATGTGGTGTGCGGCCTGTGCCTGGCTGATCGAACATGCGCTGGACCAGGTCAAGGGGGTCGAGCGCAGCCATGTTTTCTTCGCGTCCGATATTGTCAAGATCACCTACAAGCCCGCGCGTGTCTCTCCCGAAGCTCTGCTGGCAGCTATCCGTCGTTTGGGCTACACGGCGGAGGCTTACACGGGGGAGGGGGGTAAATCTGACAGCCCGCAGGCGTTAGCGCGGCGAGCACTGTTTACGCGGGCCGTAGTTGCGATTATCTTCGCCATTAATGCAGGTATGTTCCAGCTGCCATTCTACGCTGACTTCTTTCAGAAGCAGGGGCTGACGGCGGACGCCATGCGCTGGCTTCCTCGCGCGGAGATGCTGCTTTCCCTGCCGGTGATGATCGCTGGATGGCCGATCTTTACCCGCGCCTGGGCGGCGGCTCGGCAGGGCGTGGCGGTGATGGAGACGCTGATCACGCTGGGGGTGGGGGTCTCGTTTCTCTACAGTCTCTGGGTGCTGGCAAATGGCGGCGTGCATGTCTACTTTGACACGGCAGATATGCTCGTCGCACTGGTTTTGATCGGCAAGCATATCGAGTCCGGGGCACGGCAGGATGCAACGGGCGCAATCGCCCTGCTCTACGGCCTGCTCCCAAAGAAGGCCGTAGTTAAAACGCCCGATGGGCGCGAAGTGCTGGTGGCGATCGGCAAGCTGGGCACAGGCGATATCGTGCTGGTCCGGCCCGGCGAACGGATCCCGTGCGATGGCCGAATTATTGGCGGTGCGGCTCTAGTCGACGAAAGCCTGCTCTCCGGCGAGGCTCGGCCCGTTGCGAAAAAGGCCGGAGAAGAAGTTGTCGGCGGTACGGTTGCGACCGACGCGCCGCTCACGGTGGAAGTGACGCGCACCGGCTCGGAGACGACCCTGGCCCAGATGATCTCACTCGTGGAAGCCGCCCTTGCCGCCAAGTCGCCAGTCGAGCAGTGGGCAGATAAGATCTCCCGCCGCTTCGTCCCGGCCATGATCACCCTCTCTTTGCTGACTGGGCTGATCCTGCTGCTGATGGGCCGTACTCCCGCCGATGCCCTGGTCCGGGCCGTGACGGTGCTGGTCATCGCCTGCCCCTGTGCACTCGGGTTAGCCACTCCGCTGGCTGTCACATCGGGTGTCGGTGCGGCGGCGGCTCGGGGCATACTCATTGGCAATACAGATGTCCTTCAACTCCTGCCCCGCGCCAGGCACCTGCTGCTAGACAAGACCGGCACGCTCACAGAAGGCCGCTTTGCGGTGCGTGAATTCCGCGGCTCCGAGGCCGACTTGATCGCGCTCGCCGCCTTGGAAGAGCCGTCCGAGCACCCTCTGGCCCGCGCTTTGGTTGCCCATGCCCGCGCTTTGGGCTTGACTTCCTTTCCCGAAGTCCTGGCTTTCACCCGTCATGACGGGCAGGGCGTGACGGGCAATATTCAGGGCGAACACTGGTTTATTGGCAACCGCGCCCTTTGCGCCGATTTGGATGCCGCCATCCCGGCTGCGCTCGAAGTGGCCGCTCAAACCGCCGAGCTGTCGGCCCAGACGACCCTTTTCTACGGGAAGACGGGGCAGGTTCGCGGCTTAATCACCCTCGGTGATGCCCTGCGGCCCGGTGCCGCCGCTGCCGTCCAGGAGCTGATCCGCTGCGGGCTGTCTCTGGAAGTGGTCAGCGGCGATGCGAAGGCGACGACCGAAGCCATCGCCCGCGCGGTCGGCATTGAGAAGTCCACCGCCCAGATGCTGCCGACCGATAAAGTGGCCCGTGTCCGCGAAGTGCAGGCCGGGAACGCCGTCGTCGCCCTCGCCGGGGACGGCATCAACGATGCCCCGGCGCTGGCCCAGGCGGATATCGGCATCGCCTTCGGCTCCGGCACGGAGATTGCCCGCCGCGCCGCCGACATCACCCTTATTGGTGACGACCTCGGACGTCTTGCCGACCTCTTCACACTGGCCCGCCAGACGGCCGACGTCATTCGCCAGAATCTCTTTTGGGCCTGCCTTTACAATGCCGTCTGCATCCCACTGGCGGTAGTGGGCGTCATCCGCAACCCCATCTTCGCCGCCGCCGCGATGCTGGTCAGCAGCTTGAGCGTGGTGCTGAATACGCGTCGGTTGCGAGGGCTGCTCGGGCGGGGGGAATGATAGGGGGGCAGCTATGCGTGTGGGTGCAGAGATGCAACCGAGGCCGATAAGCGTATAGGCGCAATCGAGGCGTATAGGCGTATGGGCGCAATCGAGGCGTATAGGCGTATGGGCGCAATCTAGGCGTATAGGCGTATGGGCGCAATCTAGGCGTATAGGCGTATGGGCGCAATCTAGGCGTATAGGCGTGTGGGCGCAGAGATGCAATCGAGGCCGACATTTATGCCGGTGAAAGAGTTCCCCGGATTGGAAATCCGGGTCTTTAGAAGTGCAAGTGTCCGCAGGGCGGACAAAGAAGGGACTTGCGGATCCTCTGTCTACGTTGGGGATAATCGCTTTACCAAAGACACAGGCTTCCAATCGGGCTGTCGTGTAGCTTTGCCGTTATTTCTTTGACTCCCCCTTGATCACTGACACAGAGATCAAGGGG
>JANXMY010000061.1 GCA_025354405.1 Armatimonadota bacterium
CCCATCCTAATCTTCCAAAACCCCCGTGTACGCACAGACGCCCGTGCGCGGGGAGTTGACCAGAGGCAGGAGCTGGGCGTCGCCGAAGCCTTTTTTCTCGGTGCAGGCATCGCAGATCGTTCGCGTCTCGTAGGAATCCCCGTACGTCCCGATCCAATCGGCGGGCTGACCGCATTCCAGGCAGGGGCTGACGAGCGGCTCATTACGGGCAAGGACGAGCAGGTTTTTACGACGTGTCGGCTCCTCATGCTCCGAAAGGACTTGCAGCTTCAGCTCCGTCGTGTCGCCGAAGTCGTATTCGTACTCGAAGTGAAGGCCGGGGGAGAGCGTCTCGGCGAGGGTGATGTCCATGCGCACCTCGCGCGGCATTCCGAACCCATCGTCCAGGCTGTCGAAGAAATCGTCGCCGTCGAAGCCGCCGGGCGGCTCCCACCGGTAGCGCGTCTCGCTGATAGTAAACGCACTCAAATGGCCGCAGCATTCCAGCCAGAAGCGGCGGAGGAAGTCGTCCAGGTCTTCCAGCGTGGCATCGGCACGGACATCGAGGTGCAGCCAGTATTTCGGCTCCTCGCGGCCCTCGATCAAGAGGCGGAAGAAACGCGTGGGCGCGAGGGCGCGTCCGTCGTGCTTTTCTTTCGCTGTTAGCTCCGTCCAGCATTGATCCAGATGCGCGGCGATCTTATTTTTGCTGAACTCTTTGCCGCAAAGTGTACAGGATCCGCGCGCCATCTGGCGTTTCGGTTTGGGGGTCGGCATGGGCAATCTCCTTAGACGTTTGTAGTCTCTCGCTCTTCGACAGGTGTTTGGGCAGCATAGCGCGGAGCGACGGGCAGGCGGCCCCGATTGTCTTTGACCCAGGCGTAGACCCGGCGGCCAATCTGGGGGATCGGCGGGACATACAGCAGCGGGGCGATCAGTGTAGTGGCGGGAAGCTGCCAGGCGATGACCCGGAAGGCATCGTATCCGGCAAATTGCCGACTTTGCGGATCGACGGCGATGGCAGCCTGCTCGGCAAGCTCGAAGTTCACCCCAGCGGCTTCCCGGGCGGCGGTGTCGTGGGAATTGACGAAAGTGAGCTGCCGGAACACGTCCAGAAAATGCACGGCCAGCAGCGCCGATTTGCAGAAGTCGCATTCGCCGTCATAGATCACCCGGAACGGCGTCAGGCGCAGGGGACGTTTGGCCCAGGCCAAAAAGTTTGCGTAGTCTGCGGCGGTCAGAAACGTCATATAGGAAGCGATCATCATGAACGAAAACAGGGGGATGTTCAGGCTGTATTCGATCCCCAGATGCAGGAGAATGCCACCGAGAATGACGTACAGGCGCAGGCGTGGCACCCAGATCAGCGTCGCCAGGGCCAGCTCCATCGCAATGGTCCCCCAGGTGACCAGATTGATCACCCAGAGCAGCTCCGAGCCTGGGGTCGGGAATCTCGCCGACTCCGGCAGGTGCAGCGGGTAATAGGCCGCTGTTCCATTGACCCATTTTTCGCCGCCCGTTTTGCTGAGGGATGCTCCCAGGTAAACGATTGCGACCTGAAGCTGCATCAGCCGCTGTGCCCAGGGAGCGGTGTGCGGGGGCTCATCATTTTCGCGGCCTTTGAAGATACGCCAGAGCCGGTCCAGCGAACAGGCCGCGCCGGCGGACGACAAGACCAGGTAGGCTGAGAAGACCATCATCACCGTGTCGCCGCTGTTGTGGATCGCACCGTTGCGGCTGTGCAGGGTGTTGATACACAGGCAGACGATCACCGCACTGGTGCGTGTCCACAAGCCCAGTGTGAGAAAAAGGCCGGCCAGGAGAAACACCGCGAAAAATGCGGTCAGCCAGTGATCCGCACCGCGAAACGCCAGCAGGTCCAGATGTATCGACCACGCACTTACTCCATTATAGGCAAGGGAGTCTGCAAGGTTCAGCACGCCCCGATTGCTGAACCAGATAAATCGCTCCGGCAGCAGCAGCAGTCCGTAGGCCAGAACCAGCAGGCCGAACACCACTCGGAACATTCCCAGTGGAATGGAGGAGATCGGCTGGAACCAGAATTCATTCCAATCACGTCGGAGCAGTTTCATCGCAGGTCCTCCGGGCGAATCGGCGTGATGGACGGCCCATGCCCGGTTTGCAGCGGCACGGCGGTGTAGGGCGGCATCGACTCGCCCAGCGGCGGAATCAGGCGGGAATGGGAGATGAGTTTGACACTGACGGGCGGGTTCTGCGCGTCGTAGTTATTGACCCGGGCGGCATAGCGGGCGAGCGGCGGCCAGAGGCCGGGGTTGCTGCCATGCGTGGCGTTCTCCACCAATTTGCGCCAGCGTTCTTCCTGGTAACGGCGAACATAGCCCATATGGGCCATTCTCGGGAAAAACCAGTGATCGATATGCCCGTTCGCGTGGGAGACCTCCGCTTCCAGGGTGACATCCAGCTTATCCGGTTCCGGCGAAAACATACTCCAGCTCTGCGCAAACCCCGTGAACGTCATATAAGGCCGCACGGCCCCGAGACTGCCTTCGATGATCGGGCTGGGGCTGCTGCTGTGATCCGGCAGCAGCCAAATGGCGAGGCAAAAAAGGTGCCAGACAATAAACAGATTGACTGCCTTTCGCACCCACCACCGCTTTTCCAGCCGATCTACTCGTCGCTGCCGCACTTTATCTCTTGAATTATCTTCACTGCTCATTAAGTATATTGTATCATGAAAGGCAAAGATATGAAAATACTTTAATTTACAAAGTACTTTATGGTACAATAGAAACTATGCTGAAAAGACTCTTCTGGTGGACAGTGTTCGCTGCCGCATTTGGCTATTGTGAAGCTCTGGTTGTGGTGTACATCCGCAGGCTCTGCGGAATGGCTCCGGGTTTGGATTACCAGCAGGTCTGGGCCGCCCGGCATCTGGCCTGGAACGGTCCCTCGATTATTGCGGAGATGACCCGGCTGGGCGTCTGCCAGACTGAGCAGACGCGCGAGGTTGCGACGCTCCTGCTGCTGATCGGTCCGGCCTGCGCTGCCGGTCGCACCGGTCGAGAGCGTCTGGGCATTTTTCTCTACACCTTTGCGCTCTGGGATGAGACCTATTACCTGTTTCTCAAACTCTGGACCGATTTCCCGCTGACACTGACCGCCGCGGATATTTATTTTTTGCTGCCATTCGCCTGGTTTGGGCCGGTCTGGTTCCCGGTGCTGGTCGTCATGCCCGCGCTCATCTTGCTGTCCCTCCGGCTTCTTGGAACGCGCAGTCGATGAAACTTATCCTGACACATCTCGGGCACTTTGCGTAGCAGTCGGCACTACCTGCCTGTTCCCAATCCTGCTGTTTCTTACGTTTGCCGTAACGAAGCTGTTCATCGTCCCCGGCCTGCACTCCTGGGCCTATCCGGAGGCTGCCTGGAGCAAGATCGCCGGGGTGCCGCTGTATAGCGGCTTTATGTATGCGAGTGTCGCCTGCTATCTCTGTCAGACCTGGCGCAGGCTGCAGGTGATCCTCTCCGGCTGGCCCTGTTGATTCTCCTCTTGTTCCGGCGCACCCAGGCCCATTTTGCCGTCTGCGGGACGCCCTACGCCCTGTCTATACCCGCGGCGTTTCTGCTGCTCGGTTTTCTCTTGTGGATCGCGGAAAACATCGCGACGTTCTTTGGGGCCTGGCAGTATCCGAACCAGCATGGAGGGTGGCAGCTGGTCCATCTGGCAAAAATGAGTTCCTGGTCCCTGCTGGTTATCTTCAGCTTTTTGATTGTCGCGCAGCTGAAGCGAGTAAAGGAGGGCCGACATACGGCTCCAGCTCAATGGTCAGCGTCTGGGAAATGGGCAGGTTGGGGACGACGCGGCCAAAGTCTGCCGCACCGCGCTGCCTCGGACGGATCATTACCAGCGAGAGAGACCCCGTGATATTGATCCGGCGGCGTAAAAGGATGCCGCTTCCGATGCCAAAAACGGCCCGGTCACAGCGGCGGCTCTGCGTGGTTTGCTGCAGCAAGCCATCATGACTTGGGGAAGTGCTTTTCGTTTCGCAGGGGGGATCGTCCTGCGTCAGTATCACGAAAGCACCCTTTGCGAATGGAACTGCCTCGGGCAGCCGAAATACCGCCGACAGCAGCTCCGGTGGGACTGGCCCGGAATCTCCCGAAAGCACCTGGCCCAATGCGGTCACTGCTACGACCTGCGCTACCCGTGGCGGCCGCCCTTCTTCCTCAAATCCTGGCTCGGGCGCGAGAGACAGCCGCAGCGTGGCCGTGCCGTCTCCCCCGACTGCCAGCACCTGCTCCGTCAGCCGCAGCACAGAGGGCGGCCGATAGGGAGCACTTAAATCCGTCGTCTCAATTGCGCTCGCGGGATCGGCAAAGTACGGGTCCTGCTGGACAAGGTAGCGCAGGGTTTGCCCCATCGTCCATTTGTAACGCAGCGCAGTCGTCGGATGCCTTTGGTCCGCTTGTGCCGAGGTGGTCAGTGAAAAGCCGAGGGCACTGAGGATAACCAGCGCGGAAATGGGCTTAAGAAAGTTCATTTAGTGGTTGGTTCTCCAAAGAACAGTGTACCATATGCTATACTATCGGCATGACACCCCTGGTTTTACAGAATACGCTCACGCGTCAAAAAGAAGAGTTTACGCCCGCCGATGGAAAAGTCGTGCGGCTCTATTGCTGCGGCCCGACGGTTTACAACTACGCCCATATTGGCAACCTCCGGACCTACATCTTCGAAGACCTCCTGCACCGGGCTTTGATCCTGCACGGGTGGGGAGTCGAGCACGTGATGAATATCACGGATGTCGGCCATATGACATCGGACTCCGACGCCGGTGAGGACAAGATGCAGAAGGCGGCCCAGCGCGAGCAGAAGTCGCCCTGGGAGCTGGCCCGGTTCTACGAAGATGCTTTTTTTGTCGACTGTGCCCGCCTGAACATCATCCGCCCCAACGTTGCCCCGCGCGCGACCGAGCATGTCGCGGGCATGATCGCCTTGATCCAGCGGCTTGAGGCCGAAGGCTACACCTACGAGACCGAGGAAGGCATTTACTTCGATACGGGCCGGGACGCCGACTACGGCAAGCTGGCCGGGTTAAATCTCGCCGCGCAGATGGCCGGGGCACGCGAAGACGTTAACATCGATGCCGGCAAAAAGCATCCCGCCGACTTTATCCTGTGGTTCACCAACAAGCCGACCCATATCATGAAGTGGCCCTCCCCCTGGGGCGAAGGCTACCCCGGCTGGCATATCGAGTGCTCCGCGATGGCGATGGAGTATCTGGGCGAAACTTTAGACATCCACTGCGGCGGCATCGACCATATTCCCGTGCATAATACGAACGAGATCGCCCAGAGCGAATGCGCGACCGGCCATCCCTTCGCCCGTTTCTGGGTTCATGGGGCGTTTTTGAACGTCGTGTCGCCCCATGCCGAAGCGGGTGGGGGGAAGATGTCCAAGTCGGGCGACAATTTCCTCACCGTTCAGCGTCTCATTGACCGGGGCTACGATCCGCTTGCCTACCGGTATCTGTGCCTGACGGCCCATTATCGGTCTGAGCTGGCGTTTAATGTCGAGACCTGGGAGTCGCTGAACGCCGCCACGAAAGCACTCGGCAAAATCTACGAGCTGAAATCGCGGATCGGCGAGAACGACGATCTGTCCGAGGAGGAGTACGCCCGGGCACGCCAGACTGTTTTCGACGCCATTTCCGATGACCTGAACCTGCCCCGCGCCGTCGCCGCCCTGCACGAAGCCAAATCTTACCGTCTCTGGCGTGAGTTCGACTCCGTTCTGGGTCTAGACATCGAGACCCGGTCCCGCGCCGCCGTCGCCACCCCCGCCGACGCGGATGATCTGCCCGCCGAGATCGTCCAGCTCAAACAGCAGCGCGACGACGCCCGCAAGTCCAAAGACTTCCCCCGCTCCGACACCCTCCGCGCCGAAATCGAGGCGTTCGGCTACACGGTAGGGGACTCGCCGACGGGGACGGTGGTGAAGAAGAATCTGCTGTAGTCGCACTGTGATGCGTGAATACAGTCAATTATGGGCGTTTTTTCGGGAATGGTCAGACGGGTGTCTGGGCGTCTAACCGGGAGAGGGATGCCCTGCTTGATTGGTTCGCGGAGCATCACAATGCGGCATTGGAAATATAGTCAGAATTGCTGTGTAGGGGCGGGGCTTGCCCCCGCCTTCTTCGATCTTGCTCTTCTTGTGTTTTCTTCCAAATCGTTGGCAAAAAGTTTAGAGGGGAGAGGGTGGGGGCAAGCCCCGCCCCTACTTTAGTGGAGGCTCAGTACGCCCCGCGCCCCGTCAGCACCGCAGGCACGGTGCGGAGCAGAATCACGCAGTTGAGGGCGAACGAGCAGCGGGCGATGTACTCGAGGTCGAGCGCGATGGACTCGTCGAAGGACAGGTCCGCGCGGCCTGAGATCTGCCACAGCCCGGTCAGGCCGGGGGTGACACAGAGGCGGTGACACTGGATTGGGGTGTAAAGGGCGACTTCGCGGGGGAGGGCCGGGCGCGGCCCGACTAGAGACATCTCGCCGCGCAGGATATTCAGGATCTGCGGAACTTCGTCGAGTGACGAATGCCGGAGCCAGTGGCCGACCCGGGTAATCCGCGGGTCATGCCGCATTTTAAAGACCGGGCCCGTGCGCTCGTTGGTGGAAAGCACAGTGTCCAGACGCTTTTCGGCATCGGCGTACATGGAGCGGAACTTGAAAAAAGCAAACTCTTTGCCGTCTTTGCCAACACGCCGCTGGGTGAACAGCACCGGGCCGGGGCTGTCCAGCCGGATCACTAGTGCCAGCAATGCCAGAAACGGCAGCAGCAGCAGCAGGGCAAGGCTTGAGACTAGGATATCTAAAAAGCGCCGCAGGGCAAGGTCAGCCGAGGAACTCTCCGCGAGAATCGGTGAGTATCGTTCGGCCGTCTGCGGAGATGTTTGGTTCGCAACGCGGGTACTCATAAAAGTTTCCTCAAACTAGGGGTGTATCCCATCATTGTGTACTGCATAATTTATGCCAAGCTGCCCGAATTCACGGCTTTCTTGTGAAAAGTCTTTGTGAATTTATCATGTCGAACTATCATAGCACATCACTGTTAAAGCAGTATTAAGAAAACGTCTAAAGCGTATCCTCCCGCATCAATGTTCCAAGAAATAGCGAACATTGGTGACGATAACATCCCGGCGATTGAGCAGGGCCAGCTTCAGCAGTGGGCCGGCCTGATTATGCAGCAAAGTATGCCACAGCTTACGCGAGACCAGCTCTGGCAGGATGACCGTGACCACGTCATCGCTGCGCTCCTTCTGAACGGCGTCGATATAGCGTAGCAGCGGGCCGACCAGCGAGCGGTAGGGAGACTCCATGATGACCAGGGGGATATCTGAAACATGAGCATTCCACGACTCTTTCATGGCGGCGGTCTTGCCGGGATCGGTCTCAATGTAGACTGCCCGAACATCGTCGCTGGTCAGCCGCGCATAATTCAGCGCCTCGACAATGCCGCGGTGCACACGCGAGACCAGCACCAGCACCGTGTTATGGCGGGGGATCACCACTTCCAGCCGCTCCAGTGCCAGCTCCTGTGTCAGCTCCCCGTAATGGCGGTGTATGCGTAAGAACATGATCACCATCACGGGAACAAGCACGATGACCAGCCAGGCACCGTAATGCGGCTCGTATTTGCCGAAGTGAAAGTAAGGACTGATGATGTCGCCGTCGGCGAACTTCGAGACACCGATAATAATCGTCACGGCTCCCGTAGCGAGTGCTCCCAGGGCATTGACGGCGAGGCTGACCTGCCATCCAGGATTCCTTTGCCGCCACCAGCGGCGCACCATGCCAATCTGTGCCAGCGTGAAACTGGTGAAAACTCCGATGGCATAGAGTGAGAGCAGCGCATCGACGATGCCGTGAAAGACCCAGATCAGTGCACAGGCGGCGATGCAGAGCAGCACGATTCCGTTTGCATAGGAGAGCCTGTCTCCGATATTTGCAAGCTGCCGGGGCAGGAAATTATCCTTTGCCAGCATGGAAGTTAGCTGCGGGAACCCGGCAAAAGCCGCGTTTGCCGCGATGATAAGAATCGCCGCAGTGGAGTACTGCACGACATAAAACATCCAGTGCAATGCCGGTGGCCAGGCTGTGTTGGCGACCTGTCCGACAACGCTCTGATAGTTAGATTTGCTTTGATCCAAAAACTGGCCGTTGATACCGAACTTCACTGTCAGATACGAAAGCCCCAGAAACATGATGACGGCGAGCACGCCCATGATCATCGTTGTCTTTGCCGCATTCGAGGCGTGGGGCTCGGCAAAGAGAGGCGTCGTATTGGAAATTGCCTCAACGCCAGTCAATGCGGTGCATCCCATGGAAAACGCCCGCAAAAGCGCATATAAACCCACGGCCTGGACCCCATGGATGGCGGCGTTCATGGAAACGGCGTGCTGCTGATACTCGGTTCCCTGCGCCACGGCGGCACTCATATGTGCCGTGTGAAATGCCATGCCGAATAGTCCGGCGACGATTGTCGCCAGGATGGAGGCGATAAATAGGTAGGCCGGTCCCGCAAAGGTCCACCCGGCCTCTTTAACGCCGCGCAGGTTCAGAAACATAATGAACAAGATGCCGACATAGCACATCATCACCAGATGCGGCTGAAGGCTGGGCGCGGCCGTGATGATGGCCGCAACTCCCGAAGCCACAGAGGTCGCGACCGTCAGCACATAGTCAACCATCAAAGAGGCCGCAGCGACCAACGCGGGAACGACCCCAAGGCTATCCCGCGTCACCGGGTAGGCTCCCCCCCCATCTGGGTAAGCGTAGATGATCTGCCGATACGAAGCGACGACGGTTGCCATCAGCAAGGAAATCCCGATGGCGATGGGAATCAGGAAATGCAGTGCACTCGTCGTCGCAGCCGTCAAAAGAAGGACGCCGAGAATGGCTTCCGTCGCATAGGCATTGGAGGAGAGCGTGTCGGACGAGAAGATCGGCAGGGCGAGAAAGACCGGCAGTTTCCCATGTCCTCCGCCCGAAGTCGGCAGGGCCCGACCGAAGAGCAGATGTCTTAGGCGCCCTAAAGCGCTGTCATACTTATGGGGTGGTGGGAGAAACGTCGCCTCGGCTTGCTGCAGGGACTTACCATTTGTTGAATTGTTGGGTACTGAAGTTGGCATACTGCTCCTATTGTACCCGGCAGTTGTACCCGGGAGCCTCCCTGAGTTATGAATAATTTCTCAGGCGCAGCGGTGGTGCCATCGACACAACTCAATCTTTCACTGTCTGGAAGATGTTCGAGTGGTTACAAACCACTCTTGTTGTCTCTCGGTTTCTCGTCTCGCCTCTGCGGCTCGCTGCGAGTGACTGAAAGTCACTCGCTAGGTAAAGCGTCCTTCGGACGTCGGATTCGGACTCCTCCACCCGGAGGGTGCTTCACCTAGCGAGTGGTTTTCAACCACTCGCCCTCGCCCTCGCCCTCATGCGCGTAAAACATCCGCACACAGATCTCCCGGACCGCCCCCCTTAAGGCAAGCAAAGCATCCGATTGGGTCGGGGCAATATTCGACGCAATCCCCGTTCTGAGATACTGGTGATTCCGAGCGGCGATCAATTGGCTGTACGCCGTTGAGAGCGTCTCCCAGTCTGCCTGCGTGAGAAAAACGTCATCGCGCAGGCGGCGCAGGGCCTCCAGTGTATTTGGCGCTCGAAGGCGTGGATGATCTGGGCCATGGCGAAGCTGCAAAAGCTGAGCGGTCCATTCGATATCAGAAAGGCCGCCGGAGCCTAACTTCAAATCGTTCGGATCAGAAAGACGCTCGGTCTCGATCCGTCGCTTCATCTCCCGAATTTCCTCGCTCTGGGGGGCGGTGAGTGGCGAACCGTAGACCACTGTTTCGACCAGGGCCACAAACTCTTGGCCCAGTGCAGCGTCCCCGGCGACCGGGCGGGCCTTGAGCAGGGCGTGACGCTCCCAGGTGGCAGCTGAGTGCCGGTAGTAGGCCCGGTAAGAATTGATATCAAGCACCAGCTGGCCCTTGCGCCCGTCGGGCCGAAGGCGGGCATCCATTTCGAACGAAAGGCCAAAGCGGGCCAGATCGGTCCGCAGCAGCTTCTGAACTCGCTCCGCCAGGCGGGTTGCCTCGGTCAGATGCTCGGTGTCCGCGGCGTAGAGCACATCGAAATCTGAGCCATAGCCCAGCTCCCTGCCTCCCAGCTTGCCGAGGCCGATGACTGCAAAACGGCCGGTGAAATTCAGCTCCCGTCGAGCGATCTCCAGGGCACTCTCCAGGGTTGCTTCCGCCGCCGCGCTCACTTCGGCCATGACCTCCTCTGTTCCAGCCAGCTCCCATAAATCCCGAGCCCCGGTCTGGAGCCGTGCACGCCTGGCCTGGGCTGCCAGCATCGGAAGTGTCGCCTGGATGGAAAGGGTTGGCGGGGTATCGATGGACTCGGCGTCGACAATCAAGTCCAGCAGCTCTAAATGGGTGAGAAGTGTCTGCCAGAGTGGTGGGCTGGACGCGGCCAGCTGGGAGAGGCGCGGCAGCAGGGCGGGGTTTTCGGTGAGGGTCAGGTACAGGGCGGCGTGGGAGGGGACTGCGATCGCTAGGCCGTCCAGCCCGCGCAGGGCGGCGTCAGGGTCCGTGGTGCCTGCGGCTGCCTGTACGAGGGCGGGCAGCAGGGCGGCGAAGAGGACCCGCGCATCCAGCATGATCGCGCCATACTCTGAGCCGACAAGGCTGCGGCGCAGGGAGTCACACGCCGTATCGGGCTGCGCGAAGCCATAACCCTCCAGGGCTTCCCGCAGCGCAGCTTGCAGAAGGGGATCCTCCGGGGCCAGTGCCCAGGCGGCAAGAGGGGAGTCCTGCACGGAACTCGGGGCATCGGCCTGCCCATAAAAGAGTCGTTCGAAGAGGGTATGTACCCGCGCCGTATGCCGCCGGTAGTCCGTCCGAAATGCTTCCCCGTTCGGGTAGCCCAGCCGAAGTCCGAATTTGCGAAGCTCTCCTGCGTCGCGTGGAATGCTTCGAATCGGCAGCTCGTCGCGCAGCTGCAAACGGTGCTCGACATCCCGCAGAAACTCATAGGACTCTCGAAATAGCTCGTGCTCCTCGCCTGTCAGCAGGCCTTCGGCTGTCAAAGCCGAGAGCGCTTCTAAAGTGTTGCCGGTCCGCAGGTGGGGCTTCGCACCGCCAACGACCAGCTGCATGAGCTGGGCGGTGAATTCGATGTCCCGAATACCGCCGACCCCCTCTTTGACATTCACTTCCGCGTCCCCGGCGCGGGCAATTTTTTCTTCGAGACGCCGCTTATTGCCGCGAATACTTTCGACAAAACTCTCTTCGACCCGACCGGGATAGACAAATGCTTCCGCCATCCGTGCGAACTCCGACCCAACTTCTGGGCTGCCCGCCACAAACCGTGCTTTGAGCAGGGCCTGCCGCTCCCAGGGTTCCGCCCAGGACTCGTAATAGGCCCGGCACGCCTCCAGGGAGCGCGAAATGGGCCCGAACCGGCCCTCGGGCCGCAGCCGCAGGTCCACGCGAAAGACAAACCCGGCGTCGGTGGCCTTCGCCAGAGCGTCTCGCACCCCCTCCGCCAGCCTGACAGCCTCGGCGGCGGCCATTTCATCGCCATGCACGAAGATCAGGTCAATGTCGGATGCATAGTTCAGCTCCTGGCCCCCCAGCTTGCCCAGGGCAAACACGGCGAAGGGAGGTGAGTTCAGCCCGCGCTCCTCGGCGCAGATTTGCAGGGCCATGCGAACGCAGACATCCGCAAAGTCGCTGATGGCGCGGGCGGTCTCCGGCATCGAGGCAAAGCCGAGCAGGTCGCGCAGGCCGATCCGCAGCACTTCCGGAGGTTTGAAGCGGCGCAGCGCATCGCGTTTCGCGTTGGGCGTTTTGGCGATGCTGACCCGCCGGGAGAGGTCTGCCCACAGCGCGACGCTGCCGCGTCCCCGGTTGCGGATGGCGGGGTTCGTCAGCACTTCAAGGTATTCCGGGGTGCGGATCAGAAGCTCGGCGAAAAACTGGGAAGCGGCAAAGATTGTCAGCAGCATCTCGGCGACGACCGGCTGATCCGCCAGCAGCCCATAGGCCGATGTCCGGCTGCCGACCGCCCCCGCCCAGCGTGCCAGATTGGCAACTGCCCGGTCCGGGTCCGCACTGCCTTCGAGTGCTGGGGAGATCACGGCGAGAAACGCATTGTATGCCTCATCCGGCACCCCGTTTCCCGCCATGCCCAACAGGGCGCGGCAGGCCGCCGCCGGGTCGTCAAACCCAAGAGGGGCGAGTGCGGCGGGGCTGAGATCGTCATAGGTGGACAGCATAGGGATATTGTACCTCGCGGGAGGATGGTGCCAGGATGGCAGAGCGAGCACAACGAGTAGTTTTTAAGGGCTTTGTTGCATAAATGCCCCTGGGCTAAACCCCAGGGCTTTAGCAGAGCAATCCCCCACCTGCGCGGGCGAAGAAATCAGACACAGTTTGTGCCCGCGCAGGCGGGGAGCTGCACTTTTACAGCCCCGCCGTTCAGGGCGGGGAGTATTTATGCAACAAAGCCGTTTTTAACTATGCGTGAGAGCACGGAAAATTGCAGAGGCGCAATTGAAGCCTCACGCCTCATTCGGGTCTTACTCATTACAGGAGACAAAACTATGATACAGCTCGACCAGATAAAAATCGCTTCCCCTTGCACTGCGGATTGGGAATCAATGACCGGCACGGATCAGGCTCGTTTCTGCGGCCAGTGCCGCAAGAATGTTTACAATCTTTCGGAGATGACCCGCGACGATGCGCAGCGGGTGGTGGAGGAGCATGAAGGCCGCCTGTGCGTGCGCTTCTATACCCGGGCCGACGGTACGATGCTGACCCAGGACTGCCCGGTCGGGCTGCAGGCCGTGTGCTATCGCCGGGTCAAGAAGTTTTCGTACGCCGCCGCCGTGCTGCTTTCCTGTGGAGTGGGCCTTGTGCGCGGGGCGAGTGCCGTCACGAAAGCGGCAAAAACTCTGGTTCCAGTCGTGAAGGCACACCCGGAGCCGCTTTGCGTTAAGCCGGTGCGGCCGACAGCGATGCTGGGCAGGATGATAATGCCGTCCAAGCCGCTGTCAACGATGGGTGATGTATCAGGGCCGACCGCGGGCATGCCGACGGTTGGTGAACCGACGATGGGCAAGCTGTTGATGGGCGCACCTCGGCCGCCGAAGTAGCTACAGCTACCGCGACAGCACGGGTATCCGCAGGCCGCGCACCGGCGTAAACGGAGCAAACAATGGCTCGATCTCTGATGCGAGGGCCGTGCGGGGAGCGGGGGGCAGATGGAGGATATAGCCCCGAAGACTATCCTGGGTTAGCACCGGCACGGTGGGCTGAGTCAGATCCAGCGACACGCCGGAGCGGAAGACGGCGACGGCCTGCACCGGGACTGCGGCTTCGCATTCCACGAGGTAATGGGCAATGGATTTGCGGTTCCGCTTCAGCTGACGCGAAACACTGGAACGGAGAGGCTGCCGCGACCCGTCTGGCTGAGCGACAAACCAGGCGTCCCCGTGGCAGCCATAGCGGCCGGAATACGATTTGACCTCCACTACGAGAATTCCTGCAGGCCCGAGGATCAGAAGATCCGAGTCGCCCTGACGTGTCCCGGGAACCACGAAATTGGTGACGGCGATATAGCTGTCCGGCAGGGAGCGCAGGGTGGAGAGCACGGTGTCCTCACCCTCGGCCCCGCGCTGGTAACGGTTGTAGTTGCGCAGAGCACGGATCCCGGATTGGATCCCGGCGAGGCTGAGAAATGCGGCGGCAGCCAGGCCGTACCCTCCGAAGTGCCCGGCGATTGCCCACAGCAGTACCCCTCCGCCGACACCTGCAACGGCAAGTGTCCCCTCTATTCGCATGATTTTGTCGGCATGGCGTGCGTGCCGGATGACTTTCATGTTCTTATTATAGGCAAGCGGGGAGGAAGCCTCTAGGGCTGAACGCCAAAACGCCCGACCCTTTCTAGAAAAAGGTCGGGCGCTTGGTCTGAAAAACTCTCAGCGGTCTATAGGCATGCTGTCGCACCTTCGGAAGCGAGGCTGCCATGCACGGCGGTTTGAGCCGCCGGGGTTAGGCCCTGGGCTTTGCGCCCCCGTGTTTCCACGAGTTAGCCTTTGTCGAGCAGCGATTGGCGGGTTCAACAGCTTTATTATCGGTAGATTTGCCCCCGTCTTTAGCCTGTAATACGCGGGATAAACACCATTTTAACTAAAGTGGATTGATTGTCGCCGCGAATTTGCCCAAATTATTCGTGTAAACAGATCCTTGCCCGCTGGAAACAGAGGGTACACGTAAATATTTCACGTGTCCGTCAGCTAACAGATAATTCGCGGAGCCGGCCAGATAGGTTGGCTGCAAGTCGTGCCGTGAATACATGCCGCCAGTCGCCGGGCGGGCTGATTGAAAGGAGGAAACTGTGCAATTGCCATAACCGCCACCGGGGCAGTTGATACCGCTGATGAGATCGTTCGTTCCGTAAAACGGGTCAGGATATGCATCGCCAACAGCAGAAGCGGTCCAATTTGTCACCCCATGGCTGGTCATTTCATCCACCGTGTCGATATGAGCCGTGTCACCGGTGACTTCGTAGCACATGACGGTGGAAGCGGGTGCTGCCAAAATCGTCAAGCTTCGCCCAGGCAGGTACATATTGAGTGCATAGGAGCAGCCGATAGCTCCCACAGAACTGTCATCTGGACATTTGAACAGCTGATTGCTTTTAGTGAAAGGGACGACCGTACCGCCCCAGCCGACACCCGCACCGTGGCAGTTTTCGTAAATTGCCGACGACGGTGCCGCGGTATTTACCAGACCTTGCGGGAATTTCTCATCCGCATCCTGGGTATACATGATAAGAGCAAGCCCGATTTGTTTTTCATTGGACTGGCAGGAGGCACGGCGTGCATTCTCTCGTACTTTCTGGAAGACGGGGAATAAAATAGCGGCGAGGATCGCGATGATAGCGATCACGACGAGCAGTTCGATAAGCGTGAAGCCCTTGCGGTTCAACATAGTCTCTCTCCTAGGGTTATCGTAGGTGATGCAACGTTGCATCTTAATTATTTTAACATGTCGACGCTATTCTGTCAAGTAGGCTTTTTAGGCAGTCTCGCCGGCAATAAATTCGATCGGTAAAATGGTTTCTAGGGGTATCTCTTCGCCGTTTTTAAGGCGCATCAACAGAGTGATCGCCGCCTCTGCCACTTCTACCCAGGGCGCGCGGAGGGTCGTCAGTCGCCACTGAGTCGGCTGGGAAAGGGGCAGACCGTCGAAACCGGCGACCGCAATGTCTTCCGGAATGCGCAGGCCGCGCAGGCGGCAGCGCTCCAGCAGGTTATAGGCAGTCATGTCGTTCCAGCACACGACTGCCGTCGCCCGCTCATCTCGAGGCAGGTCGAGCCACAACAGATCGACTTCGGTCAGCTTTTCATGGTGAGCGGAAGGCTGAAACTCCGTGACTTCCAGGCCGAGCGCGGTCGCCGCTTCCTGAAATCCCTGCTGACGCCGTCTCGCAGAAACCAAAGTGCTGGGGCCCACGATATAGAGGATTCGTTGATGCCCTTTTGCCGCCAGATAGACTGCCATCTGACGAGAGCCGCCGACATCGTCCGCCACAATACTGGGCAGACCTGCGACGGCATCGACAATCGCCACCACCGGCAGAGTCGAATCCACCAAAAGCTTGACAACCGGATCCTGCGGCGAAACATAGAGTACAAGGCCGTCCACGCGTCCATCTCCTAGCTCAGCATAAATCTCCGCCCCCGGGCGGCTGCTGGTGATACTATGCAGCAGCAGGTCCTGGCTGTGCTCGTAGCATCCCCGATGCAGGCCGCCGATGATCTGCGACGAAAATACGACGTCTGGGCTGAGATACCCCTGGGTCGTGTAAACGCCAAGAATATTGGTCTTTTGATTGCGAAACGACCGGGCGAGTCCGTTTCGCCGATATTTCATGACCCTGGCGGCCTCGAGGATACGGGCGCGAGTGGCTTCGGAGACGCGGACATGGCGCGATGGACTGCGACCCAGCACGGCGGAGACGGTCGTATTTCCGACCCCGACTTCGCGTGCGATATCTTTGATGGTGACTGGCCTGCTCATACTTTATTATTCCAGAAGATGCGAAGCAACCAGCTTCGCCAGATCGCGCAGTGTCTCTCGGTCAAAAGCCAGGCGTGCTCCGGTGGCTTCGTACAGCTCTGGCAGCGCAACCGTGTTTCCGAGTGACAGGGCGGCGCG
>JANXMY010000087.1 GCA_025354405.1 Armatimonadota bacterium
TGCTCCCACTTCCCGAGCCAGCATCTCCACCGTATGCAGTGCCTCCGGGTCCGTCGCCTCGGAAGGGGTGACTGCCCAGGTTGCTTCCTCGAACAGATAGGGCGTTGCCGCTTCGACTCCCGTCTGCTCCGACCCCGCCATCGGATGGCCCCCGACAAAGCGGCTGTTTCCCCGAGCTGCCATCACGATAGCCCCCTTTGTACTGCCCACGTCCGTGACTACTGCTCCTGGTCTTGCCAGTGCCAGTGTCTCCGCCAGCGTTTGAATAATATGTCCGACCGTACTGCAGAGCACGATCACATCTGCTTCCGCCAGACCTTCGGAGAGCCCGGTCACGCCGATATCGATCGCACCCAGTGCCACGGCTGTATCCAGACGCTCCTGGCTGCGGCCGATCCCGATCACCCGATCCGCTAGCCGGCGTGTCTTCAGGGCCATGCCGAGTGACCCGCCGATCAGCCCGACTCCGACGATTGCGACCGTTCCGAACTGCATTGGAAAGTGATTTTTGTCAATCATCATTACTCCGTGTTAGGTTTTGTTTGAAACTCGATCAACGCATAGATCTCTGTAAGTGCCAGGGTGGCTTCCACCGATTGCAGAGTGAACGTACTTTCCAGCCCGACTATCTCCCGAAACTCCCAGAAGCCTTCGCGGCGGGTATAAAGTCTGATTGCCGGAGTATCTGGCTCTACCAGAACATATTCCTGAAGCGAATCAATTGCTTGATAATGCCGAAATTTGTCACCCTGATCATAGTCCCACCTGTCATGAACCGAACCTGGTCGTCGATATACTCCCAATGACCCTCGGAGACGCGCTCGATTGCGAAGTATCCGCCTTCAGTACAGCAATGCTTCTCCGCAAGCTGCTCGTATTGTTTCGCGAGTGCCATGACTGTTTCCTGTGTTCCCTATCGACCAAACTTCCGGTCCAGATCGCCGTTTGGCAGCTCGATGATGATCGGGCGCCCATGCGGGCAGGTATACGGGTTCTCGGACTTCAGCAGGTCTGAGACCAGGGCGTTCATTTCGTCGAAGGAGAGCGGGTCCCCGGCTTTGACCGCCATCTTGCAGGAAGCGGTAATCAGAACTTCCTCGGCGGGCAGCAGCAGGCGGCGCGAGACGGTTTTCTCCACCAGCTCCTCGATGATCTCGCGCAGAACCTCTTCCGGACTGCCCTGGGACTTAAGATGCTTCTGTGCGACGGAAGCAGGCACGGAGCGGACGACGAAGGAATCCCCGCCGAATGGCTCCAGATCAAAACCAGCTCTTCGCAGGTCTTCCAGCCGGTTTTCGACCACCAGTGCCTCACGCTTGCTGACTTCCAGCGTAAAGGGCAGCATCAGCCGCTGGGTCGGGACGCCCGCTCCGCCGCCTTCCGCCCCCGCCCGAAGCTGTTCGTATAGAACCCGTTCATGGGCGATGTGCTGGTCGATCAGCACCAGTGCCGTGTCGGTCTGGGCGAGAATATACATATTCCGTGTCTGTGCCAGTACCCTCAGCGAATCTAAATTATGCTGCCGATAATCGCCGCCGTTGGCTGATAAAGACGGCGCAGGTGCAACTGGCACAGGTGCAGGCTGGAAGATGGTGCCCTCGAACGGGTCATCATCAAAGGGCTGGCGAGCCCGCTCGATGACCGCCTCGTGGAACGCCGTTGTATCCCGCGGCTCCTGGCGCGTGTTGCCCGCCGGACGGGGCGGGACGGAGAGCAGGGCTGGGTGCTCCTCCGGCTCCTGCCTGCTGCTTGGCGCGGGAGAGGATAGCTTCTGCGTCAGCGTTGGAACCAGGCCACCCGCCATCAATGCTTCCTGGACGGCCTTGTAGACCGCCGCGTAAATGTCCCCTTCGCGTGTAAATCGCACTTCGGTCTTGGTGGGCGAGACATTGACATCCACCTGCGCCGGGTCGATCTGCACCATTACCACCGCCGCCGGGTAGCGCGTTCCATGCAGAGTTTGGACGCT
The DNA here is from genome assembly GCA_025354405.1 of Armatimonadota bacterium. Taxonomy (GTDB): domain Bacteria; phylum Armatimonadota; class Armatimonadia; order Armatimonadales; family Capsulimonadaceae; genus JANXMY01. The sequence goes on from JANXMY010000087.1 coordinate 1,970, forward strand.
CTTATACGCTTCGTCGAGGGCGCGGGTCACGGCCTTGTTCCGCACGTGGCGGGTGTTCACAAACGTATGCTGGGCCGAGCGGCTGGATTTCAGGGCGGAGGGCGTACTGATAAAGCCGGTGACCTGCAGTCCCGCTCCGTCGTAGTCCAGCGGGACCAAGTGCCGCGCTGTCTCTCGCCCGAAGACATGAACACACGCATCCATCGCCGAGCCGGTTCCCGGGGCTGCAAAGACCTCCCCGCTGCCGTGCATAAGTCGAAACGCGACTTCAGGCCGGGCGAGTGCGAACCGCTGCATCAGCTCCACGATATGCGTCAGCTCCGTTGAGGACGTCTTCAAAAACTTCAGGCGCGCCGGAACGTTGTAAAACAAGTTCTCGACCGTGATACTCGTCCCTGTCCGTGCCCCGACTTCGGAGACCTCTTCCAGAAGTCCCCCCGCACAGCGAATCTGTACCCCCGCGGCCTCATTGTCCCCCGCGACTTTGGTGGTGATAGTCATCTGCGAGACCGACGCGATCGACGGCAGCGCCTCCCCGCGAAAGCCCATGGTCGTGATCTGGAAGAGATCGTCCACCGTGCGGATTTTCGACGTCGCATGCCGCTGCAAGGACAGCACCGCATCCTCGCGCGACATGCCGCTGCCATCGTCGGTCACCCGGATCAGATACTTGCCGCCTTCTTCCAGCTCCACCAGAATCTGCCGCGCTCCGGCATCCAGCGCATTCTCCACCAGCTCCTTGACGGCGGCAGCAGGCCGCTCCACCACTTCGCCCGCCGCGATCTGGTTCGCCGTGTTCTCATCTAGAATCTCAACCTTCGCCATACTCGTCACACCTGTTCCTGTCGCCTAGCATAATCTATTCATCGAAAAAACAAAATTGGGCATAAGCTCAGCGGCACAATCGCGTCAAACTCATGGTCGGCGGTCACAAGTGTTCCGCCCGTGCGGATCGCCAGTGCCAGCACGAAACAGTCCGCCAGTGAAATCTTGCCGGGACTGACTTTCAATTGGCCGACAAGCTGCCAGAAGTCCCGGTCCATATCAGACCGCTCCTTTAAACCTAATGCCGATAAAACTGCCAGTGCCTTTTCCGCCGCCGTGTGGTCTTGACCCCGGAGGCCATCGTAGTAGACTTCGCATAAGTTGATGCTGTGAGAGATGCATTCCACGTTGGGATCTGCCAGTAGCCCATCCGTGATGTCCGCGCCCGACTCTCCGCGTAAAGAGGCCAGAAGCGCGTTCGCATCCATCACATAAATATTCACTTGTGCCAATGCCTTTTTTCGAGTGCTTTTTCCTCTGCCTTGCGTGCGTTGAATGTCTCACTCGAAGAGAGCTTGTTTCGAAAGTAGCCGCTGCGAACGAGTGCCAGTGCCTCTTGTCGCCGCGTCTCCTTCTCCTCGGGCGACAATTCTGGGGTGGGTGTCTGTGCCGCGTTGACCTGCGCCTTCAATTCCTCCCCTAGTGGCCCGACAGAACCGACGGGAATACCAAACCGTATTCGCAACGCCTCCTCCGCCAGCGCATCCGGTGTCGTCCCCTGGCGGGCCGCCGCTTCCGTCAATGCCTTCTCGATTTCCGGGCTGAGTGTCAGTGTCATTTGCTTTACCTCGGCTTTTCAGCATTTTTTAGGCTTCATCAAAGAAGTCGGAATCTATTCGCTTAATATCATATCGCTTGACTAGGGCCACTCCTAAGTTGTGATCTACCATCAAGCCTGCTAATTCAAGACCGTCAACCAGAGATACTTTGAACGCATGGTTCAACTTAGTGTACTCTTTGGCAGCTTTGCTGAAAGATGAGGTTGTAATAAAGACGCCCTTCGATGCACCTTGACCGCTCAAAGCGCCTACGAAAGCTTGGACTTCTTTACTTCCGACACTTCCCTCGGTCCATCGTTTAGCCTGAAGATAAATTTTGTCCAGCCCAAGTTTATCCTGCTTGATAACACCATCGACACCGCCATCACCGGATTTACCTAAAGTTTGTCCGGCATCTGCCATTGTGCCGCCGTAGCCTAAACTGAGCATAAGTTGGACGATGAGCTGCTCGAAGAATACCGGTGGCATT
>JANXMY010000103.1 GCA_025354405.1 Armatimonadota bacterium
CCGGCCGCCAGGTAAACGGCGCAGACGGCATGGCCTTCCAGGCGGTCGTACTCGCGGAAATGTTTGAAGGGATAAACAGCTCCGTTGATTCGCCCCATTCCCATGCGGGCATCGATGAAATACTGGGCCGCGCTCAAATAACGCCGATTGCCCGTGATCCGGTACAGCTCTACCAGCGGCATCTCGATCTCCGGGTGGCCGTCGACGCCGTGTCGCTGCCCCGCGGCCGGGCCGAAGACGTCGCAGATGAGGTCCGCAAATCGGGTCGCCACGTCCAGCAAGCGGCGCGAGCCGGTCACACGGTGATGTGCCGCGGCAGCCTGGAAGAGGTGACCCGCGCAGTACAGCTCGTGCATATTGTTGAACTCAAGATTGATTGTAGTCCAGCGCTCCGATGCCTTCTCGAACATAAAATAAGTGTTTAGGTAGCCGTCGGGCTGCTGGGCCGACTCGATCTCCTTCACAGCGCACTCGATAAGTCCCAGCAAAGTGGCATCATCGTCCGCTGCCAAAGCCCAGGAAGCTGCTTCCAGCCATTTATAGACATCGGAATCACTGAAATGCGGGCCACGAAAGGGGACATCCTTCGCCCCCGTCGTCCGCCGGAAGTTGTCGAGGGCGCCCGTTGCTTCCAGATGCTGGAACTGCGTCGGCAGCGTCAGCTCCCGATTCACACGAAGGCGCGGTGCCCAGAAGGCATCGGAAAGCGTCACAGTACGGACCGGAACCTGCTGAAGCCGGGCAGCCGGGCTGGAATGGGTATCTAACATGACGGAAAGTGGTGAAGTGGGTGTATGCATAAGTGCCGTATTTTACCAGAGAGTTCCTTGTTTTAAGGTACACTATCGCCATGAATGCCCTGATATTATTTTCTCACGGGTCCCTGCTTTGCGGGGCGGGCGAAGCACTCGAGGCCCATGCGGGTCGCCTGCGGCAATCCGGGGAATGGGACCAGGTAGCGGTCGGCTACATGAACTATTCGGAGCCGACATTTGCGGATGCCGTTGCCTCCTGCCGGGAGGCGGGGGCACAGCAGATCACGGTCGCCCCATTTTTCCTGATCCCGGGCTACTTCGTCTCTCAGACACTCCCCGAGCGGCTGGCGGAAGTGAAAGCAGCATTCCCCGACATCACATTCACCGTCGCGGAGGCGTTAGGATACGATACGGGGCTGGCCGACGCCTTGATCGACAGCGCCTTGTCGCCGCTCGGGCCGGAGGAATGGCGCGACGACCTGACCGCCGCCGCCCGCGGCTGCCGCGCCCGCCCGGACTGCCCACTCTATGCGACGCCGAACTGCCCGCGGGTTCCGGCCCCGGACACGCCCGTTCGACCGTTTGTCGAGTGACTACCGCTATGACGAAACCTAGCCTTAGTCTTTATTCTGTTACTTCCCCCTTGTCCCCAAAGATGACTCAGAACAAAGAGAAAGCTACCGTACGTTTTGAGCCTATCCCAGGCAATACCGCCGGCGGCCTATTCGACTGCCGCACCCAACGAGTTAGAAATCCACAAAGAGCGTACTAAAAAAACAGAGGACTAAATTATGGCAAAAATACTGGAATTGCCCGCCCTGGGCCAGACGATGGAAGAAGGCACGATCACCCAATGGTTTAAATCCGAAGGGGACTCAGTGCAAAAAGGCGAAGTCCTTTACGAAGTAATGACCGACAAAGTCAATATCGATGTGGAGGCCCCCGAGGCCGGGATTCTGCGTAAGATTCTGGCACTGGCAGACACAATCGTTCCCATCAACGGCCCGGTCGGGATTTTGGGAACTCCCGACGAGGACATTTCCGGGCTGCTGGGTGGCGATAAACTCCCCGTAGGGGCGGGGCTTGCCCCCGCCCTTTCGCTTGCCCCCGCCCTCTCCCTTGCCCCCGCCGCCCTCTCTTCCCCCTCACCCGCCAGCGACGCCCACGTCTTCGCCAGCCCACGAGCGCGGCGTTACGCCGATGAGTACAGCGTGGACATCGCCTTGCTGGCCGGGCGCGGCACCGGTGTGGAAGGACGCATCGTCGAGGCGGATGTGCTGGCGTTCTATGAAGAGCAGCAGGCAGCGAAAAAGATGGCCCCGCGCGTTTCCCCACTGGCTCAGCGCGTTGCCTCCGAATTCGGAGTGGATGCTGACTCCGTCTCCGGCACAGGCCACGGCGGCAAAGTCATGTCCTGCGATATTCCACGGCCTGCAAGTCCGGCCCCTCTCGCAAAAGAAGCCAGTGAAGAGATCAGCACCGTCGTAACCCTGCGCGGCATGCGAAAAATGGTAGCCGATGCTGTCGCGAAAAGTGCTGCGACCGCACCCCATGTCACTCTGACGCTCGCGGTGGACATGAGCGAGGCGACCCGGTTCCGTCAGCAGATTCTACCTGCCATCGAGAAATCGCACGGGGTACGTGTTTCATTCACGGATATCATCGCCAAAGCCGCTGCCAGGGCACTGCTGGATCATCCCGCTCTCAACAGCACGCTGTCAGGCTATGACATCACCCTCTACAAGGCCGTGCATCTGGGCATCGCAGTTTCGCTCGGCACGGAAGGCTTGATCGTCCCGGTGGTCAAAAATGCGGACTCACTCTCGCTGGGCGCATTCAGCGTAGCTCTGAAAGCACTGGTAGTCAAAGCGAAGGGGAATTCCCTTGCCTCTGAAGAGGTTACGGGCGGAACGTTCTCAATCACCAATCTCGGCACATTTGGGATCACACAGTTCAATCCCATCATCAACCCCCCGCAGGCTGCCATCCTCGGAGTCTGCGCCATCGCCGACACGATTGTGGCCGTCAACGGTCAGCCGACGGTGCGCCCGATGATGAACCTGTGCTTATCGTTCGACCACCGCGTCACCGATGGCGCCCCCGCCGCCGCATTCCTGGCCCAGCTGAAAGAAACGCTGGAGCAGCCATATTTGATGTTTGCATAACCTGTGGGGAAACCAATCATGCCGCAAACTGTACAAGAATATCTCGCCGGGGCCGCCCAAAAGGCCGCTGCGGATTTGACCAAAGCCTATCTGAATATTCCCGAGGAAAAACGGGACTGGAGTCCCAGCGAAAAAGCCCGCTCGGCACAAGATATGTACGCGGAATGCGTTCTGCTCAATAGCTACACGGCTGACACAATCACGAATCAAGCCATGAGCGGCAGCATGGAGAGCTTCAAGCGCGACCTGACCGAGGTTAAAGCCCTGACATGGGAGCAAATGCACGCGCAGTTTGAGGCCAGCGTCGCCAAAATCATGGCGGTGATCCGCGGGGTTTCGGAAGAGGATATGGAGGTCGTGATCGCGATGCCCTGGGGCCCGATGACGCCGGCTCAGCTGATCACCTATCCCCACTGGAACATGACGTACCATGAGGGGCAGATCAATTATATTGCTTCGATTCTCGGCTGCCTACCCTGACGAATTATGCCCCTACTGGATGTTACCGAGTTTGACTTTTCGCTGGAACACGCCCTGGGTCCGGGCAAAGTCGCCAGCCGCGTCGCCATCGTGACCAACAATGATGTACTGGCAGTGCTGCATGTAGGAGTTAAGTCCCCAGTCCCCTGGCTGGACGTATACCCGACGGAGTTTGCCCTGGCCCCTTCCGAGTCGCTGGGGCTAACTGTGGAATTTCGACCGGAGCGGGCGGGACAGGCGGCACTGGCCCCGACCAAACTGTCGCTGTTCGGGCAGTATCTGGCATTTCAGGCCGGGGATGCGGAGCGGCTGCCGCCGGATATGGAGGTGACGATCTCCGTTACCCCCCCACTTTCCAATTGCCCGCACTGCGCCGCCGATCTGCCGGAAGGGGCACGCGAATGCCGCCGCTGCGGGGAGCGTATTCGGCTCTGCCCGGTCTGCGGGACGCCGAACACCTGGATCGCACACACCTGCCGCCTGAACCCCCAGCATATCGTTCGTGCGGAGGGCGATTGGCTGGCAGCACCGGGTGGGAACGCCGCGCATGCACTTCTTCAGAGTAAGTCGATCGGGGTGCATCTGGCCCGTCGCTGGTCATTTCCGGCATTTCCCCCAGCCCGGGCAGCCGACGCCTGGGAGTGGAGCGCGCCGCTGGTGGCGTTCGGGATGGTGATTGCGTCGGCGATTGACTCAGCGTCCGGCACGGCGGCGATCTATGCCTTTGAGCTGGCATCCGGAGGCGCACTTTGGGACTTCGATCTGCCGGACCCGCAGGGCATCTATCCCGACCGAGGCGCGATGGCACTTTCGGACGACGGCTTACTTTATGCAGCGACACTTGGCGGGTCGGTGCTGGCGATGGATGCGATCCGGGGGACGCGCGTCTGGGAAACGAAGATCGTCGGCAGCGTTTACGGCGGCGTCACCGTTGCGAGCGAGACACTGATGATTCCCGCCGGGGACACTCTGGTCGTGCTGGACCGATCGAATGGCCGTCCGCGGCAGATACTAGCCCTCGGTGGACGTCTGGATACCGCTTCGGCGTCCTCCGAGGGCCTGGTTTACACGGCGGCGGATGACCAGAAGATTTCGGCATTTGCTGCCGAAACCGGCGAGCGTCGATGGAGTGCGGAAACGGACGGACCGGCGAATGCCGCGCCGCTGGTAAGCGGCGGCACCGTGTATGCGGCGACGATGGCGGGAACACTCTATGCGCTGGACGCCATCTCGGGAGCGCTGCGCTGGCGCACCAATGTGTCTTCGAAGGCGCTGGCCGTGACGCCCGCACTTTCCGCCGATGGACTGCTCTTTGCCGCTGCCGACGACGGCTTTCTGCATATCGTGGCCGCGGCTACCGGCAACTTGATCCGCTCGCGACGGGTCAGCAGCTCGCCTCTGCGGACCTCGCCCGTTTGCAGCGGTCACACCGTGTTCGCCGGAGCGGATGATGGCAGCCTCTATTCCCTGGATGCCGAGTACGCCGTTCAGCGGGCCTATGAGACCACCCCCGGCACGCGCCTGATGACGGCGGGCCTAGCACTCACCGGCGACACGCTGGTCTGCGCGGCGACGAATGGGGTTTTGTATGTTTTATCGGCGACACAGTGAATGTTAAGGAAATATCGAAATGCGCGTATTCGTAACCGAGGCGGCGGCGGCGCATACGGTGCGACAAAAGTACTGGGCGAGGACCTCTGCCGAATATACCATGAGATCACGGGGGCATCGGTAGCGATGCTGCGCTGCCATGACTTCGTGCCCAAATCCTATCTTGATTTTGGCGTCAAACTGCTGCGAAACGCAGGTTTCCGGTGCGAAAGAGTTGATTGCCAAATATGCGCTCGACTCGCCGGCCAGCGTCGAGCAGCACGATCTCTACGAAGCGGCGAGGACGTGTGCGGCCTTTGGGCCCCGGGCCAGCTGCCCACTCCTTAAAATCACATTCCAAATCATCTGCCTTAGAAAGGCCTTCCGAATATGTCTACCACCCTGCCCCGTCGCGACGAGATACC
>JANXMY010000118.1 GCA_025354405.1 Armatimonadota bacterium
AGCGGCGTTGCGCCGGTATGCTTCAGCGATCAACGCTTGATTAAGCTGCGCCTTCGTTGTCATCCTCCTGACGACTGGGGTTGCCTGCATCCGGCGCAGGGGCGGAGCCTGCGGCATCTGAGCAGAAAAGGGTGACTGAAAGCCGTGGGAAGGGAGCACAACAGCAGGAGGCACTACACGCTGTTCGTAGGTGCTGGAAGCAAGGCCTGAAGCCGCTGCGACGGCGAGTTGCAAAAGAAGCCACTGATTGCGGCAAGTTTGGGGCCAGAAGTTCACAACTGTGTTCAGGTATCAAAAAGGCGGGCGGGAGCGAAACGTCTGCCGCCTCGCTAGATGCGGCAGCATACTTAGATGTCGAATAGCGTACTTTCTCATTTGCAAGAGTGATTTGCCTGCCAAAGAATATGCCGAGAAATAAGTAAGTGTGCCTTTGTAACCCTATAAATTCTTGGATGGATTTCAAGCAATTAGTTTTGATGCGTTATCTGGTTTCGCATTTATGTTGTCGGTTTCGGTCCATTGGTCTAACGTTACCTCCAAGGGAGAGAGTATTTTGGCGAAGGCTTGTCGTCCAAATATATTCATAAAATAGCTGTCAATGCCCTGAACAAACATGGACGTTTCATTCGAAGAATCTGAGTACTTTAGCAAATCTTTGTAATATTTTCTTATGCTAGATTCCAATATATTAAAGCTTGTTGAAATCTTGCATCTTTTATCTTCTGAAAATTCACCGCAAGCATCTAGGAAATCGCCATTTTGCAAAGACAAAAGTTGTGCGACATAGTAGTTTTTATACGAAATATATAATCCCCAAGCATCGCTCTGGGTTGTAAACGCATTCCTGAACAAGTATACATCATTACAGATACCTTGTTCAATCCAAGATCTCGCTTCGCGATTTAAGAACTCCTCCTCATCGCCATAAGCCTTTGCAAATCCATCGCCATCTGTCTGAAGCGAGCCAATCACGTTTACAAAGGCACGCGCACGTATGCTAAAACGCCGTATCTCAAGGTCCCATGAAAATTCCTCAAAAATTAGTTTCAAACCTGCTTCGTGCTTGCATAACTTGTGTTTAGAGTCAAGCTTAGGTGTAGACAATTGTTCAATAATATTATGTGCAATTCCCTCTAGGGATTTTGGGTTAGGTGAAACAGATTTCAGATTACACAAGACCACACCCAGGTAATTCTGATGTAACATTGCTAATTTCTCTAGATAATTGGACAATTGGGTTTGATCTAATTTAGTAGTGTATTTAGTGAATCCGAGCCGTGCCCCAATCATGGTTTTGTGTCCTTATGCGTATTTGTTAGATATCAGCCGCAATTATTCAGTAGCACTCTTAGATGGGCAATTTGGAAACAAGTTTAGCAGTTTTTCTAGCTCCTATTGACCAAATGAAACAGTTGGTCGCATCTTCATAACCATCAACTCCACTGCCGCCAATAAGGGAGTAAGGAGCATTGAACTGCGGAACACCATTTGGATTAAGGAGTGAAGCGAGTACTTTGGCGACATCAATCTCACTAGCAGGGAGTACTATAGCATTCCAAATAATAAACTGCCCAAACGATAACCTCGTTACAGGATTAATTTTGGCTCCTTCTTCGTAGAGTGTACCCCTGGTAGTTCTATAGTGGTCCTATTTGTCAAGACAGTAAAACGGCCCCTTTTAAGGTGGATTATTTCTCCTTGCTAACGGCTGTTTCTTAGTCGGCTTGGTTCGGCATGGACAGCGGCAGACGTCAAGTTCCCCAACGCCTGATGCCGCCGCTGCATCGGCTGGCATTGATCGCGAGACATCGACACGCGCCTGACTCTTGCAGCACTGAACCCCTCGATCGCGGCCCGTCGTCCGGCGGCGGGCTTGATCCATCAATCGGATCGGGGCGTCCGGTATGCAAGCACGGAGTATGTGGCCCGCCTAAGCGAGATCGGGGCCAGTCCGAGCATGAGCAAGGCGGGCTGCCCGTGTGATATTGCGAAGGCCGAGAGCTTCTTCAAGACGCTCAAGAAAGAAGAGGTATACTTAAACCAGTACCAGAACTTTGCAGAAGCGCGGGCCAACCTGGGCGCATTCTTGGAAGATGTTTACAACGTCAAGCGTCTGCATTCGAGTTTAGGGTACTTGCCCCCGACCGAGTTTGAGCAGCACTTTGCCGAAAATCTGACCAAAATCCAACCTTTACCAGCAAAAGTCGACCCTCGCCATTGGTACGGAAAATGGGGTTCAATCCACTTCCGCGGCCGAGACAGTCGGGTTGTCTCTTAGTCTCGTTCCTATCAGAATAGGCTTCAAGAGAAACAACGAAATATTACGCCGTGCGAGTCTCCACGCACCGGGAGCAGTCCAGCCAGTTCTCCTGTGGGATTTCGCGCAGGGCATCCGGGGCATTGCCGCGCTGAAAGACGGGCCGGTAGAGCACCCCTCCCTCCGGGTACACGGTCCCGCAGGAGTGACAGTTCTCTTGATGCTCCAAAACCGCAGGCGCATACCCGGCGATCACCCACCCGGCATGCCCGAGATGCGTCGCCAGCGATTCCAGTGCCGCCCGCACCGTCAGCGACTTGTTGCCGTGGTAGTACCGCTCCGAGATCTGCTCCAGCAGGTCCGTGGTCTCAGTGTCAAACGTAAAATTCAAACGTTTCATATTCTTGCTTTACTTCTCATCCCCCACCACCTTCGCCATCACATCCCCGACGGCTTTGAGGCTCTGCGGGCTGCATTTATCCGCCGTGTCCCCCAGCGTGTGCCAGTAGGCATAGTCGAAGTCGATGAGGTCGATGGCCGGGATGCCTGCCTCGTGGAACGGCACATGGTCGTCGCCGATCGTGTACTTGACCGAGTCGGGAAAGTTTGCGCCGTAGCCGAGGTCCGCCGCCGCCTTCCAGACTTTTGCGTTCAGCTCCGGCTGCCAGTCCTGGGAGCGGCCTTCGCGGTAGATCGTTACATCTTTCTTACCGATCATATCCAGTAAGATCGCGTAGTCGGGCTTGTAGATGCCGGGATGGGCGGCAAAGTACCGTGCTCCCAGATACATTTTCTCCTCCCCCGGCCCCCAGTCCTCACCGTCAACGAAAAGCAGGATTACGCCGACAGCGGGCCGCTTGGCATGGAAGACACGGGCCAGCTCCAGCTGAGCGGCGGTCCCAGACGCCCCATCGTCTGCTCCCACTATCGGCTGGTTCTTATGATCTAAATCCATATCCGCCGTCGGCCGCGTGTCCCAGTGCGTGAAGAGCATGACCTTTTTCGCGGCGTTTGGATTGATGATGCCGATGATATTTGTCAGGTGCAGGGTCACATGGCGGGCCGGATCCGTGTAGGTAAATGGCTGCAGGACCACTTTGTCGACATTGGGTGCCAGGCGCTGCCGTATCAACTCCAGGCACTGGGTATGCCCGAGGGAGCCTGGTGGGCGAACACCCAGGGCACACTGCGCCGTCAGGTCTGCAAAGGCCCGATCACCGTCAAACGCCGAGTGAACAAGCTCCGGCGCGGCGACTACTGATAAAGTGGGAACAGCCGGGACAGACATTGTCTGCGACTGCGTCCGGCAGCCGGCCAGGAGAAGAAAAGCGAGTGCGAATGCTGCGCGATAGTAGTTAGTCATTGGATTTCCTCTCATGGCCCAAAGTGATGCTCACGGCCCGTAGCGATGCAGAAGCAGCATCAGCCCGGCAGTCAGCGTAAACGCCAGCCCGCTGCTGGCCGCAAGCGGCATCACCTGGCGCACCGCGAAACGGCGGCCGGGCGACTGGGTGAATAAGCCCAGCGTCGTCACAATCAGGTAAACAAAGCCGCCACCGACATGGGCGAAGATTATTCCCAGGTGCGGTAGGGAAACACGCTGCAGGCCCAGCACCCCAATCAGCGCCCCGATCTCCGTCGCCGACTCAATGGCGAAGGTCCACAGCAGGGCGGCCCACGGCTTGTATCCCGCCCCCAGAAGCAGGAGCGACAGCGCCAAACCCTCCGGCAGCTTATGGAATGAGACGGCGAACAGCACGGCAAAGTTCGGGTGGCCCGTAATTTTGTCCCCGACGACAACGGCGATCCCATCCATCGCGCTGTGCAGGCTGAGCGCGATCATCAGCAGCAGAACACTCTGCCCCAGCCGCTCCGTCGTCGCCTGGTCAAAAGCCGAGATCGAGCAAGCCGGGCAGATATGATAGACATATTTTCCGACCGCCCAGAACAGCACATACCCGCTGGCGACCGCCGCGAGAAAGAGCGGCCAGGGCAGAAGTGCCTTCGCATCCGGCAGGATATCGAACGCCGTTACCGCCAGCAAAGCTCCCATGGCGGCGTAGACCAGCAGGTTCAGGCGATGGGGAGCGACTTTGCCCAGCACGACGCCGAGGATGCCGCCTCCGAACGCGATCAGCATGGCAAGGGTCGTTCGCAGCAGCAAAAATGTCATGGGAGAAGAAAATCCGGCACAGGAGTGTGTATAAGTGTGTTATACCAGCCGTTTCAGTTTGGAGTCAAGCGGCTCGGCAAAAACTTCTTAATATTCCCTTAATCTCTGCGGGGTAGACTCAAAGCTCAATCTCCAAATGAGGCTCCCATGTCAAACTTTATTTCGCGGCGACAGTTCCTACGCGCTGCTGGCGGCGTTACTTTTCTCGCGCTTACCCCCGTTGGGGCCGGGCTTTTCGCTGCCCCTTCGCTCGGTCCGGATGTACCGTTGCTGCCACTGTTCACCGTCCTGCCTTACCTGCAGCCGGGAGAAGCCAGCACACTGGTGGAGGGGCAGGAAAGCCTGATCGTGGCCTGGCAGACCCAGGCGCAGCCGGCGGATTTCTCTGTTGAGTTTGGCCTAAGCAAGCTGTATGGACAGACTGCCCATACCCGCTTCACTTCGCGGTTCTCCGGCAATCCCGAGGACGGCGAGCCGCGCCTGAATTACACGGCGAACTTGACTGGCCTTAGCCTGAACAAAACGTACTTCTACCGTGTCCGAGGCGGCGGTCAAACGCTGGCAGAAGGCTATTTTCACACCCGAAAAGCGCGCGGCATGAAAACGCGCTTTGTCGCATTTGGTGATAATTCGTTTGGCGACATCAGTGATCGCGCGATCGCGTACCAGACTTACAAGGCCCGCCCCGACTTTGTCATGAATACGGGAGACAATGTCTACGAAGGCGGCCTCGACAACGAGTACGCACGTTATTTCTTCCCCGTCTACAACAGCACCGAAGCCGGACCCGATATCGGCGCGCCCCTGCTGCGCTCTGTACCGTTTTATACCGTGATTGCGAACCATGACGTCCACGGCAGAAACCTGCTCAAGCACCCTGTTGCAGATTTCACGAAAGACCCGGACGCGCTGGCTTACTACACCGCCATGTCGATGCCGCTCAACGGCCCGAACCCGTCGCAGCCCACCCCGGTAGTCGGCCCGGCAAAGCGGCTGGAAGCGTTCCAGCAGACCGCAGGACCGCGCTTTCCGCGGCAGGCAAACTACTCGTTCGACTACGCCGACGCACACTTCCTCTGCCTGGATTCCAATATCTACATCGACCCGACCGATGCCTCTCTGCAGGCCTGGATCGAGAAAGACCTCTCCGGCACCGATGCTCTCTGGAAGTTTGTCGTCTACCATCACCCGGCCTTCAATGTCGGCGCAGAGCACTATGAACAGCAGCATATGCGGGTGCTTTCACCGCTTTTCGAGAAGCATGGTGTTGATATCGCCCTGCACGGGCATGAGCATACCTATCAGCGCACCGTCCCACTCAAGTTCCTGCCGACGGACAGCTCGAAAGCCGCTCAAATGAACTCAAGTGATCGCCGTACCCCGGGAACGTTTACTCTGGACACTGTCTTCGACGGTAAAACACATACCACGCCGCTGGGAGTGATTTACGTGACCACGGGTGCGGGCGGAAAGCATCTGTACGATGTCGATTACACCGGGGTCCCGGCCAAATGGGTTCTTCCCGACGACGGCAGCACCCCTTACGTTGCGAACTTCATCTCGGATCGCCATTCCCTGACTGTGTTTGAGCTGGATGGAAAGACGCTGACGATGACCCAAGTCGACGAAAGCGGACGGGAGATTGATCGCATCAAAGTGACAAAAGCGTGAAACCCGGCGACAAGGCAGTATAATTTACCAAGATGAAAATTTTCTTTTTTCCAATTGTGCTGCTAACGAGTGCCGCAATTTCAGCACCGATCGATCGTCTGCCGACTGGCCAGGTCCTTCAGCCCGCCGGGAAATCGATCGCGCTCGGCGGCACGATGGCCTTGGCAGTCATCGCCCGAGCCGGCTCGGATCAGGTCATCACCCTCTGCAGCGGGGCGCTGCAGGGGGTGGCCGTCGTTGACACTAAAGCGTCAAAACGGCTTTCTCTGCTGCCATCCCAAACCCTGACCCCGGGCCTGGGGTATAATGCCACCGGCAGCGTCTTCTATGGGATGGTACTCGCTCCCGACCGCAAAACTCTTTATGCCGCACGCGGCAGTGAAGACAAAATCGGGGTTTACACCCTGGATTTGGCAGGGAAGATCACGGAGACCGGGACGCTGCCGGAAGCGACCGGCGACGTGAAAAAGTCAAATTTCCCCGCCGGGATTGCACTGAATGGCAATGGCACTCGCCTCTACGCCGCCAACAATCTGGCCGACACCCTGGGAATTTTCAATCTGGTGTCCGGGAAATTGCTCGGCAGTGTCCCGGTTGGCAGCTATCCGCTGGCGGTGGCGGCCCTGCCGGATGGATCGCGGGCGTATGTCGCCTCCGAGCGAGACAGCACGGTCACGGTAGTCAATCCACAGAAGCGTCTGAGGCTGAAAGACATCCGCACGGGAGCGCATCCGGATGCCCTGCAGGTCTCCGCGGACAGCCGATGGCTCTACGTGGCTAACGGTGACGGGGATACGCTCTCGGTCGTAGACACGCGGACAGATCTCGTGCGCCACACGATCCTGCTCCGCCCCGCCGAAGTCCGTGGCCTGCCCGGCGCCACCCCGACCGGCCTGGCACTAGGGCCGGACGGGCGGACGCTGTATGTTACTCTGGCGGATATGAATGCGGTCGCAGTGGTCCGTCTCACGGCGGACCGAAGCGATGGACAGGTGCGTGGATACATTCCCTCCGGCTGGTATCCGACTGCAGTCGCGCTCACCCCGGATGGCCGCGCGCTTTGTGTCACCAACGGCAAGGGAAGCACCGCTCAAATCGCGAACCCGACCGGTCCCAACCCTTTGCAGCGAGACAGCACGGCGAAAAGCCACAACCTTCTGGAATCCACTCTGTCCCTCATTCCACTTCCCGACAAAGATACGCTGGCGCATTTGACACGGCAAGTCCTCCGAAACAACAGCATTGGCATCCCTCTCGATGCTGACGCTCCCGCCACCGAGAAAGCTCTCGCAGCCCTGCCGATCAAGCACGTCATCTATATCATCAAAGAGAACCGAACATACGACCAGGTACTCGGGGACGTACAGACCGGAAACGGCGATCCGGCACTGACCCTCTTTGGACGCCGGGTGACGCCGAATCAGCATGCACTGGCGGAAAACTTTGTCCTGCTGGATAACTTTTACGACTGCGCCGAGGTCAGCCCCGATGGCTGGAACTGGAGCACGTCCGGCTTTGCCGAGGAATACACCCAGCGTACCGTTCCGGAGAATTACAGCGAGCGGCGGAAGTCAGCACGCCCTTCGGTGCGCACCTATGATTATGAGGGGGAGAACCGGGGGGAACCTGTGTCACTCGCGCACAAGCCCGATGTCGCGGAGTCTCCCGGCGGCTACCTCTGGGACAACGTGGAGAAGCACGGCCTGACATTCCGCAATTACGGAGCCTACCTGACTTTTGACAGCGACTTGCCGACCAAGCCCGCCCTAGTTGGCCACACCTGCCCGGACTTTGCCCCGTTTACGATGAAATACGCCGATAGCGATGCCTGGGTGACACTCGGCCTGCCATCGCCGGGACAGGAGTCCTACGGCCCGGGGAAAATGCCAAGCCGCTATTCCGCCTGGAAAAATGAGTTCGACGGCTTCGTTCAAAGCGGTGCCCTGCCCGCGTTCGAGCTGGTACGCCTGCCGCGCGATCACACCTCGGGAACGGCACCCGGATACGACACACCCCAGTCGATGGCCGCTGACAACGACTATGCTGTCGGCGAGATAGCCCAGGCTGTCTCGCATTCGCCCTTCTGGAAAAGCACGGCGATATTTATCGTGGAAGACGATGCCCAGAACGGTCCGGACCATGTGGACAGCCATCGCTCCACGGCCTATGTGATCTCTCCGTACATCCACCGCCGCTCCGCTGACCATCACTTCTACAACACAGACAGCCTTCTTCGGACCATGGAGATTATGTTAGGCCTGCCGCCGATGACTCGCCTGGACGCTGCCGCCCCGCCCCTGCGCGTCTTTGGGAGTTCGCTGGACCTGACGCCCTATAGCGCCATTCTGCCGGATAAAAGTCTGATAGGCCAGAAGAACAGCCGAACGGCGTATGGAGCGCAGCGCAGCCTTCAAATGAACTTTGCGCGGGCAGATGACGCCCCGGAAGAGGCTCTGAACGAGATCCTCTGGCATTCCATCAAAGGCCGGGATAGTCCCCTGCCGCCGATCCGTCGGGGCTGGGTGCGCCCTTGAGAAACTAGGCTTTTGCCTGATCCGCAATCTGACTTTTCAGTGTCTTACACAGTTTCGTCAGAATATTTCGGGAAAAATCGTCGTCGGCACATGACAGACCCTTTTCGGCATAGGGAAGTGCCTGCTTGGGGTAGTGCTGCGACCAGGAAAGCGTGATCGCCATATCACGGTACAGCTCCCAGGAGTTCGGGTTGTGCGCAATGCCCTCGGCCAGCACCGCCTTGCCGCGCTCAACCTGCCCAAGATGCGGAAGAATTGCCGATCCCATGATCTGGTACGCCTGAACAAAATGCGGGTCGAGGGTGATAATTGCCTGCAGCAGCGGCAGCAGGCTGGCATTTTTGGCCCAGTCCCCACCCTCCGCCATATATTGATGATGGTAGTGATCCACCACTTTGCTCCAGAGCAAGTTTGCCGCCACAACGCGGAACTCACCTCCCGCCTGCGCCAGTGCTGCGTTCCGCCCCTGGCTGGCGCTGGTCACCAGATACCCTTGCTGACGTCCCGACTGTTCCGAGGCGGACTCCAGTGTTCCAGCGACAGTAAAAAACGCCAGGCAAAGCGCCGCCATGCTGAGAAGGCTCCGGATCTGCATCCATTTTCGATTCACAGTTTTCTCCCTGACACTAAAAGAACTGCCTCCACACGGGGCTTGATTCTAACTATCGGGAGAAATACGGGGGAATTGTAGGGGCGCGGTTAGCGGGGCCCTTACGCGGACAGCTCCGCCAGTTTGTCTAGGTAGGCCCCGGCAGTCGTGACGAACTGCGCATGGGACCAGGTAAGCGGGGCGACCGAAAGTGGCTGGAGGGTGAACGGATGCACCTGCTCGGACAATACCCCGGTGCGCAGGGCGCAGAGGGACGCCCATTCAAGCAGTTCCAACGCTCCCCGCAGATCCGATTTCTTCTTAGCAATCGCAATATACCAGTCGGCGAGCCAGAGGGTGCAGATGATCCACGGGTTGCCCGGGACCTTTTCGAAGTCCTCCGAGACGCGGAAATAGTAGTCGCGCTCGTACCGAGCTACCCCCCCGGCTCCTTCTTTCACCCAGAGCTTCCGGCCCATCATGCCCATCGTTGCCACGACCTTCGGGTCATCGGCGGGAAGCACGCCAAATGCAAACAGAGCATAGGCGGATGCATCGCAGGTCATATCCCGCGTCAGCTCGCCGCTGGAATGGATGGTTACCATGCGGGCAAAACAGCCTGCCTCTTCGTCCCAGAAGTGCGTGATGAGGGCCGAGCGGACTTCTTCCGAAGCTGCCAGGAAAGACCGGGCGGAGGGGGTGTCGCCCAATTCGTCGGCCAGCTCAGACGCCGCCTTCAGCGCAGCGCAGACGGCAGCCGTTGTGAAGAGGTGCGTGCCGCGACGCTCTTCCCACAGATCCCACGAGGCAAGCGGAAGATGTGTCGTCGGGTCACGGAAACTCGCCATGAATTCGGCGGCAGGCTTGACCAGCTTACGGTAGATCTCACGGGCAAACTTGCGGTCACCGTACTTCGCAAAGTGCTGCCGAAACGACCAGACCACCAGCGCGGTGCCGTCTTCCTGAAATGGAATCTCCGGGCCTTCTCCTTCGATGATCCACGGATGCCAGGAGGCTCCCACCGTGCCGTCCGGCCCATACTTATGCATGAGAGCCGCACGATCTTTCGGCAGAACGCGAGCGCAAAACTCGAAAAAGGGCCGGGTCAGCTCGCTGAGGCCCACCCGGTCCAGGGCATAAGAGACCAGTGCCCCGTCCCGCGGCCAAAGATAGGAATAATGCGCCCGGGCCGTCTCCATAATATCACTGTCATTCGATGCAAGGATGGCTCCGCGCTTATCTACCTGTGTCCGGATAATCAAAAGGCTGCGGGTAAATAGCTCGGCGACGCGCGGCGGCAGGCTCTCTAAATCTGTGCGGCGGAGTGCATAGGTGCCGTCGTGTGCGGCAGTTTCCGTCAGCGCTTCCTCGAAGCCGCGTCTCAGCAGCGCCTTCTGCATCTTCACGACCTCTTCCAGGGATTCTCCAACCGTCATCCAGGTACGCAGGATCGCGTCACCATGCCCCGGCACGGTGACGGTATAGCCAATGACACTGTCCACCGCCCCCTGTGCAATGGCATTCCCCGAAAGCTCCCCATCCTCGGCATCACGCCAGGTCCCTTCGGCCCCCCGAAAGCCTTTCTCCCCGCAGGCGTACCGGGTCAGCCCTGCTCCGTCTTCCGGTACGCCGGACCCGACTTCCCCAGCAAAGAGAAAATAGCGGTTGCGTTTATAGTGCACCATAGCGTTGGAAGGAGGGTAATAAAACGCTGTATCCCCAATGTCGCTCTCATCAATCCGCAGATCGTGATGAAAAAACAGCCGCACCTCACGCGCCTCTTCGCGGATGTTCTCAATCCGAAACCGCTGAACCAAAACGTTCTGCCCGTGCAGCACGGCATGGGAGACTCTCAGCCGCAGGCCCAGGCCGGGATGATACGCTTTGCAGTCCGTGACCAGCGTATCCGTCTCATATTTGATCTGCCACTCCCACGCCCCGTCATCGAGCCAGGCAAACTGATTGCCTGCGGCCCACACCCCTACCCGGCAGCGAAAGCCGCCGACATGATTGGCCCAGCCAACGTAGGGATAGTAAATATCGCGGATGAAGAGGTGCCGGTCAAGATTAACCAGAAGCTCCCCGTTCCCGAGGACGATGTCACGAGGCATAAGTGCAGGTTTCCATTTCTAGCTCAAAGTCTACCCGGCAGGGGAAGAAATCGTCAACGGAGGAATATGTCCAACATCTTTGTGCCATGTTCATCTTGACAAAAAGCTTCAGTTTTGCTATGCTATCTTCACTGCCTTTGCGGATACTGTATAGATCTTTAGGAACCCACCCCGCAACACGCTGCGACCCTCCCGAAACGGGAGGGTGAGCGGGAAAAGATTTGTTAAGTTTTGTCTGCTTGACACATGCTCTTGGCAA
>JANXMY010000210.1 GCA_025354405.1 Armatimonadota bacterium
AGACGGCTTTTTCGGTGGTGGAGGATAGCGGGTTCGAACCGCTGACCTTCTCAATGCCATTGAGACGCGCTACCAACTGCGCCAATCCCCCACGCTGCAACAAGGAGCATTATACTCGCTTACATCGGAAAAATCAAGCCCCAAAATCAGTATGAATCTACTCGTTAGCTTTTCAAAGATGAACAGGCTCTCTCTTCTTTGCAGAGGAAAGAGCCTGTTCATCTTTATAGACTTCAACTCGCGGAGTGCGGCCAAACTACCTAGCAGTTTTGTCCAATTTTTGCATCTGAGAAATAAGAGCCGCAGGAGCCTGGTCACAGTTGACATTCATAGTGCCGCCACCACAGTTTGGACCATCCGCCAGCACGTTTGCCTGAAAATTGCCCCACATATTCAGTGGAGTTGCAGTGGCCGATGGTAACAGCGTTTTAACGTGTCCGTCAATGAAGAGACAATTCCAACGGCCACCGTGATTGACAAAGCCGCGATAGGATGAACCGTCACCAAATCCGTTTGTCGGATCCACTGTCCAATCATAATATCCAAGTCCGTATTCTCCATAGGACTCCCCAACCAATATTTTGGAAGACGGTGCTGCTACAAAGGCCATCGCGATGGGAGTCTGAGTACCAAAATGGGCGTATGAATCATATGATCCCGAGATTTGATAGTTATACGCATATGATTTTGGAAGGGGCGGAGCACCATTTGGCGAAGGAGCCGAAAAAACGTAACTGGGAATCGAGCCGCCATAGCCCATACTTGTGCCTTGGTCGCCCTTGAATCCCGCACCAACCGGGTTATCCGGGCACAAATAAACCCCGGTAGATTTAACGAAAGGGTAGATCTCCTGGCCCCAATTCAGAAGGTCCTTGTTGGCGGCATTGTCATGAGCAGTCATGAGGGGGAATGCTTCGTCACTGTCCTGCACGTACTGCGTAAATGCCAGACCTATCTGCTTCAAATTGGAGGCGCAAGAAGTGCGACGGGCATTTTCCCGTACCTTCTGAAAAACGGGGAACAGGATTGCTGCCAGGATTGCAATAATTGCGATCACGACAAGCAGTTCGATGAGAGTGAAGCCGTTCATCGGCTTCTTCGACTGGTTTTTCATAATTATTCCTTTTGGCCTGCTACTTCATATGGTGATTGTCTTTTCGTGCATATCAAGCAAAAATATGCATGAATACAGTAGCGAAAACATAATATCACAAAGTTTTGGGTGCTGTCAAGCCTTTTTTGGAAACTTTGGTAAATATTTGGTTGTCTGGATACCAATCTGGTTGGAATTGCTGGGGCACATATTTTGCTCTCGTGCGCCGAATGAACCAGAATTTAAGCTGGATCGCGGTTATCCCACAAGAACTTTGCGGCCAAGATGTTCTTCGTGGGAAGCATGAAAACAGTGGAGTGGAGCAATCTGGTGGGTTTGCTGAAAAGATTTGGTGGGTTTGCTGGAAAGATTACAGAGCTGGATTTTTTTGGCAGTACTTTTAGGTGTGTAGTGACTTGGGGTTATGACTGCAATTTTGTGCCGTACGCATCATTGACAATTTTTGCAATATCTTTCTCCGGTTTGCCGCCGATGAAAAACCAAAGCAGCCAGAACAGATGACCGAGTGTCCAGACCACGAGCAGGGGCCAGTACAGAAGCAGTGGCGGGAAATGAGCGGCGAGCGCCGGGAGTATCTGGTAAGCTCGATAGCCGGCGAGGAGATAGGTCAGTATCCCCCCCGCCGTGACTGATATCGTGCTGGCGCTGATGGCGGTCCAGGGCTGGGTGAGATCCAGCGCGACGAATTTGATGCCGGGGGTGCGATAGATGTAGATATCTTCCATTTTATGCGCGACAAGAAGCTCGGCCCCAAGGAGGGAGTTGATCTTCTTCTCCAGCCCCGTCGCATAGATCCGTGCAAACAGGTTGTACGTCAGGAGGTAGGCGCAAAAGAACCCGGCGTAGACGATGAAGAACGGCAGGACGAGAACTACCGCCCGCAGCGGATAAAAGAGCGCCAGGGTGATATTTACCAGTGCCAGAACCGTGTACAGGTGGTTAGCCTGGAAAAATTGGACGTAGTAGCCGTAGTGCATGCCCCGCATCCGTTCAAGCTGTGCTTGCAGGACGCGGAGCTGCGTGTCCGCTAAAGTGTCTGGATTAAGCGGAGGCATGGATTACTTAAGGCTCTTCATAAACGCATAAAGCGGGGCACTGACCTTAGCCGCCATGTGATACACGGGCATTGGCTTCTCGACATGGCCGCCGTCTTCGGTCACTCCGGTATTCATCACGCGCTCCCAGGCAGCGAGCGAGTACTTCTTCGTCACTCCCGTGGACCGGATGCTGGGCGAGAAGCCTTTTTTGCCGGCGTAGGTCGCCGAGTGGCAGCTGTTGCAGCCATTAGACTCGGCAATGCCTTTGCCCTGAGCAATGAGAGCTGCCCCCGAGGCAGCGGGCTTCTTGACGGCTTTCGGCGCGGCGGGGCTGATATGAGTACCCGCCAGAGTGACGGCCACGCCAAAGACGGCGGTCAGAGCGGCGGTAGTGGTAAATCGCATAAGTTTTGTCTCCGTAATCGAAGTCGTGGGTGAGCTTTTCGTGAAGAGTTAGAATAGCATATGGCGCGGCGGCTGTCAAGGGAGTCCTCACCCGGATTGGAAATTCGGGTGAGAACGACTAAGATGGCACGGCAATCCCTATCAGAAATTGTGCAGTATGACAGGCAGAAGGATAAAATGCTCGGCACGGGGAACATCTTCCAAACAAGAATTCAAACTCGCGGAGAAATCACACTATGGCAATCGCATTTCGGGTCCCCTGGTCATCGGATGTTCCCAGGCTGCCGGAGCTGGCGCACTGGGCGGCGGACCATGGCTTTGGCGCACTCGACCTCGGGGCACCGGACAAAGAGAAGGTTGACGCCGTGCGCGGAGCCGGACTGGATATTGGGACATTTGATCTGATGGCAACTTCGCCGCTGCTCTCCCCCGATCCCGAGGTGCGCCGAACTGTCCTCCCGATCGTGACGGAAGCGGCGGCGCGGGCGAAGGATCTGGGCCTGACCCGGGCCTTTGGCGTCTTCGTGCCGAGTGACCGCACGCAGTCGCGCGGGGACAGCTTCCAGAACTGGTCCGAAAGCTGGCCGGCGGTCAGTGAGATTTTGGCATCCGCCGGAATCGATTACTGTATGGAAGGCTGGCCTGGTGACAGTCCCGCCTACCCCGCACTGGGCGTGACCCCGGAGACCGTCCGCGCCATGCTGACTGTGGATAAGGCCCGGGGAGCGGGGGCATTGAAGCTGAACTACGATCCCAGCCACCTGGTACGGGTCGGGGTAGACCCCCTGCGCTTTCTGTCCGAATTCGGCAGCTCTGTCCGCCATGTCCACGGCAAAGACGCAGCCTTCGATGCCGCCCGCCTGTATGAGACCGGCAATTTAGGGGCATCTCTGCCCGCCGACCACCCCGGCTCCGCGGCTAAAAACCAGCCCGACTTCAGTGAAGGCTGGTGGCGTTACTGCATCCCCGGCGAAGGCGTCGTGCTGTGGAACAAGGTGGCGGCACTCTTGTCGGAGTTTAATTACACCGGGCACGTCTCGGTGGAGCTGGAAGATTCCCGCTACAACGGCTCCTGGGCCGGTGAGCAGCGCGGCTTGACCCGTGCCCAAAAGTACCTGTCTCAGTACTTTGGGTAGACCGTGTTTGATAAAAAGGGTACGCGCCCTTGTTCTGCCGCTGGGTCTGGTACTGACACCGAACGCCCAATCTCTCGAAGTTTCCGGCATCGAAGACGGCCTGGCCTGCCCGCCCGGTTCCCATTGTTTTTAAGAGAGTCACGCGTCAGGAAATTTGATCGAAATCAGGATGAACGAAAGAAATGGAGTATCTATGCAAAACTTATCTGTTATCGTCACCGTGATCGTGGCCGCTGCCGCGATTATTGCCGTTCTGCTCTGGCGGCTTAAAGCCCCGCCTGCGGTTGATATCGAGCCG
>JANXMY010000211.1 GCA_025354405.1 Armatimonadota bacterium
AACTGAGAGGTGACCAGCCCTGGATAAGAAATTTGGGCGGATGCGGCATGGAGGCTCCAGAGAAGCAGACAAAGCCCGAAACAGTATTTCATAAAAGCCGCATTCTGACCTGGTGCGAAAAGAGGACGAAGCCTGCGAGAGGCAGGCTTCGCCGTGTACCGGTTCGAGGAACACCCCCGAACCGGCAAGCACCAAATCAGGAAGAGAATGTCAAAGCAAAGCTGACGATATCGCGGTACTTCAATCCGGCAGGCACACCGCCGGAAATGGCTTTCAGCTTGAATGACGCCGGACTTGCAGGCAGGCCGTCCGGGAAGATGCCGCCGAAAGTCGGATCGGGGAAACCGTTCATCGTCAGATTGGTCGTACCTGAGTTATCATTGCTGACCGCAAGGGTAGGCAGCAATGCCCTCAGATCCGTCGGAGGATGATCCAGAAATGCCGCGAGATTGACTTTCATATTGATGGTACCTGCATGGGTTCCCACCGGAATAGTCTGAACACTCGTCAGAAACGTCTGGTACGACGTGATCTGGACTTCTACCTGACTCAGCTGGTTCGACGTCACGAGTGTGCCGGGGTCAAGCAAGAAACCGGCATTGCTGCGCGTCTTGACTGACTCGATTGCGGCGATGCCTGAAACAGCCGTCGCTGACAGTTCCGATTTGACATTTCCCATCCGGGAACCGCCATCTGTAGCAAGTGTCAAGAAAGGAGCGGCAGGCAGGTATTGCGCCGGGCTGACCGTCGCACCTCCGAAAACGCCGGACGGGACCGGCATACTGAAATCGAACGTGCCCGGATCGGCATTGTACGCCAGACCGGCGTTTGCCAGAGAACGTACCGTGCTGACGACCGCCGACAAGATTTGAATTTCCGCCACACCGATCTTGACGGAAGCCGTCGTATCCGTTGGCTTGGCCGGGTCGGCGAGCGTATAACTGTAATTGGGGTCGCTTTCTACGACTTTTAATGCGGCTTCCACTTTCACCAAACTGGCATCCAAAGCTGTCAGCTCTGTCTGAACCTGTATGGGCGTCACGGAAACACTGCGGGGCTGCAAACGCGCTTCCAGAGCACCGGTCGGCAGAAAATCGGCGGCACGCGGCCACGGTGCCGCGCCGCCACCACTCAGAAACTGTGGCAGGCGCCAGAGTACCAGTGCTTGTGAGAACTGGGCAGTGCGGATTCCCGGTGAAAGCGCGGAACTGGAATTGCCGACACTTGCCACTCGGATGGCAGGAAGAGATGTCCCGCCGCCAAGCGCTGCGGCCTGCGCACTCGCAATCGCCGCCGTCGAGACCGCGAAGCCAAGCTGAGCGTCTTTATTCGTCGGGTCAGCCTGCCGTGCCTGGTCGAATTGACCGGCGAGCGTCGTTAAATTCGATACCGTCACCGCCTGCGATCCCCGGACGATCGAGTTCAGTCCGGCGATGGCGGGGGCCAGCGTCGGCGGTGTCACCCCACCGGTTCCTGTTCCGCCCCCAGATCCGCCGTTTCCATTTCCACCACCACCGCCGCAGCCGGCCATGACGATTGTCCCGCCCAAAACCACCGCGAAAAGCGAGGTCAGAGATAAGGAAATCTTACTTCTGCGCTGCCCTCTTGTCTTACACTTGCTTTGTACATCTTGCCGCTTCATTGCTTCTACCCCCGAGTCGTTGATTTACAAAGCTTCCATGCGTGCAGTTGCGTTGCTGCAGACTACTCATGCATAAAGTATGCCAAAACCAGGTAAACTGACCAGGAATATTAATTTATTTTACGAAAAGTATTCGCACATGAGAAAGCTCCCGATTTTCATCGGCGGCGGTTCGAGGCGGTGTCTTGCAGCTGAGACTATTTATTCCCCGCCGCCAGCCCATTCTCTGTCAAGTAAGCATAGCTCTGCGTGACCGCATCCCACATATCCGTGTCGCAGCGATCCAACTCGACGATCAGCCACTGCAGAACGTCGGGATCCGCGGCGGCGATTGCCGCCTTGATATCGACTTTACCGCTGCCCACTGCAGTCATGGCCGAATCTTTCTCAAGGCTGCCATCTTTGATGTGCAGCAAAGGCAGGCGGCTCTTATGTTTTTTGATCACATCGGCGGGTGATGCACCGGCATACGCAGCCCAGTAGATGTCCAGCTCGCCCATGGCAGCAGGCGCATTCTCCAGCACGTAGTCATAGACGCTATGCCCATCGACTGTCTGGAACTCCCACCAGTGGTTATGGATCGAGAAAGTCAGCCCCTCTTCCCCGGCAAGCTGGCCGGCCATCTGGAACTTCTCCGCACTTCTCTTGCAGTCATCCAGCGTCTTAAACTCATCTGGCCCGAAGCCCGCCACAAGATTTGTGTTGCCCAGCGTTTTCTCCGTATCAGCAAGCTTTGCGATCGTCTCATGGGTTGGAATGCCGACATGGCTGCTGCTGACCTGGAGCCCGGCATCCGACAATATCGCTGCGATCTCCGCGGGAGGAATGCCGTGAAGACCGGCAAATTCAACCCCTTTGTAGCCAATCTCGGCGACCCGGCGCAGGACTGCGGGGAAATCGGAGTTGACGACATCTCGAAGCGTGTAAAGCTGAATAGAAAGTGGTTTCATAGCGGTGATTACTCTTTTCTGGATTTACGGCCTAAAGGTCATACAAAAACTCGATGGGTGCATCCACGTCCGGGTGCAGACTGGCGTGAACCGGGCAGGAATGCGCGACTCGTTCCAGCACCGGACGTATTTCCTCGGCCACTGAAGCAGGCAGATGCACCGAGAGTGGCAGATGTCCAATTCTACGCGGGCTGACAGTCATAGCTTTTCCGACATGGGCCCTGGCTCCAGTGAGGTCCAGGTCATGCCGCTCTGCGTACATCGCAATGGTGGTGAGGACGCACGACGCTAGCGCGGCTGCCACCAGATCGGTCGGGCTGAAGGCAGAGGCTTCCCCTCCAATATCTTTCGGGGCATCCGTCTTCAGTGTAGTGCCGTCCTGATGCGTCAGACTGCATTTTTTATTTCCATCGTACCGGGCTTCAATCTCAACCATAGGTGTCTCCAAAAAGTTATTCTGCAGCATCGATAGGAAAGACAACCGTCACCGACGATTGGCCGGGACGCTGAATATGCAGTGTTAAATGATAGCGAGTCGCCACGCCAAAGCGCACGGGAATAGAGTAGAGGCCGTTACCCTGGGCCCGCCCGCTGACCTGTGTCCCTGGCAGTCGGGGTGAAATCATTTCAGCGGTCGCGGTAATATTCGCATTCCCGACGGGTGATTTCGTATTCGCATCGGTCACGGTGATCGTAATCGTATTATCGCCCGTGTGCGGCGAGTTGGAGTTCAGTGTGACCACCATGCCTCCCAGTGTCTGCTGCGCAGAGGCAGGAGCCATATGTGGATGTGCACAGCCGGGGAGCAGCAGCCCAAAGACAACCAGGAGTGACAGTAAGTTAAGGGGGCGAAGCAGCATAGTTTATCCGGTGTAGCCGCGCAGAAGGCCAATGACTTTCCCGATAATGGCGGCATTATCGGACTTGCGCAGGGGAATTGGGGCAAAATTTGGGTTCTGAGCTTGAAGCTCGATTCGATTCCCATGACGTGCAAACTTTTTCACGGTTGCTTCTTCGCCCAAACGTACAGCGACGATATCCCCATTCTCCGCAGTGGCCTGCGGTTGAATAATCACGAGGTCGCCGGAGAGGATGTGCGCCCCCGTCATACTTTCGCCCTGAATACGAAGCAGAAAGCAGTCTTTCGCCCCCGAGCGAAGCAGCTGATTGGGAATGGCAATGATATCCTCAATGTTCTGATTTGCGAGCAGCGGCGTCCCTGCCGCAATTGTCCCGATGAGCGGCATACGCCGCAGGCCGGATTCTTCGTCGCGAGCCCGAGTCTCAAGCCGGGCCAGGATGCGGATACCGCGCGAAGTACGCGGACCGTCTTTAGCGGAAAGTCGATCGATGTACCCTTTTTTTTGCAGGGCGTCCAGATGGATAGTCACCCCGCGCAGGGAACCAATCGTGAGACCGATCTGCATTTCGCGGATAGTAGGCGGGTAGCCTTTCTCCTCAATATGGGTCACGATGAAATTGAAAACTTCCTGCTGCCGGTCGGTCAGTCCTTTAGCCATTCCTGCCCTCCGGTTTTTCCGCCATGAGTTCCGCCAGCGCGCGATACGGATCCTGCGGGTTACGCGCCATCTCAGCGCGGACTTCGCCGATTCGCTGCGACACGGCGCGAGCACGGCGGAACACCATGACCAGCAGGAGTGCGATAATGGGAAGACCTATGATAAGTGTCCAGGTGGGATCGAGCATTTGTTTGGTTCCCGAGCGCCTTTCAGCACGGAGTGAATAAACTAGTATACCCGGCGGCACCAAGAAAGTCATGGCGAGTTCAAGTCACGATGAATGGTGGAGAGTACGCTGAAATAACTCCAAAGCCAGGCTCCAGCTGAGGCGGGCCAGAGCCGGATCGTAGCGCGGTCCTTCATCGCGCAGAAACGCATGGGCAGCATTGAATTCATGCCATTCGGGAGAGAGGCCAGCATCGTTCAGCGCATCGTAGATCTTCTGCCTGCCCTCCCGAGGAACATGTGGGTCCTGGCGCCCCCAGACCATCAGCATTTCGCCGGTGATCTCCCGGATGCGGTCCAGTGTGTCGTCACTTTTGCCCAGGCCCAGACTACGTGTATGAATGTCTGTGGCGTAAAAACAGGCGACGGCGCGGACATCCGGGTTCATCGCCGCCCGAAACGCCAGATGGCCGCCAAGGCAGATGCCGACAGCGCCTATCTGATCGGTGCAGAAGGGAGAGAGCTTCAAAAAATCCAGAACGGCCCGGGCATCGGCATCATAGGCCGACACACTTTTGGCAAACTTGTGGGCATTGCCTCGCTCGGCTCCCGGTACGTCGTAAGCCAGCACGGTTCCTGCCGGCTCAAATTCATGATAGACTTCCGGAACGGCGACTAGGTAGCCGGCACCGGCCAGCAACGCCGC
>JANXMY010000003.1 GCA_025354405.1 Armatimonadota bacterium
GGGGCAGGCAACGTCACAGGTGACTGTGTTGTATTTCTATTCCAGCTCAGGTCCCAGAAAAATCGAGAAGATGAGAAGCTGGCCGATGCCCCTTTGCACTGCAAGTCGTTCGCCTGTCGTTTCCGCCCAGGCGAAAATCACTAAAAACAACCTCCCTATTATACTGCCCCCACACCTGATTGTCAAGTGTTTGGCCGACATAATAGGAAATATAGAAAAGAAGGCCGGTCCGCGGATCGAACCGGCCATAGTTTTGGACTTCAAATAGATGTCGCCGAAGTACCTGAGGCGGATGGGTATGGGCATGAGGGGATCATAACTCAGGAGACCATCCCGTATGCGCCGATCACTGCCTATGCCCCAAACTGCTGGCAAATGGAGTCAATGTTCACCCAGCGTTCGTCTGCTGTTCCGCCGCTTGGATCAAGCTCTTTTAGCTTTTGACGCACAAGCGGCGGTAAGCCAGTCCAGTCGCGAATGTCTTGTGGCCGAAGCCGCCGCCGTGTGCCCGACAAACTGGGAACGGGGCTGTAGTACATCCCCATGGCAAAGGAAGTAGTAGCGCGGATGCCGTTTGCCACTCCTTCCAGCAAGTTCATGGACTGAATCGCGGCGATGTGTGTCAGCATCCACTGCGGGTAATTATCCTGATCCGACCAAGCATAAAGCCGCGAAAGGGCGATGCTGCAAGCGATTATATTCAAGTCAGTTGAGGATGCAGCAGCTTCGACATCTGCTGTCGTCAAGTGCTTGTCTGCGGCCAATAGTTGAAGTGCCGTCAGCACCAGATAGGGATTAGGATTATGCAGCAAGCTTCGCACCTCTCCCATAGTGGAAGCCGATGCATTCAAGTCGTTTAGCTCTGGGTGAGCGCGAAGATGAGCAACCGCGGGCAGAACATAATCCCGCCAGGCGGTGGGAACAAGGTGAACCGCTGTAAACTTATCCTGCCCAGGCACTTTTTCATTCAC
The DNA here is from genome assembly GCA_025354405.1 of Armatimonadota bacterium. Classification (GTDB taxonomy): domain Bacteria; phylum Armatimonadota; class Armatimonadia; order Armatimonadales; family Capsulimonadaceae; genus JANXMY01. Next base: position 972 of record JANXMY010000003.1, read on the forward strand.
AATGCAGATTATGTAGTGGGTTGCGTTTTGCGGTAAGGTAGCATTGGATCGATGCGAAAAGTAGGTAGACTCAAGCCAGCGGGACATTTCTGGATCAGGCCTTCCACCAGATGCGAATCTGGCAAATGTGTTCGGTTGAGACCATGAATACATTCCGCTTTGATGAGGTGTTGCTGTGCCTAATTGCTGAACAACAGTGTAAGAGCCGGAAATGTCGGCGCGGCCGCTGGGGGTTGCGCATCCACTAAATTGATCCGATACGACTTTGATGAGTTCCCAAGTGTTTTGCTTGGACTGGGCAACAATTGGCAGATACGTACCAACTGCGCCAACAATCTCATCAGACGTATCCCCCATTCTAAACGATGCAGCCTGCGCGATTGCTGTAGGCGAGAACAAGGCAAGTGCCAGAAGTGTAAATTGTATAATTTTCATATTATGGTTTCCTAACGACAAGAACGAAACTGTACAATGGCCGGGTAACGATTCATCACTCAACCTTGCTTTTCACACTAGGAGCCTATCCTGATAGGCCAAGCTGACTTCCCGCTTTTCAGGGAGTAAAGGCTTCAGCGGAACTCCCTATTAGGATAGGCTCTTATCGGCTGGACAACTAATTCAGTTGTAGATTTAGTCGTGTCTAATCATTATTTCTTAAAGGAAATCCGCGTAGGTGATGGAGTAACTGGTGGATTACAGTTCTGAAAATTACTTCCATATTGATTTGCGTCGAGGCCAGAAGTAATGGGTGCTCCGCCCCCACCGCCAATGCCAACATGGACACCCAACGCCGTCATAATTCCGGCTATAGGCGGTGCCGCAGCGACATTAATTGACCAGCCTGTCGACGCTGGAAAGCTCGTTGTGCCATTTACGATGCAGCACCAGTCAGTAAAATTAGCCTTTAATGAAAGATTGGTGACTGTGTAAGATACATGACCTAGCACCGTTGCATTATCAGCGGCCATCAATGCTGTGGTTCCATTATACAGTACACCACTGGAAGGGCCATCTGTGCTTGTCCACAGCGATGAAATTGGTCCGAGTGCATCATAAGGCATTGGAAAAGGTGATCCATCATGCAAAGTATCTACGCAGGCTGGAACGGTAATTATATTTGACCAACCGCTCCACGCGTAACCTACTGTTCCTGATGCGACACCTGCATTCCAAACTGGGATAGGATTACCATATGCTGTGCTATAAACTGCCCCATTCAATACGTTTTGAACCACACCGATTTGTGCACCAGGATAAGCAGGACCGAGCCAGGCGAGCGGCGCGGATGAGGGCGTGATGCCAGCACTGGCTTGCATAGTGACTGAATCGCCTTTGCCTCGGGGCCCAAGAGGAAACAATGCGCATACATCACCTGAGTTACCAATATAATATTGGTCGTCAGGCATTGCCGTGCAAGTCGCAGGTCCAATATTCCAAACGGTAAGAAATGCACGATTTGAAATTGCGCCACTGCTGGCTCTGATATATACATCGTTTAGGAAGGCACTAACCGAGCTACCTTTGACCGTAAAACTTACTGAACTACCGTCACCTGGTACCGTTACACTAACGGGATCGACCATTCCGGTTGCTGCGGGAGTCGGCGGCGTCGTTTGTGGGGCCGGAGGGGGAACATCAAACCCAGAAAGCCCGACTGTCACGTTGCCAGATAGAGACTTTGGGTTCGACAAAGCAATTGTGCCCGTTATTGAGTGCCCGATTTGAACATTGTCCCCAAGTGTAATCGACACGCTGGGGATTACGACAGTTATAGCTACCGAGGCCGAGCCTGATCCTGAAATTGTGGCAGTTTGTCCATCGTCAGGCTGTCCAGGATTACTTTTTTGTACTTGATAAGAGACCGTACAACTGACTGTAGAGGTGTAATTACCTGCTTGAAACGGTAGGGCAGGCGTAGTGACCGTTGTTTCAGACGTGTTTTTTTGGATTTGGTGTTCCAAGAGTTGCAGACCAAGAGTAGGATGCTGAACCGATAACCTGCCATTCTTTGTCTGGTTGTGGGGTACCCGTAGTCACTGAGGCTGTGTAACTACCCGCGGTATTGACAGGAACTGTCAGCGAAGTAACACTAGTAGTAACTGTCACGCCACTCACGCTGCCTTGTGCCTGGGCTGTTCTGGCCCCAAGTGTCAAGAGTATGGCTACTAAGGCCAGCATTTTAGATAAAAATTTCATGCTCATCCTCTGATTTTCCCTATTCCGATTTGATATTTTGTTTATTGGTTGCCCAAAGCCAGCTTTGGATTCGCTGCCAAAAGTGGCTCACGGTTTGCTGCCATTGCCTGCTGAAAGGTTTCACGATCCGCTTTATTCCAGAGGCATAACTGCCACCGCCAACTCTCGGCAAGCGAATGGGTATTTGCGTCGTCCGATTTTCTAGGAGACGCCAAGAGTGCGCGGTAGGCCAGTATTCGAAAAGAAGTGGACAGATTGGACGCGGCTTGCTTGCTGCTGTTTTGATCCAATTCCTCCCAAACTCTTTGAGCGGCATTTACAACGGGTGATGTGTCTGAAAGATGCGGTGCCACTGGTGGCTGGTAAAGGTCCGCGCCATACCAGATTGAACGACGCGTCTCATAATCAGTTGGCGGACCGGAAACTTTGTCTAGCATAACTGTCTGCAAGATCGTGTTAAAACTGCCGTTTTTGCCGACTTTGACAAAGTAGTCCGCAGGACCGCTCACTAAAAACCGTTCGTACACGCCGAACCAGAAATCATGGACTCTTGCCGCTGTAAGTATTGGCAGTGTGTCGGGATCGACCGCAGGAGCATCTTTACCTTTGTCTGGGTTGCTAGGAAGGTGCTTCAGTTCCACAAGGTAATCTCGATATCGGTTGTCGCCATCATGCCCGTCTTTGTTCATCAAGTACAAGCTCAACCGATGCAGACCGGCTGGCACGCTTACTTTAGCCCATACATCAGGTCCGGCGAATGATTGCGGATAGGCTTCCGCATGGTCATCCCATTCCGTCTCGCGCCGGTAGCCGGCGATTGGATTCCACAACACACGCGAATCGTTCGTATGAACCCAGTGACACCACGAGCGCAAGCCGTCCCCTTCCCGGTGATGAGGCCCGGAGAAACCGGTGACAGTATAAGAGGGGTCGGAAAGGACATATTCATCCAGCGGAGCCGCCGCCGCGCAAAGCACCGCGTAGCGGCTGCCATACCTTCCGACCCAATCGCCCTGCGTCTGCCAATCTTCACCCAAATACGCCCCGCTCCCGACAGGCATCTGTCCCGTCAGCGATTTCACCCGTGTCAACATGGTATTCAGCTGTGCCAGCGTCGGCGGGGCGGCAGGAACCGGCAAAGCGGGGATCGACGGGGCAGGAGACGAGGATGCACTTTTCGCTTCGGGATGTGCGGGCGGCAGCAGGCCGCCCCCGTACATCCCCACCCAGACTGCATAGTCTTGCACCAGCAAAGCCCCGATGTAATCCTCCAAGCGTCCCCCATTGGCCCCTGACTGGACGCGCTTTCCGAGCTTTGGATCAAACACCTCCACGCCGCCCTGACGATGGCCAATAAACAACCGGCCTGCGCCGTCTTCGCCCAGGCAGGTCACATAGTCGTCATGCAGAAGGTCACCGGAGATGGGCCGCTCATCGGGCACAATCGGATGGTACAGACCCGCAAGCTTCGCTTTCCAGTCCACGCCACGGCGGTAGTGCCAGGTCAGCCCTTCGTCTTTGCTGTCCGCCAAGCCCAGGGGCGTTCCGGCGTACACGGTGCCATTGGCCGACACCAGTGCAGTTGATCAGCGCGGAAGGCAGTCCACTCCCGGTAGCCGCGTTCGGCATCTGCCGGGGGCCGGGGACGACACGCCAGGATTTGTAGCCATCAGTTGGCGAAGCAATTGCAATCCCGTCGCACTGGGTTCCCACATACAGGGTGCCATCGCTGTCGAAGGCGAGGGCATTGGCCTGGTCGGAGGGCAGACCTTCGGCGCGGGTGAAATAGCTCCAATGGGAGTTCTGGTAGCGAAACAGACCAGCCTCAGTCGCGCCCCAGACGCCGCCGTCT
>JANXMY010000012.1 GCA_025354405.1 Armatimonadota bacterium
GCGACGCTTGCCGGCTCGCCGCCGTGCTCGCCGCAGATGCCCAGCTTGATGTTCGGACGAACGCTCTTGGCAAGCCGGACACTGATTTTCATCAGCTCGCCGACGCCGCTCTGGTCGATGGACTCGAACGGGTCGCCGGGCAGGATTTTCTGCTCGACGTAGGGCTTGAGGAACTTGTCCGAGTCGTCGCGGCTGAAGCCGAAGGTCATCTGGGTCAGGTCGTTGGTGCCGAACGAGAAGAACTCGGCCTCTTCGGCGATCAGGTCGGAGGTCAGCGCAGCGCGAGGGATCTCGATCATCGTGCCGAACATATAGTCCACGCTCTCGCCGTGCTCGGCAGTCACGAGTTTTGCGACGCGCTCGAGGTTGGAGCGAACCGCTTTCAGCTCATTGACGTGGCCGACCAGCGGGATCATGATCTCGGGATGCGGCTCGGCACCGTTCTTTTTGGCGGCAATTGCGCCTTCGAGAATGGCCCGGGTCTGCATTTCGACGATGCCAGGGAAGACGATGGACAGGCGGCAGCCGCGCAGCCCCATCATCGGGTTGATCTCGTGCATCCCTTCGACTTTGTGCAGCAGGTCCGACTTCGCGGCAAGCTCTGGGCTGCCGGGGTGGGTGACCTTCAGGGTCGCCACTTCGGCGATCAGCGAGTCCATCGAGGGCAGGAACTCGTGCAGCGGCGGGTCGATCAGGCGAATAGTCGCCGGGCGGCTGCCCAGGGCTTCAAAGATGCCCTGGAAGTCGTTGCGCTGGTAAGGAAGCAGGGCGTCCAGATGGACTTTGCGCTCTTCTTCCGTCGCCGATAGGATCATGGCCTGAACGATCGGGCGGCGGTCTTCGGCGAAGAACATATGCTCTGTCCGGCAGAGGCCGACGCCTTCCGCGCCCAGCTTGATCGCCAGGGCAACGTCTTCGGGCGTGTCGGCATTGGTGCGAACGCCGAGCCGCTTGACTTCATCGGCCCAGGAAAGCAGGGTGCCGAATTCGTCGGTCATCTCCGGGTCCACCACTTCGACGGTGCCGTCGATGACTTCGCCGAGGGTGCCGTTCAGCGAGATTGGATCGCCTTCTTTGATGACTTTACCGCTCTTTGTGGTGAACGATTTGGCGCCCACCGAGATGTCGGAGCAGCCGGCCACGGTCGGGATGCCGAAGCCGCGGGCCACGAGAGCCGCGTGCGACGTCATGCCGCCGCGCTCGGTGAGGACGCCTTCGGCGGCCAGCATACCTTTGAGGTCATCCGGGGACGTGTCGGCACGGACCAGAATGACGCGCTGGCCGAGGCCGCCCTTGCCCATTTCTGCGGCTCGGGTAGCGTCGAAGACGGCGATGCCAGTGGCCGCGCCCGGTCCGGCGGGCAGGCCCTTCGCCAGCAGGTCATATTTCGCACCAGGCTTGATGATCGGATGCAGACACTGGTCGAGCAGCTCGGGGTTGATCCGGGCGAGGGCCGTCTCTTTGGAGATTTTGCCTTCGTTGACCAGGTCCACCGCAATCTTGACGGCGGCGGGGCCGGTGCGCTTGCCGGAGCGGCACTGAAGAATAAAGAGTTTGTTGTGCTCGATGGTGAACTCGATGTCCTGCATGTCCTTGTAATGCTCTTCGAGCCGGGTGCAAATCTCGTCGAACTGCCGGTACATCTCCGGGTTCTGGACCTTCAGCTCGGAGATCGGCATCGGGGTGCGGACACCGGCGACGACATCTTCGCCCTGGGCGTTCATGAGGAACTCGCCGAAGACTTCATTGGTGCCATCGGATGCATTGCGGGTGAACGCGACGCCCGTGCCGCAGTCCTCACCCTGGTTGCCGAAGACCATGGCCTGAATGTTGACGGCGGTTCCAAGATCGTCCGAGATCTTCTCGCGGCGGCGGTACAGGATCGCGCGGTCGTTGTTCCAGGACTTCCAGACAGCGGAGATGGAGTCCTGAAGCTGCTCGATAGGATCCTGCGGGAAGTCGCGTCCGGCATGCTGCTTGATGTGCGCTTTGTAGGTCTCGCAAAGCTGCTTCAGATGCTCGCCGTTGACCTGAAGGTCCTCGGTGACACCCAGCTCTTTTTTCAGATCGGTGAAGAGATGCTCGAAATCGTGCTTTGCCAGGTGGTTGGTGCCATCGGAGTAGGCGACATCCGAAAGCATCATCAGGAAGCGGCGGTAGGAGTCGTAAACGAATCGCTCGTTGCCGGTCAGCTTGATCAGCCCTGCAACTGTGGCATCGTTAAGGCCCAGGTTCAAAACAGTGTCCATCATGCCGGGCATGGAGAACTTCGCGCCGGAGCGCACAGAGACCAGCAGCGGATTCGCCGCATCGCCGAGCTTCTTACCGGTCTTCAGCTCGACGGCAGCCAGGTCGGCTTTAATCTCGTCCATCAGGCCGTCGGGGAAATGTCCGCCGTTTTTCGTATATTCGATGCACGTGTCGGTTGTAATCGTAAATCCCGGGGGGACCGGCAGGCCGATGTTGCTCATCTCGCAAAGGTTTGCGCCCTTGCCGCCCAGTTCGTCCCGCATCGTTGCGTTGCCCTCTTCAAAGAGCCACACGCGCTTGGTGTTCGCCATTCATTTCTCCTCTATC
>JANXMY010000020.1 GCA_025354405.1 Armatimonadota bacterium
GTCCTCAGCCCCCGCATTGGCCGCAATGACCCCTGCTGGTGCAGCAGTGGGTTGAAGTACAAGAAATGTCACCTGGCTGAGGATGAGAAGGAGAAATCCCGATTATGTCTTCTTTGACGCGGAAATTGCAGGCGTAGATTGGCAGGCGCGGATTAGAAATCCACGGATAGGAGAGCCACGGATTGGAAATCCGAGGCTGGGAAAAAGCCCAGCGTCCAGGGGACGCAAGAAATAACCAGAACGGCCGCGTGTCACTCTCCAAACGTCGCTTCGACGGTGAGAACTTTCCAGCCTCGGATTTCCAATCCGTGGCTCTCCCACCTGACGATAACTTTCTGACAAACCTGACGATAACTTTCTGACAAAAATTGTGATAAAGCTGTGACACAGGTTGTGACACAAGGAATACTCGATGCCACTCTATGACTTTCACTCTCATTCGTTCTTCTCCGACGGAGCGCTTCTGCCGATGGAGCTTATTCGACGCGCTCAGTTCAATGGCTACACCGCGCTGGCGATTACCGACCATGCGTCGGCGTCGAACATCGAGGAGCTGGTGGAAAAGGTCGCGCGGGATTGCGCTCTGGCCTGGGACGAGTGGGGATTCCGGGTGCTTCCGGGGGTGGAGCTGACCCACTGCCCGCCTCGGGCCATCGCGGGCCTTGCGGCACGGGCGAAACGCGCCGGGGCGAAGATCGTCGTCATCCACGGCGAGACTCTGGTCGAGCCCGTGCCGCCGGGGACCAACCGGGCGAGTGTCGAATGTCCCGATGTGGATATCCTCGGCCATCCCGGCCTGCTGACCGAAGAGGAAGCGGCTCTGGCGGCCCAGAATTCTGTGTTCCTCGAAATCACTTCCCGTCGGGGCCACTGCCTGGGCAATGGCAACACCGTCGTTTTGGGCCGGGCGGCCGGGGCAAAGTTTTTGATCAACTCAGACACCCATTCCCCGGGCGACCTGCACACGGAAGCGTTCGCCCGCACGGTCGCCCTCGGCGCGGGGCTGACGCCTGAAGAGGCCGACACGGCACTGTTTGGCAATCCGCAGTTACTGCTGGCGCGTGTGGGGGCCGAAGTGCGAAAGGTATAGGGTTATGGCGGAAGCTTTACTGGAAGTCACCGACCTGCAGACCGTCTTCGGACGGGAAGGGCACGGGCCGGTGGCCCGTGCGGTGCGCGGCGTCTCGTTCTCTGTGAAGAAGGGCGAGACACTGGGGATCGTCGGCGAGAGCGGATCGGGAAAGAGCGTCTCGGCGCTGTCCGTGCTGCGCTTGATCTCCGCGCCGGGGCGGATTGCAGGCGGGTCGGTCAAGCTCGACGGCATGGACCTGCTGACACTCACCGAGCGGGAGATGCGGGAGGTGCGCGGCGGGCGGATCGCCATGGTCTTTCAGGACCCGATGACGGCCCTGAACCCGACTCTGACCGTGGGAGAGCAGATCGCTGAAACCATTTTGGCCCATCAGAAAGTCTCGAAGGCCGACGCCTGGAAACAGGCTGAGAGCTGGCTGACACGGGTGCGCGTCTCGCTGCCGGAGCGTCGCCTGCGGCAGTATCCGCATGAGCTGTCCGGGGGTATGCGTCAGCGGGTGATGCTCGCCATCGCGTTTTCCTGCCGCCCGGAAGTGCTGCTGGCGGATGAGCCGACCACGGCGCTGGATGTCACCGTGCAGGCCCAGATCTTAGACCTCATGGACGACCTGAAAGCGGAGCTTGGCACCGCAATCGTGCTGATCACGCACGATTTGGGAGTCGTCCGTCAGCGCTGCGACGCGGTGGCGGTCATGTACGCCGGCCAGATCGTTGAGTATGCGACGGCTTCCGAATTATTTGCCTCCCCTAAGCACCCCTACACCCAGAGCCTGCTTGCGTCGCTGCCGGACTGGCGTCGGCCCCGCACGGACACGCCGCTGCCGTCGCTCCCCGGTCAGCCGCCGAGCCTGACGGATATTCCGCCTGGCTGTCCATTTGCCCCGCGCTGTCCGAAAGTGTTCGAGGCCTGTGCAAGCGTGGTCCCCGCCAATACGCCACTGGAAAGTGGCCGGACGGTGCGCTGCCTATTATACGAAGAGCGGGCTTGACGCGTTTCCTCCAATACGGTTTGGAACCTCACCCGTCGGGAATACTGTTCTTACTGCGATGCTGTCAGCAAAGGAAAAATCATGAACACCGATGCAAACGATCACGATGTCTGGGTGGATGCCGTTTCTCACCAGGCGGTGGACCCGGCGCAGTCCCGCGACCGCAGCTTTTACGATGGGATGATGTATCACTTTGTCGATGGCGTGAACAAAGGGATATTCGATTCAGACCCGCAGCTCTGGGTCTCGACGGCGCATGCGTCGGAAACGTCCTCGAGCCTGATCCCGGGCGAAGGGGAGTAGGGGAGGATTTATGGCGGAGCCGAAACGTGGAGGTCTGCGGAACCCGAATAACCTGCCGACCAAAGTCTGCCAAGTGTGCGGCAAGCCGTTTACCTGGCGTAAGAAATGGGAGCGGGACTGGGAGCAGGTGCTCTACTGCAGCGATCGCTGCCGGGCGCTCTCCAGTTCACGCTCCAAAAAGTAGTTGAGAGCAGTCCTCAGGACGGCGATCGCCGCCAGCAGGCCGACATCGTTCCAGCTGGGGGCGACAGCGGTTTTGAGGATGTCCGCTCCCAGCTCGAATTCCAGTGCCAGTGCCAGCGACCGGCCCAGTGCCAGCCGGATCTCCTCTCGCGGCACCTCCTCCGCCGGACCCTTCACCAGATTTACGAAATAGCTGCCCAGGGAACGTAATGAGGCGATCCCGATCACCAGAGCCGCTCCTACCTCGACAAACCGTGCCAGGTAGAGAATCAGACTCTTGATCAGGCCCTCGACTTTGGCGTCCACGCTCATTTCCGGGACGGGAAATCCCTGGGCATGGGCGGTGACCGCCATCAGGCAAAAAAGAAAGACAAGGCACACGCGGAGCATCGTTTTATCTCTTAACCGCATCGGCGGGCGGCAGCAATGAGGGGGAAAGCTGGGCGTCGGCACGGGCCTCTTCCACGTCAGCTTTGAGTGCCGGGGCGTCATCATCCTGGCGTGCGGGCGGGGCGGCTGCTTCTGTGTCTTTCGCGAGGGTGGTTCGCACCACGGCGGCGGCGCGGCGGACAGCAACCACATCCGTGCTGAACTGCGGGAAAAGATGTACCAGCACGACCTGAAACGCCGCCGCGATCGGAACCGCCAGCAGCGTGCCGCCGATCCCGAACAGTGTGCCGCCGGTCATCAGTGCCAGCAGGGTCAGCAGGGGGTGCAGGTTGACGCTGCCGCCGATAACACGCGGCGCCAGAACCATGTCAAAGACGATCTGATGGATAAAGATCATTACCAGGGTCAGGATAATCGCCGTGGCCAGCCCGTGTGTCACCAGCGCGACCAGCCCGATCAATATCGTCGATACTAATGCCCCAAAGTAGGGAATGGTGTAGAGCAGCCCCGCGGTGATCGCCAGGGTCAGGGCATAATCCCGCAGCCCCGCGATCCAGAGCACCAGGAAAATGACGGTGATGTCCAGCACCATGACGGTCAGCACGCCGCGGACGTAGCTGCCAAAGACGGCGATGATATCCGTTACGACGGTCAGCACCGCTTCGCGCTTGGCCTGCGGAATGAGCAGCAGCGACTTGCCCAGTATCTTGTTGAAGTCCAGCAGGATGAAAAACGCGATGATCGGCACGATAAAGACCAGAACAAGGTTGCCGGCCAGGCCGCCGGCCAGTGCGGGAAGCTTGTCTCCAAACCATTTCTGCCCGTTGCTGAGCAGCTGCGGAACGTGCTTGGCCTGAGTCAGTACCTGAGCGTGAAAGATTGCCGGGACGTGATGGGTGTTCATCCAGTGTCCCGTGATCCTAACGAATTCCTCTGGGGGCGCACTTAGATATTGACCGAAGTTCAGACGTACCAGCTCGGTCATCTGAACACTGACCAGAGCCAGCCCCTTGACCATCAGCGCAAACAGCGCCAAAAACAAAAAGTAGATAATCCCGATCGCCAGGCCTCGCTTGAACTTGCGCCCATACAGTCCCTTTCGCTCCAGGCGATCGATCTCGGGAGCCAGTGTCATGGCGATAATGGTGGCGACCAGAAAAGGGGGGATTATGTCGCGCAGGGCGTAGAGCAGCCAGAGGCTCAGCAGCGACAGCCCGAGCCATGCCAGCACCGTGAAAAGGGAGACAATATTCTTCTGCTGAAAGCTTGGGATCGAAGCCACTTTTTCGCCTTTTAGCTTGCAATCAGTGGCAGGCCAATGAATGTGCGCGGAGGATTATCATCCGGATCTTCGTCGTCGACTTCGATGTAATTATCGAGAATGTCGAACAGCTCAAACAGGTCTTTGTTGGTGTTGCCGAACACGTCGAAGTTGTCGGCCACGTCGGACAGGTAGGTCGGCTCGCGGCTGGTCGGACCGGCCAGGGCCAGCCAGCCTGCAAACACGGCAGCGGCAGAGGCCGACGGCGTGCCGGAGGGATCGTTATCGGCAATCTCCTTCAGTGTTCGGCCCAGTTCCATCGTCTGCGCCTGCAGTGATGGCTGCTTTGTTGTCTTTTCGAGCACGGCTTCAGCCCAGTCTCTCTAAATAGTCTTCGACACGTGTTAGTATCTTCATCCGCAGGCCTTCGATGGCAGTCTCGCGTACGCCAAAGTAGTTGATCGCGGTGTAGCCGCCAAAGTTAGTGAAATTCTCATAGGTCGAGAACTTCGCCGCATCTGCCGGGACTGCAATCGTTTCTTTCGTCTCCGAATTGGTCACTTCCAGGTTTCGGACAAAAGCCGTGCCGGGGTCGGTGTCCAGAATCCGCTCATTGTAGGAGAGCCGGATCAGATACTGTCGTCCGGTGCGTGTCGAGTAGCGTTCAGTAATATCCATAAAGTGTTTTCTCGTTTAAAACCGCCGTCGCGGTTTATTTTTCGCTGGCCGGGGCCGATTTTCCTGCCCGTCCGGTCCGAGCGTGGTCACTGCAGACTTGACACCATTCACTCGGTCAGCCCAGACACCTTTACGGCCGCGGACAAACTTTCGGGCGGCTTCGGCCTTTGCCTTATTTCCGACGCCGACATAGGCCTGTGCCAGCAGAAAGTGGGCTTCGCCCGAGTGATCCAGAAATCGCTGTGTCCAGTTATCGAACGGCTCCAGAGCCGCCACCGCCTGATTCCACGACCGCCTCTGTACCCGCTCTCGTCCGATGGTGAGACGTGCCGCGAAGAGTTTATAGATGCCGAAATAGAAGGGAATCAGCACGACGAGAATGCTGGCAAAGTTAAGCAGAATTAGCAAAGGCTTCATCAGCGCTCCCAGCGTCCTCGGGCGGAGCAGACCATTTAAATAGCTGAGAAGAAAAGTGTCGGCGATCAGCAGGGCAAAAACGAGAATACCATAGCGGAATGCGATACGGTTGAGAATCTTTTCGGCTTCCGGGTCCGACACGATGTTTGGTTGAGGCATAGAAGAATATTACTCAGGTCAGACTCGAAAAGTCAGGCAAACGCCCCGGCAACATCACACATTCCGTGCAAACCGGGGCTGAATAAAAGAGTGCAAATAAAAGAGTGCTAATTGTGGAGGGTAACAGGCCCTGACTCAGACTGTCGCCGCGATCTCCGCATCCGGTATCACCTGGGCCGCCTGGGGGCCTCTCGCGCCGTCAACGATCTCAAAGGTGACTTCCTGCCCTTCAGCCAGACTCTTATATCCCTCTTTCGCAATCGCTGAAAAGTGGACGAACAAGTCCTTTTGTCCTTCGACTTCGATAAAGCCATAGCCTTTCGAGTCGCTGAACCATTTCACTTTCCCGTTTAACATGGTCATGCCTTCATGTCTTGAGACAGAAGCTGCCTGCGAAACTGCTCAGGCGAGCCGGGGGAATATACCCTCGCTTCAGTGAGTATAACACGCGCGGGGGGGATTGTCAACGGGGATGCCCGCTGGGAGTGCCGAATATCGGTCGAGCAGAAAAGAACCGACTTGCCGGGCGATTGAAATCGCGGCAACAAGGACACGAAGTCCACCTGCGTGGACTAAGAGTGAGTTCTATTCTGAATGGATTCCTATTCTTAACCGGCGAAGGCCGGTTTTGTGCCCTTGTTGCCGCGATTTCAATCGCCCGATCCCCTTTCGGCACCTCCTGCTGGCTTATTACTCATAAGACCTCTTGCATAAGTCGCCTTGCCCTGCCCGGATTAGAAATCCGGGTCTTCTGCAAAGCGATTGTCTGCGAAGGCAGACAATCGCACCTCAAAAGCCCTGCACTTTCAGTGCAGGGTACTGACGCAAGAGGTCTACTGATGTTACGTAGGAAGGACGTGTAACGCGCCAAACGCGCAAGGATATGGCGTGGAACAAGACGTAGGAGTAAACCCCACCGCTGCGGGGCGCAGACGCCCAGTTTCGACCTGCGTCGAAAAAGAAGCGTGGGCAGCAAAGAGCTGTGCTTAACATCAGCTACTCATCACACTTATTCCCCAAGATCATCCGCGCCAGCACCGAAGCGGGCTCCAATCCGCAGGTCGATCTCAGCACAGCTGTATCGCCCTCATGCAATCTCATCTCCTGCAAACGAACTGCTGAGGGGTCCCCTGCATTGTCGTAAGAAAGTGCCGCGTGAATGACCTGAGCCAGAGCTGCGGTTGGAATCCTGTGCTTCAAGCACAGCGAGGCCGCGCCGATCAGGCGGTCTTCCGGGCGCAGCTTGCGCAGCGGGTCGGCGGCGACCCGGGAAACGGTGTCGCCCAGTGCACGGTTCGCGAAGCGCGACAGGAGGTCCTCGGCGTAAATTCCGAGTGTCGAAGGGCCAAACCCATACTCCAAAACAAGGGCGCGGCAGACATCGTTCATCGCCTGCGCCACAACCTGAGCGGCCTCGGAGTCTGCTGCGCATTGCCAGATCAGCGTGTGGCCGCGGGGGGCACCGAGATAGGCCAGGGCGGCATGGCTCATGTTGTGCAGCAGCAGCTTGCGGGCTTCATAGGCCTCGAAGTTCTCCGCCATCAGCAGGCCTGGAAGTCGCGGCGTCGGACCGCGCAGAGCCGCACGGGCGATCGGCAGCTCCCGGTAGGGCTCGGCGACCAGCAGCAGCGGGTCCTCGGCACGCAGGGCATCGGTCGAAAGGGGAACCATACGTCCGATGACCGTCTCGACCAGGCCGACCTGTATGTCGAGAGAGAGGAGGGCCTCGGAGGTCAGATAGGGGACCAGCAAACCGCGCATCAAGGTGGCCGCATGCCACTGGTTTTCGCAGAGCAGCAGATTGATGGGGCCTCCGCCCCCCGCCGCGCGGGCATTGAGACCTGCCGCGATTATCGGGGCTATTTGGGGCAGAGCCGCGACACCCACCGCCGTGCTCAGCAGGCTGGCTTCCGCGATCGCGTGGATGATCTTCTCGGCGTCTGAGGCGAGCAGGGCGTGGAAATTGCCGATGCTCAGATTCTGCGTTCCGGTCGCGCCGATCAAGCGCAAAGGATAGCTGCCCCGTGCCTCCAGTGCGTTCACCAGGGCGGTGTCGATATCAACGAATGTGGTCTGATAGCTTCCCTCGAACAGCAGCTGGCCCAGAAAGCCGCGTCCGATACTGCCCGCTCCAAACTGGACGGCTTTATGCATCTCTGAGTCCTTTACTCATTTGCTCCGTCTCTTCGAACGAGCGGATCCCTGTAGTCGCCCCCAGGGCCTGAACGCAGCAGGCCCCAACGGTGTTGGCAAAGCGGGCGGTCCGTTCGAGGTCCCAGCCGTGAGTCAGCCCGCACAAAAAACCGGCCACCCAGGCATCGCCCGCCCCCAGCGCATCCACGGCCTCGACCCGCAGGGGCGGCAGGGTCAGCTCCTCGCCGGAAGATGTCCGCAGGTAGGCTCCTGCTTCGCCCAACTTGATCCCAACGGTTCCGACACCGTGATCGAGAAAGACCTGGGCGATATCACGCGGCGTTTTTTGCCCGGTGATATGCTGCGCCTCCTCCAGCGACGGCAGGGCATAATCTACGAAAGGCAATGAGGGAGCCAGCGTCTCCATCCACCGACCGGTGAAGTCCCAGACCGTATCTAAAGTAGTCATCTTGCCGAGCGATTTTGCTTTTCTGAGGACGTCGGCGCAGTCCTGCCCGAGGAAGCGTTCCATCAGGTATGGTCCGGCGATGTGGAGAATATCGGCGGCTTCGATCACCGGCCAGAGAACATCGCCGGCGGTATAGGCGGCATTGGCCCCGGTATGGTGCAGAAACGTGCGCTCGCCATCGGCGTGTACGGCAACCATCGAAGCGGAAGTGGAAGAGGCGGGGTCCGCGACGACACCCGACACATCGACGCCATTCTTTTGGAGCGTGTGAGAGAGGAAATCGCCGAAGCCGTCCGCGCCGATCTTCCCCAGCACGGCGGTGGGGACACCCAAGCGGGCAAGGCTGATTCCGGTGTTGGCCGCGCAGCCGCCCGCATGCAGCTCCATGCGCTCGACCGTGGCCAGCGTCCCGCGCGCCGGAAATGACTCGATGGGCTTGCCCACGACATCGGCCACTAATATCCCCAGACAAACCACGGAAGCCATAGGAGTAAAGTCTCAATCTTCTTCGATGATCGGATCGCGAATTATCGCCGTGTTTGCGAAGTAGGAGTCACTGTTTTCGTCGTGCGTGGAGACTTCTTCGATGATCGCCCCGCCATTCGACCAAAACTTGTGATTGACTCCCGGCTCGAGGGTACACGATAGGCCCGGAGAAAGCGATACGGCCTGCCCGTCCAGCTCCAGCTCCACAGCGCCGGTGAGGACGAAGAACGTTTCTTTCTTGACTTTGTGAGAGTGCTGCGGACATTCCTGGCCCGCTTCCAGAGTCAGATACTTGGAGCAGTACTCCGGCTCATTGACCCGGATGACGATCCCCAGCCCGGTCTGTTCCCAGAGGCCCAGGCCGAAGTCCACGATTTCGATGGCGGTGCTGGATTTCAGCACGAGGCCGGACGCTTCTAATCGGCGGCGTACCCGCGCCTGTGCGGTTAGGATTTCACTTCGTTTCATGCGGAATTTGCTTTCTTTCGTTCACCTGTATCTGTGGTTAGGCGAAGCCTTGACATAAGCAGATGCGAAATATCTCAGGAAGAAGAGGGGGTCGGAGGCACCGATAGGGCGGCGAGGGCCTGTTTTGCGGCGAGATATCCCTGAGAGATGCGTAGGGCGTGGCTGAACTCGGATCGCGCGGCATCCGTTTTCCCTTCGGCGGCGTAGACGGTTCCGAGGTGGTAGCGCAGTTCCGGCTGACGCGGGATGGCGCTGACCGCTTCCTGCAAGTTCAGCTCAGCCGATTTCAAGTCGCCCAGGCGGTACTGAACCCAGCCCAGGGTATCTTGAATGATGGCAATTTCTGTATCTTTGCTGTCGCTGGTGCTGCGCTGGGCGAGAGCGAGACCGTTTTGAGCGAGTGTCAGAGCTTCCGGCAAATTCGTTTTTGCCTCGGCGAAATTGTATGCCAGACCATTCGGAAAGAAGCTGATGGTTGGATAGGCCTGGATGCCTTTTCGGTACTCCGCCGTGCCGCCCGCCGTATCGCCTGAGTCCCAGAGGGCCTGTGCCCGCGCTGCCGAAAGGCCTTCGAGGTTCTGCGCGCCTGGTTTTGCCAGCTGATTGGTCAGAATGACGGCCAGCTTCGCGGCGGCGGCTTTGCGTTCCGCTGTTCGGCCCAGGCGGCCCTGAGCATCGACGAGAAACTGGAGCGGGCGCTGATCGTCGGGAAACTTTTGCGCTGCCTGCGACATATATTCCACCAGCGCGCTGTCGTCTCCGACTGTGTTGAAGACCTCCGCGACGTTCAGAAATGGAAAAACCCCATTCGGGTCCACCTGCCCGACATACGTCTCGGCATTCTTCGGGTCGAGAGCGATGGCACGGTCCACCCATTCGCGGGCCTGCGTGTCGTTTGGATCAACCTGCGCGTGCCGCTGCGCTTCCCGCAGCGTATTCTGAACTTTGGCAGCATTTTGCGCCTGCGTCCCGCAGCCGCTCAGTACTGGCAGAAGAAAGAGAAGCAGGAGAGAAAGAAGCAGGAGGGAGGGAAGCAAGGCACGGCTTGATGCATGAGTAAGCAAAGGTGTCATAATTGCGGTTATTATAGCACACCAGGCCGCAAAAATCCTGACGTGAAACGGGCGGGAGACATAGTCTCCCGCCCGTTGGGTTGCCTGCGGCCTGCTAATCGGCGAACCTAGCCCAGTCCCTAATCCGCGAACTGCGCTTCATAGGGAATCAGCCCCAAGCGGGTCGCACGGCGGAAAGCCTGGACCCGATTGTTCACATGAAGCTTGTCGTAGACATTCGCCAGATGGAAATCCACCGTGCGCTTGCTGACAAACAGTGTGTCGGCTACTTCTTTACTTGACTTGCCCTGGATCACGTGCGTCAGCACTTCGATCTCCCGCTTGGTCAGTTTGACGAGGTGTGATTCCTCGCTGCTCATCGGAACGGAAGATTTTGTCGCCAGCGTCGTACCGGGGGCGACAGACATAGCTGTCATAGAACTCGCTCCTTTCGCGATGCCGCCTCCAAGACTAATTATGGCAGGAGGAGCGGGTTTCGTTAGGGAGGGATGAATTCTCAGACCAGACTGACTTAGCACCCTTGATCTTTCTTGCGCACAGGGCGGAGCGGCGATCTAGAGGTTGGGCCTGCATAGCTGTTGGGTGAGTAGCTGCTCGCATCCGAAGTCGGGAACACGAAACCTTTTATTGATATTTGTACAAGGGATGTCCGATAGTAACACCTGTGAGATCCCCCAGGTAACGCTCGGATTGACCGTCGTGGTGTAGTCAGCCCGCGCAGCGGATACGGTGACAAACAGTGTGAGAAGTGTGAGGAAAGCTACACGGCCGATCCCGAGTCTTTGTCTCATCGCGGATTTCCTAAGCTCACTGCTTCTGAACTCAACTTTTGGGTCGTGATTTCTAATCAGAGTGCGTCAGAGCCGCCTGCACCGCAGGCGGCTCTGACATGGCCGGGATGAATTGATCTTCAGAAGTTATGGCGTCGCATGAACACCTGTCGGCACCGTGTTCTTGTGATCCTTATCCATCCACGGCGGCACGCCTGGCGTGTAGCTTCCGGCGGGAGGAGTTGGCGGCATGACGGCTTTGTAACCGAAATAACCGATTAGCACAACGAAAGCAACAAGGGAAGCAGTGAGAATGATTAGTTTGATTTGTTTCGTATCCATACTCTGCCTCAAATTATTGTTGAACTGTTGTCCACATGCCGAAGTATTGAGCGCTGGGCGCACTGCCGGCTTGAGCCTCGCCGGTTGATGCATAGCATCTGGCTTGTGACAACCAGGAGTATACTGGATCGTTGTAAGGTTTTTCGTTGCCTTGCTGAGCGACTGTCTGCTCGTAGCGCATCCACTTGACATGGCCATCGGCAAAGCCGTAGTTTGAGCCGTTCGCATGCCCGATGGAGGCTACGACGGAATTGCCGGCTGATGGCAGGAACTCTGTATCGTTGCACCAATTCTCTGCGGCCCAGCCGACATCAAACATCTTATAGCCGTTCCAGCGCTCCGACAGATAGATCGTGCTTGAAGGGCTGCTAATGCTAGCATTACTGACCTGCGAGCCTCCGGCGGAATATTTTCCGGTCCACCATTGATCCGCATTGACATAGGGCAGCGTCAGACTGTAGGAAACCGGAATCGAGGGATGTCCGATCACAGCATTGTTAAAAGAGTTATACTCGTTATTGCCGCGGCTGTAGCTGTCATCCGGGCAATGGAAGACTTGAACGCTTTTGATGAAAGGCTGGACCTGCTGGTACCAGACAACATCTCCGTCTGTTGCCCCGCCGGGACTGCCGTAAGCATAGAGGTTTAACTCGTCATTATCCTGCGTGTACTGTATTGCCCCCAGCATGATCTGGCTCATATTGGACGCGCAGGAAGTACGGCGTGCGTTTTCGCGTACCTTCTGAAAGACGGGGAACAAAATTGCGGCTAAGATCGCGATAATAGCGATGACGACAAGCAACTCGATTAGTATCAAGCTGCGGTGCCCGGTTTGAGATGCTCCGTAAGGAGTTTACTCTAAATTGTTGCTAGGTCTGCCCGATCTATTTCGGGCAGACCTAGTAAGCACTATGAAGTTAGACTCCTGGTCGTAAACCATCTGAAAATAGTCGTAAAAATCCGGTCATGAATCGCTTTAGGTAGCACTGAACGTCGCCACATGCGTACCATTCTGTGAGCCTTCAGACTGATTGCCATTCTGTGCATCTGTGGCCTTGGAGGCCGCATTGCCGACAGAAACTTGACTGGGACGTAACCATTTCACATGACCATCTGAAAACAGAAAATTAGAGCCACCATTGTGCAAACTACTTTGTAGTTTGCCTGATTGCCCAACATTCGGTGTACAGTACAAACCGAAACCTTCGGTCGCCCCGGAAAGCAAATTCGGAGCCGTGATCGCCGCGTCCGTGGGCGCTGTCGCCTGCGGTCGGGCTGTGATCCCGGAACATTCTAGCAATAAAATGGTGTTCGCCGGTGAGTTGAATCCGGATAAGACACCGCCAACCGCATTGCTAGGGCCGGAGGAGACTGTGCTGTCCGTGCGTGTAGTGGCAAGGTTAAAGACATAAGAAACAGGGACATCCCCTGCTGCGGAGCTCGCGGTCGAATCGTCCGGGCATTTGTAAAGCCCAGTGCTCTTGGTAAATGAGTAGATTTGTCCGGCCCACCCAATTGCATAGCCGGGGGAACCCGTCGTGCCGTATGGCAGCCGTTCGTCGGCATCCTGGCAATACTGGATGACCGCCAGACCGATTTGCTTTTCGTTGGACTGGCAGGAAGCGCGGCGTGCGTTTTCGCGGACTTTCTGAAAGACGGGGAACAAAATTGCGGCTAAGATCGCGATGATAGCGATGACGACAAGCAACTCGATCAGAGTGAAACCTATTCGTGCTTTGGACTTCATGTCGACGAGCCTCCTGTTGCTCGTTTGAGTACCGAAACGCTCAATTTCGGAAAGATGATTGATGAGCGAAATTATTATATTCCATATATCTTGTTTTGTCAAGAAGTATTTTTCAGTGCAACTTTTGAGCACGCCGATACCATACTTGGTGTAACAGTTAAGCACATAGAAATCACGACTTTGCCCCGAATACTTGACATTGGTCGGAAAAACGTTTACACTCTATTAACAGCAATTCTAGGGCTGCTCAAACATCTGATATTCTCCTGGGAGGCTCCGACGAATGGATAAAACGACGGCAGGCATGAATACTCGACCTACGCTCAAAGATATTGCCCGCACGGCGGGTGTTTCCATCAGCACTGTTTCCATCGTGCTCTCAGGCAAAGCATCGGAGCGGCGGATTTCGGCCCAGGTCGCTCAGCGCGTTCAGTCGGTAGCGGCGCAAAAAGATTATGCGCCGAATCTCCTGATGCACTCGCTTCGACAGGGGCGGACGCAGGTCCTGTCCTTTTACAATGGATATGGGTACCGAAATCGGGGCGATCTGTATATGGATCGACTTACGACTGCGCTGGAGCAGGCAGCTGGCGCTCGCCATTACGATATTCTAACCCACTGCGACTTTGCGCGGCCCGTCGATGAGATCTATCGCCTGCTGAATGGGGGGCGTGCGGACGGCCTGATTTTTTTCGGCCCGCAGCAGGATGATCCGCTGCTCTCGCTTCTCCGGGCATCCCGGCTGCCGACCGTGATCCTGACGCACCGCGACGAAGCGGGGATACTCTCGGCAGTCTCGGAAGATATGCCGTCGGGGATGCGGAAGATCGCTTCGGAACTGGTGGCGCTGGGGCATCGCCGTATTGCGGCCCTGTCAGGTTCCTGGACAGATGCGGGGGCGCGGATCGCGGCTCTGCGGGTTCGGCTTGCCGAGTGGGATATTTCGCTGCCGGAGAACTGGGTCATTCCAATGTCCGATGATTCCGTGGTGCTCGACGATGTTCTGCGGTCTTTGATGGCATCCCCCGAACCGCCGACCGCCCTGTTTTGCTGGCACGATCGTGTTGGCTACCAGTTGCTGGAAGCCTGTGAGCGTGTCGGTATCGCCGTGCCGCAGCAGCTCACCCTGGTAGGATATGATGGCCTCCATTGGCCCTCCAGAAGCCCGCATATCTTAGCGTCCGTCGCCATTGATCTGACCGCGCTGGCGGAAGCTGCCGTGGGGCTTCTGGATGACCTGATAACCGGCAAGACGAACCCGCCGCAACACCTGATGCTGCCGGTGACACTGCAGCTTGGAACGACTCTTGCCGCCCCGCTCAAATTGCCGGCCCTCTAATGGTGGCCGCAGAAAGAAGTTTCCATGGTCCACTCTAAAGCGCGGCTTCGCGCACTTTCCTCTCTGGGTGCTCTCACACTGCTTTTGTTCGGGCTGGTAACGCTTTGGCCTTCCCCCTCGCGCGGAGAGTACACCCTGGTGGTCAACAGCCACGAACGTCGGGGGGTATGGGAGGGCTGGGGCTGCTCCCTCGCCTGGTGGGGAAACGGCATCGGCGGAACAGCCCACGAGTCGCTGTACGAGGACCTCTTTTTCACGCAAAAATCTGTGCCGTTTCTGGGGCAGGCATTGCCGGGACTGGGCCTGAACATCGTTCGCTACAATGTCGGGGGCGGCGGGAGAAACGACCACTTTAACGGTGCCGTCGAAAATATTCCCCCCGCGTTTTCTTGGTACAAGCATATTGACGGCTACTGGATCAACTGGAACAGCCCGCTGCCAACCTCACCTAGCTGGGATTGGACACGCGATTCGAACCAGCGCCGGGTACTGCAAGCCGCCAGGAAGCGCGGGGTGGATCATGTCGAATTTTTCGCGAATGCTCCGATGTGGTGGATGACGGACAGAAAAAGCTCGGCAGGCGGTGCCCTGCAAGCCTGGAACCGTCGCGACTTCGCACACTACCTCGCCACGGTCGTTAAGCATGCCAAATCCGACTGGGGGGTCGATGTCTCAGCCGTAGAGCCATTTAATGAGCCTTCCGCGGGATGGTGGAATTATCCCCTCGGTCAGGAGGGCTGCAACCTGTCCCTGGGCCAGCAGGCGTTGGTGATCGCCGATTTGCGGCAGGAACTGGATGCGCAGGGGCTTCGCAGCACTCCGATCACCGCGTCCGATGAAAATGCGATGACGGAGGCGACGGCGGCAGCGAAGTATTTCTTAAGCCACTCCGTATCGGTCAATGGGCGGTCCAGAACCGTGGCTGACCTGGTCGCCAGAGTCAATGTTCATGGCTACAGCGGCCTGGTACCTTGGCGTGATAATGCTGCGCGGCAATCTCTGCGCCGCACCGTCACACGCAAGCCGCTCTGGATGAGCGAATATGGCGACGGGGAAGGCTCCGGCATGGTTCTGGCGCAGACGATCACGGAAGACCTGACTTACCTGCAGCCGACCGCCTGGATTTACTGGCAGCCCTTAGAACCCTACTCCGCTTGGGGGCTGGTGAATGGACACTACGCCGACTCCCCCGGTCAGGCGGATCGCGGCGCACCAGCCTGGGTTTACACCAAATATTATGTCATGGCGCAGTTCACCCGCTTTTTGCGCCCGGGAAATATTCTGCTCGGCAGCAATGACCACAATAGCGTCGTCGCTTACGATCCTCAGCATCATCTCCTGAGTCTGATCACGGTGAACTACGGGAACAGTCAGCCGATCCACTACGATCTTTCCGGCGTGCCGCTGACTGGTGCCACCGCCACTGTGACCCAGACAAGCACGGACGGCACGGTTCTCTTTCAAAAGTCACCGGTTGGTCTTCGTCAAAAAACTCTCACCGTGAATGCCCGAAAGAACTCCATTTATTCCGTTGTCATCAGCGGTGTTCGTCTTTAATCGCTTTCTGTCAGCACAATTTATATTCCGAGCAGAACCGAAAGGTCCCTGGCTTTAGCCATCTCGTTTGTTACCAACACCGGTAAAAATATCGTGAGCGTCCCTGCCTGCTTTCACCGATAATGAAGAGTGGGAGACAGGATTATAATGCTGATGATTACCGAACTGTCGCGCGAACCGTGTGAGAATATGGCGCGGAGACTCAAACTCACTGCCGAGCCGGTGGAGATGTCGCACGATGCTCTGGAGTTTCTGGTCGACGGCTACGCCAAGCTGGTCGAGGGCCTTCTGGACCCGCGGGCGAGCGATGTCGGCATTGAGTTCGCCTACAGCCGCCTGCTGGGAACGCGCGGCAACATTTGCCGACTTTGCCCGGTGGACGAAATGGGGCGGCTGTCCAATAAAGTTGTGAAGCGCTGGGACTGGGCAGAGACGCATCTGCGCGAGTATCTGGGGAGCGCCCCGCAGCTGGCCGAAGTCGTCTCCGTCGCACGCCGGGTCGAAGAGGGCTGGGCGGACAGCATGGAGAGGTATGTCCTCACGCTGTCCTCGCGGATGAAAGAGACCGATGTCCCTGATAAGCTCGGCATCCTGAAGGGAATCGATACAGTCAGCCTGCATCTGGCGCAGCGAGAGGTTTTTTCACTCTCACAGTCCTTTGCCATTCCCCTCGAGAACGCGAATGCGGTCAAACTGCGTGTTCGTCTCCTTTCACTCTTTCTGACCCTGCATCGATGCGGTTTTTGCCAGGCTTTCCCCGCGATCCAGAGCTATCGCCGGACGTTTCGCATTGATAATCCCATCGCTTATCCCTGGTGGTTCGTGGACTGCCGCCTGACAGAGCGGCAGCTGAACTGGACTTACCGACGCATCCCGACCGCCGATCTCAACTGGCGGTTCTGATCATCATCGTTTCCCTTGCATGTTTTTCCGCAGGCGAAAAAATATCCCCAATAGGATTGTTTTATTTTATTCCGTTGGGGTATACTAGAGGAAACCCCCCTGGGGGGTAGAGGGATATGATGCTGATTTCCGAACCACTTGTCGAACTGGAACCAGTCAAGGATGACGTCGCAAAGCGCCTGGCGCGGATCGCGGGGCATGCAACCAGCTTGAAACGGTTTTGGGATGACGACCGGGAGTGTGCAGAAATGCTGACACAGATTTCCGCCGTCCGTGCCGCGCTGGACGCCACCGCGAAGCGGATTCTTGAACATCACATCGACCACTGCGTTGCAGATGCAATCGCGCAGGGCCACGCAGAAGATGCGGTCAAAGAGCTGAAAAAAGCACTTGATCGCCTGATCTAGTCTGTCTCCCAAGATTTAACGCAACAGATTTAGCACAAAAGAAGGAACCCTATGGACTCCGGTAGTAGACTGGTGCCTGCCATGATAAGCAGGCACCGCAACACCAATACAATCAAACTGACCGTCTCGTGATGATTCGATAACCCGGCTGCGATGAATTTTCCTCGCTGTCGCCCACTCGCTTTCTCGCGACCACGGTCGTGAGTGAAGCAAGACGCAGGCGATGGCTTTTGCTGGATACCTCTTTCCAGCCTCTCCCTTTCCTCTTTGTTCTTAGCTGATCTCCCTGCTTATCAATTGATAGGAGGAGACAATGCATCTCCATGACTTTTCCCTGGGGCTTAGCCATGCGGCCATCCTCTGGACACATTCTCGGGATGGGGTCATGATCGGGCGGCTGCTGCTGACTCTGCTGTTCTGCGGCATTGTCGGCCTGGAGCGGTCCACGCATGAGCGGGCCAGCGGTTTCCGCACCCACATCCTGGTCGGAGTGGGAGCCTGTATGATGACGCTGGCCGGCGGCTATGGGTTCTCCGAGATACGGACCACTTCCAGTGATCCGATGCGAGTCGCCAGCTATGTCGTTTCCGGCATCGGCTTTCTAGGGGCCGGAGCGATCCTGCGGCACGGCACGACCATCCGGGGTATGACGACGGCGGCTAGTCTGTGGAGTGCGGCGGGTATCGGAATCACCGTGGGAGTCGGTTTGCCAGTCCTGGCCGCAGTAGCTTCCGCTCTGATCCTGTTTACTCTGGTGCCACTGAAGAATTGGGAAGCGCGGCTGCGCTTGGGGCAGGATGCCGGTGATCTGGCACTGCACCTGCGCGATGATCGAGAAGCAGTCGGCAAAGCGATCGCGGCGCTGACCCGCTTCGGAGTCGCAATTAAAGGGGCGACGGTGATACAGGGCACGGGCGAGACCGCGCTGCTGCGGGTCGATCTGGCACATGCGCTTCGCCCCGAAGAGGTAATGCCTCTGGTGCAGCGCCTAGTCGCTCTGAAATATATTTCTCGCGTGGACACGAAAGACCTGAATCTGGACGAAGAGGAAGAAACACTGGATGAGGACGCCGTGAATATGGTGGACTACGATGTGTCGCCGGAAGAAGCGGAGGGCCTGCTCGAAGAGATGCCCGCCGACCTTGCAGTGACTAACAATGAAGAAGGGAGAGGACGACTATGATGAATATATCCTGGACATTAGATAATGAAGGCCGACTGACCGCGACATGGATGGGGAATCCTTCCATCAAACCGAGCGGAGCGTCCTCTCGCCGACCAGCTTTTCTTACCTTCCTCCGGGGCGCACAATCCCGCAAAAAGGGAGCGAAGCTGAAATGAATACACTTGAATCGACACCGCAGGAGCCCTTGGATCCGCGAAATGAAACACAGCCGGTGGGGATCACTGTCCGTAAGCCCTGGCAGCGGAACGTGCTGACCTTTCTCCTGGTCGTCGGCCCTGGACTGATCGTCATGGCCGCCGACAACGATGCCGGGGCGGTCTCGACCTATACACAGGCCGGAGCGCAGTACGGGACACATCTTCTCTGGCTGCTAATTCTGCTGCTGCCGACCTGCTACTTTATCCAGGAGATGGTTGCCCGTCTGGGAATTGCGACCGGTCAGGGCCATGCGGCTATGATCTATCAGCGGTTCGGCAAATGGTGGGGCGTTTTTTCGCTGGTAGACCTGCTGGTGCTGAACTTCCTGACTCTCGTGACCGAGTTTGCCGGGGTTTCCCTGGCCGCCAGCCAGATGGGTCTCTCGCCCTTGCTCGTCGTACCGCTGGCGGCACTGGCCCTGATGGCACTGGTGACGACCGGCAGCTACCGCCGCTGGGAGCGGATCACGATCACGCTTTGCCTGCTAAATCTGACGTGGCTGGTGCTGGCATTCACCTCGCATCCCAACGGCGGAGAGGTGCTGCACAATCTGGTCGTGCCCAATATCCCGGGAGGCGGACTGACCTCCGGCCTGATCTTCACGGTCATCGCGATCGTCGGGACAACAATCGCGCCCTGGCAGCTCTTCTTCCAGCAAAGCACCGTTGCCGACAAAAAGCTGCGCTTTGCGGACTTGAAGTTCGCGCGGCTGGATACGTTCCTCGGAGCGTGCCTGACCATCACCGTCGCCGGCTGTATGATGCTGATCGGAGATGCGGCGTTTCGCCATCACATTCCGTTCAGCGCGGATACTTTCGACCCCGCGACGATGGCCGTTTCTCTCGGGCACATTTTTGGGCCGTGGTTTAAGACCGGCATCCTGCTGCTGATGGTGGACGCGGCGATTTTAGGGGCGACGGCGATCTCGCTGTCCTCCGCCTATGCCTATGGCGAGGTGCGCGGGTGGTCCCATGGTCTCCAGAAGAGCGTCAAAGACGCTCCTGGCTTCTACGGCACCTATATTGCCTGCGTTGCTTTGGCGGCAGCTCTGGTCCTGGTTCCCCGCGCCCCTTTGCAGCTGATTATTGTCAGCGTTCAGGTGCTGGCGGGCGTCATGCTGCCGTCGGCGATCGTCTTTCTGCAGCTTCTCCTGAACGACCGGGAGCTGCTGGGGGCGCAGTTTGCAAACAAGCCGTGGAACAATGTGGTGAACTGGATCATTATCACGGTTCTTTTCGTCCTTTCCCTGGTCCTGGCCCTGCAAGTCATTACGCCGACCCTGTTTCCTAAATAAAATTCCTAAATAAAACGTGACGAAATAATAAAGCGAAAGAATTGAGGCACTTAGAATGGCAACGACAATGATCAAATCACCCACGACGATACAGCAAAGCCTGCAGGTAGTGCATCCCCTGGACGATATCGCCGAAGAGAAGCGCAGCCCGGAAGGACTGGGGCAGATGCATATGAGCCCGAGCGTGAAGCTTTCTCTCTATGCCCTGCGCGGCTATCTGGTACTGATCGGCTTGATGGTCGCCTACCGCGTTCTGACACTGGCGGGCATATTTAGCCACCACCTACACTAAAGACAAGTACACTTAATGCAGGAAGCTGCTGGTATTTGAAGACGAAAAGCCCGTCGTGCGGAAACACAACGGGCTTTGGAGTCGAGTGCAAACGAATCTACACCCTCAACAAGCGGATTCTACCACATTTCGGCTCCTGACACACATTCGGCCCTTGAGGCGCGAATAAAAACACAGGAGATTCCATGCAGAATATTCACACCTACAGCCAGAATATCCCCATCAAAAATCGCGCGCTTTCGCTTCTCGCCGCGCTCCTCAGTATGGGCCTCGCGGTTGCTCCGGCGATAGCACAGGAAGGCACGAACTCCGTCTCCAGCGGAGCGGGATTTCAGATCGTACCTGCTTCGCCGGGCGATGTGCACCCCTACAAGCTTGCGCCGGACGGGGCAGGGGGCTTCAAGCTGATACCTGCCTCCGCCTCTGACACGAACACCTACAAGCTGATACCGACCACATCCGCTGCCACCCCGGCCGCTCCTCCGCAGCAGATGTATGTCGGCTTGCAGGCGACCGGAAATGCGCAGCATATTTTCCCGTTCCATAGCCCCTATCAAGGCGCCCAGAGCCTGCTCTCCCGCAGCGAGACGGAGGCCACGAATACCTACACGATCTACATCGGCTACCGAGTTAATAAGCGCCTGGAAGCCTATGTGGATCCGGAGATTTCCAAAGGGCACGGCCTGAGCCAGGGCTACGGGCTTGGAGGATTTACAAATGGGGATGTTGTGCGTACACCGACGCTGGATCAGAACCCTTATCTGGCCCGCTACGTCCTGCGCGAAGTGATTCCCATCGGCAAAGGGACCGAGGTAGTGGCGCAGGGGGAAGCGCAGCTGGCGGGGCCGCGGCCGACGCACCGGATTGTCCTTTCAGCGGGCAAAATGGGTGTCTCCGATATCTTCGACGTGAACCGTTATGCCAACTCAACGCGTACGCAGTTTATGAACTGGGGGCTGATCAACTGTGCGGCCTATGACTATGCGGCGGATACGCGCGGCTACAGCCAGGGCGGCGCAATCGAGTATATTCTGCCCAGCGGTGCTGTCCGATTCGGCGTATTCCAGATGCCTAAAGTCGCAAACTTTATTTCGCTTTCCAGTGACTACAAAAATAACTTCGGGTCACAGGTCGAGCTGGAGCTGCATCCAAAGTTCATGGCGACACAAGCCGGTCCGGGGATCGTCCGCCTGCTCGGCTACTACAACCGGGCACATATGGGGGACTACCGAGGCTCAATCGCGCTGGCAAATCAGACCGGGACCACGCCCGACATCACGGCGACGGAAACCGTCGGCAACAAGAAGTACGGCTATGTCGTCGGGTTTGAGCAGCCTCTCGCCGACAGTGGCAACACCGGCCTCTTTGGCCGCTTTGGATACAACGATGGCAAGACGGAAGATTTTGCTTACACCGAGTGTGACCGGACGGGCAGCCTCGGAGCGCAGATTTCAGGAGCACGTCTGTTTCACCGGCCCGACGATATATTCGCCATTGCGGTGGAACAAAACGATCTCTCAAAGGCGCATGCCGATTATCTGGCTGCCGGCGGCTCTGGATTTCTTCTGGGAGATGGCCGGCTGCACTATGGCTCAGAGCGCCTTCTGGAGACGTACTATAATTATCAGCTGTCTAAACATGGAGCAGCGACGACGATATTCGTCACGGGAGACTATCAGCATATCAGTAACCCCGGGTACAACAAGGATCGCGGACCGGCAGACGTGGTCTCCATGCGGGTGCATTTGGAGCTGTAAGACTGCAAATCCAGCAAAAAAAACTATTTAGCGGCCCTGCTCTAGCCGCTAGTTTATTATGGTACAATGATAAAGCGCATTACCATACACCTTTCAGAGTACCATTGATTTTTTATGATTTATTGCGGATATCTTGGTACTTGGCACAAAAATTGCATAGAGGTTGGTGGTGAAGCATCTCGAGCGTTCCCCAAAGAAGTTTTTCGGTTTCGTGAGCCGGATCAAAACTTTTGAACGACAAGGAATTTTCTATGAATCCGCGTACCAAAACCGCCATTGTCCACGATTATCTCACCCAGTCCGGTGGTGCCGAACGCGTTGCCTCCGCTCTCCATGCCCTGTTTCCTTCTGCGCCGTTGTATACCTCGGTTTACGATGCCCAGGCAACACTGCCCTACTTCCGCGAAGTCGATATCCGCACGTCGTTTTTGCAGCGGTGGCCGTTCTCCTCAAACAGCGTACATAAACTGGCACTGCCTTTTTATCCGGCGGCGTTCGAGGAGTTTGACTTTCAAGACTACGATCTGGTCCTTAGCAGTTCCAGCAGCTTTGCCAAAGGTGTGATCACGCCACCTGCCACCTGCCACGTCTGCTACTGCCATACGCCTTCCCGTTTCGCGTGGCGGCAGCAGGAGTATCTGTCGCAGAGCCGGCGGGGACGAGTCCTGTATCCTCTGCTGCGCGGGATGCTCAGTCGCCTGCGCTCCTGGGATGTCGAAAGCAGCCAGCGGCCAGACTACTTTATCGCAAACTCCATCAACGTTGCCCGACGTATCCGTAAATACTATCGGCGTGAAGTCGCCGCTGTGATTCCGCCGCCAGTAGACACTGCCAAGTATACACCGGTCAGTCCGGATCAAATTGGCAGCCACTTTCTGGTCGTCTCGCGGCTGGTCGGTTACAAGCGAATCGACCTGGCGATCGATGCCTGTAACCAAAGCGGTGCAACGCTGAAAATCATCGGCTGCGGCTCCGACCTGGGCGGTCTGCAGCGCCGATCTGGGCCGACGATCCAATTTTTGGGCCGTCTGCCGGATCATGAGGTGGCGGCGGAGTATGCACGCTGCCGCGCCCTGATTTTCCCCGGCGAAGAGGACTTTGGCCTGACACCTATCGAGTGCATGGCCAGCGGCCGCCCGGTGGTTGCCTTTGCACGCGGTGGTGCTCTGGAAACGGTTGTCGACGGGCACACAGGCGTGCTGTTCCGCGATCAAACTCCTGAATCCCTAGCGTCGGCCCTCGAACAAGTTTCCGAAATCTCGTTTTCATCCGCTAAATTGTGTGCTCATGCGGCTTGTTTTGATCTCGCCATTTTCAACAGCCGAATGCGGAGCTTTCTCGAAGCGGCACTGGACCAGCATGCGGAGCTTTACAGTCAGGACAAGAATTCGCCGGACTGTTTCTCGCTCGCCCTGCCCCGCCGGGGCAGCATGTCGATGCCGGATCTGAACCTGTCGACTTTAGGT
>JANXMY010000230.1 GCA_025354405.1 Armatimonadota bacterium
ATCTCTACGAAGCGGCGAGGACGTGTGCGGCCTTTGGGCCCCGGGCCAGCTGCCCACTCCTTAAAATCACATTCCAAATCATCTGCCTTAGAAAGGCCTTCCGAATATGTCTACCACCCTGCCCCGTCGCGACGAGATACCAACAGAAGACAAATGGAACCTGGAAAGCGTCTTTCCCACCCTCGAAGCCTGGGAGGCCGAGTTCGCCCGTGTGGAAAGCCTGCTGCCCAGCCTGGCCCGGTTCCAGGGGCATCTCGGCGAATCGGCGGAGACCCTGGCGGAAGCACTTACGCAAGAGAGCGAGATTGGCGTCGCCTTCGACAAAGTCTACCTGTACAGCGGGATGTCGGCGGCAGGGGATTCGGGCGATCAAGCCGCCGCGGCCCTGAACAGCCGTGCGGAGGGCCTGAACGCCCGCCGCGCCGCGGCCGCCGCTTTCTATGAGCCGGAGATGCTGAAGCTGGCCCCGGAAACTCTGGCCGGCTGGCTGACGCAGGAGCCAGCGCTATCGATCTACAGCCACTACTTCGACACACTGGCCCGGCGGCGGGCGCATGTGCGCTCGGAGGAAGTAGAGACCCTGCTGGCCGAAGTCTCCGAGCCGCTGGCGACTCCCGGCGCGGCGGCGGGCGTGCTGGAAGACGCCGACCTGACGTTTCGCCCGGTAACCGGCAGCGACGGGGCGACACAAGAAGTCGCCCAGGGCACGGTCAGCGACCTCGTGCGGGATGCATCGCAGGCGGTGCGCCGGGCAGCCTGGGAGTCCTATGCCGACGGCTATCTGGGCGTCAAAAATACCATGGCGGTCTGCCTGAGTAGTCAGGTCAAACAGACCGTGTTTCAGGCGCGGACCCGGGCATATCCAACGGCGATCGAAGCGTCTCTCTCCCCAAATGCAATTCCGCAGGAAGTCTTTGAGAATCTTCTCTCGACTTTCCAGGCCAATCTGCCGATCTGGCACCGGTACTGGGATATTCTGCGGCGCGGGCTGGGAGTCGAGCGCCTGCACAGCGCCGATGTGCCAGTCTATGCCGTCCCAGCCCCGCTGCCGCGCACCGAGAAAGCCATCCCATTCACTGAAGCTACAGAAATGATCTGCCGGGGAATGGCTCCTCTCGGCACGGAATACACGGAAGCGATGCGTCGCGGCCTGACCAAGCAGCGCTGGGTCGATGCTCAGCCTAATAAAGGCAAAGGCAGCGGGGCGTTCTCGTCGGGCGCCTACGGGACCTACCCGTTCATCATGATGAATTACCGGGACGACATCTTCTCGGTCAGCACGCTGGCGCATGAGCTGGGCCATTCCATGCACTCGCTGCTGACCTGGCAGAACCAGCCGCCGGTCTACGAGGGCTATTCGCTGTTTGTCGCCGAAGTGGCGTCTAACTTTAATCAGGCCCTGGTTCGCAGTCACCTGCTGGAAGAAAACACCGATCGGGACTTCACGATTGGGGTGATTGAAGAAGCCATCTCGAACTTCTACCGCTACCTGTTCGTCATGCCGACTCTCGCGCGGTTCGAGCTGGACTGCCACCGGCGGATCGAGCGCGGGGATGCTTTGACGGCGGATGCCATGTCCGCGACTCTGGCGGGCCTGTTCCGCGAGGGTTACGGGGACAAAGTGGAGATCGATGAGGCGAGACTTGGCATCACCTGGGCACAGTTCAGCCACCTCTACTCGCCGTTTTACGTCTACCAGTATGCCACAGGCATCTCCGCCGCCAACGCCCTAGCGGAAGATGTCCGCACCGGCGGTCAGCCTGCCGCCGACCGCTACCTGAGCTTCCTCAAAACGGGTGGTTCTCTGTATCCACTGGATGCCCTGAAGCTGGCCGGAATCGACATGGCCACCCCCGAGCCGATCCAGCGGGCATTCAATGTGTTATCGGGGATGGTGGATCGACTGGAAAAGTTGGTGTAGGACCTTGCAGGGGCTTTGCTGCATAAATGCAGGGGAAGTCACTCCGTGACTGGGATTGTCTGACCCGTAGGGGCGCTGCTTGCCGCGCCCTCTTATCCTTGCCCGCGCCCTCTTATCCTTGCCCGCGCCCTCATATCCTTGCCCGCGCCCTCATATCCTTGCCCGCGCCTCGTGCCTCGCGCCCTCATATCCTTGCCCCGTGCCTCGCGCCCTCATATCCTTGCCCGCCCTCTTAACCGCCTCACCCGGATTTCCAATCCGGGTGAAACGGTGGCGATTTAGAGGGCACGAGGCACGAGGCACGAGGCACGAGGCACGAGGCACGAGGCACGAGGCACGAGGCACGAG
>JANXMY010000101.1 GCA_025354405.1 Armatimonadota bacterium
ATCAAGCGGGTCTAAACCAGCCGAATCTTTTCTGTCTTGTCGATCTGCACGACACGGCCATCTTGTATAGTGATCTGGACGACCCCAAATCTGATACTGCTGACTGCCTGCTGAATTGCCTGCAGCGGCAGCATCTTGTCCTCGGCTGGCCGAGCGGGCGACGGCGTTGGCTTCTGAATTCTCTGCGGCTCATCCATCGTTTTTCTATTCCCAGCGTGCTTAGTAGCGAACATACTTCATTATGACACTCATTTGATAGTTTGTCAATAGTAATAGTATCTTTTGTTTTCGAGACGTGATTTCACACCGCGTATAAGTCCGGCAATCCGATGAGGACAAGGCGAAGCGGCGCTTGGGCTGCCGCCAGGGCATGGAGCCGGTCGGTAAAGCCGGAGCGTGAAAACAGAAACAAATACGGATCAATATCGCCGAAGTCCGCCCGTGCCAGTGAGCTTTGCAGTGCGGCGTACTCGCTGACATCCATCGGAGCATTCGTCCATTTGCAGGAGCCAGCAGCAGTCACTTTTGCTTGCGTGTCCACGGCCACGATATCGATCTCCCTGTCTCCTGCTCCCCACCACGTTCCTACATCCGCAAAATGCAGATTCGGTGGGAGTGTCTCTGCCCTGAGGCTGCGCCAGAAAAAGTCCCGACAGGCTCGCTCAAACGCTGGCCGGGACACATACTCATGCAGCTGCGGTGCAATCCGCCTGTCCCACACCTCCGCTCCCATCTCCTGCGCTACCAGGCTGCGAGCCGGGTCTACGAATCGATACCAGAAGTCCAAATAGTGATCGGACAAAAAGTACAGCGAGTTGCGGGAGCGGGCCTGTCGCTTTTCGGTGATCGGCACTTCCCGCACCAGCAGCCCCAGGTTTTGCAAGGTGGAGAGCTGCGGCCCGATGTCCTGCGCCGAATCCCTGCCGATGGCGCGAGCGATCTCGGACGGCTTCCGAACACCCTGCGCGACCGCACGCAGCATCGAGCCGTAAACGACATCACGCCGTAAGTCTTCCAGCAGCAGCCAGTCGGGTTCCTGTGCGAGGTAAGTGTTCGGGCGCAGAATGGTTGCCTTAGCATTGTCCTCCACAGAAAGCGCCGGATCAAACTGCTCGAGATACGAGGGCATTCCTCCCAAAACGGCATAAGCAACCATCTTTTCCTCAGGGGTATAGTTTGGGAAAAATAGAGCCGCTTCGGCGTAATCCAGCGGTTCTAGCTTCATCGCCCCAGTGCGCCGGTTATAGAGTGGAGCACTCTCGTCGAGCACCTGCCGCTTCATGAACGACAGGTATGAACCGCACAAGAAGAGTTTAAGATTAGAGCGTCGTTTAGTATCGTCCCAAAAGTGCTGCAAAACTGTCAGCAGTCCCGGGTCAACATCAGCCAAGTATGGCAGTTCGTCAATTACGACACAGACCGGTGTTGTGTCGCCCCGTGCTTCCCGCGCATCCGCTTCGTACACTAATGCATCGAGGAATATCGATGTCGAAGCAAATGGCTGCGGGAGGAACATCCCCGGAAACGCTGCACGAAAGGCTTCTGTCAATGCCGCAAGCTGCAAAGGCAGGGTGCGTCGCACTCCTCGATAGTAGAGAAACGGGAAGCCCTGCGCATTTAGCACCGCCCGCAGTAATGCGCTCTTTCCAACCCCTCGCCGCCCGTATATTATGTACAGTTCTGCGCGGGATGACTGCAATGCTTCCGTCAACGATCGCCGCTCCCGGTCTCGGTTATGAAAATGAAACGGAAGTGCCGCCATGTGTTTTCTCCTTCGTGCACAATATAATTACAATTAGTATAATTACAATTATACTAATTGTAATTATACAAGTCAAGTGAATCGCTTGATGTTTCTCCTTTGTAACATATTTCGCCTTGCATATCTCCCCCTGCATATGCCATAATTGACGCAATGCAAGAACTTCTGCATCACTGGCACAAATGGCTACCGGGAGACGTCTGGGAGCCGGTGCGGACCGGGGCGGACATCCTCGTGGTCGCCTACCTCGTCTACCGGCTGATGATGCTGGCGAAAGGGACGCGGGCATGGCAGATTATCACCGGCCTATTCGTGTTTGTCGTCCTGCTGCTCTTCTCCACCTATGTCCGCCTGTCCGCGCTTTCCTGGCTGCTGCAGCAGATCCTGCCCCTGGGGCCGGTCGCGCTGGTGATCCTCTTTTATCCCGAATTGCGGCATGCCCTGGAAGAAGTCGGGCGGCTGGGGTTCTGGGGCAAGGGATTTACCGGGCTGGACCGGGAAGACCTGTCTTCGATGGTCGGGGAGATCGTCCGCGCTGCCGAGAATCTGTCCGATAAGAAGATTGGGGCGCTGATGGTGCTGGAGCGCGAGACGGGTCTGACGGACATTATCGAGACGGGGACGCAGATCAATGCACTGGTGAGCGCAGATCTGCTGGGATCACTTTTTTATCCCGGCTCGCCCTTGCATGACGGCGCGGCGGTGATTCGTCGGGACCGTGTGGTGGCGGCGGGATGCACTCTGCCTCTCTCGGAGAGCCTGCAGGTGCAGGGGATGCAGGTGCATACACGCCACAAAGCTGCCCTGGGAATTACGGAGCAAAGCGATGCGCTGGTCGTGGTGGTCTCCGAAGAAACGGGAATTATTTCGCTGGCCTTTGACGGCAAAATGGCACGCGGCCTGCGCGATGACGGCCGTCTGCGCGATCTGCTGATCCGCGAGTACACGGGCCGCGAGAAGCCGAGCCTGCGCCGCCGCCGGGGAATTATTCGTCCGCGCGGGGCGCGAGCCGCAGACGCCGCCAAATCACCCGCCGTGCCGGAGCCGATTCGCCTGCCTGAAACGACCGCCGCACCGGAGTCGGTCGTGTCAAGGGAGCCACGCCTTTAAGCCAGAGCGGCATTGAAACGCCGGTTTTTCTCTCACTGAAATCCTATGATTGCCGCACTGCGACACAATTTCGGTTATAAGCTGCTGGCAGTCGTGTTCGCCTGCTTTCTGCATTTCTACGCCGCCGGGCTGATCAATGCCCGTCCGCCCCATGTGCTGATTCTGCCGCTGACGGTGCGTAATCTGCCGCCGACACTGATTTTAGAAGAGAAAAGTGTACCGTCCGTGACGCTGACTCTGGACGGGCCGCCAGAAGAGATCGCACATCTGACGGATGCGACGGTGACGGCTTCGGTCGATCTCTCGCATGCCAAAGCCGGGCAGACATCTCCGCTTCCGGTGCATTTGAACGGAATGCCCGCCGACGTGACGGTTGAAACGGAGCCGGGACCGATCATGCTGAGCCTTCAGCCGCGCCGCCGCCGCCAGATGTCGATCAGCGCGGAAGACATCGGGGTCACGCCGCCGAATTTTGCGTTTTCCGTGCCGAATGTTTCACCCCGTGAGGCCGTGATTACCGGCACGCAGGAAGCCGTCATGGCCGTGGCCCGGCTGGTTGCGCAGGCGGATCCCGATCAGGGATCAGGGGCGGTCAACGAC
>JANXMY010000165.1 GCA_025354405.1 Armatimonadota bacterium
CCAGCTTTTCCGCGACCTCGCGACCTTCGATGAGCCGCACCAATTTCCGACGGGAATATCCCACGTGCTGGTCAATGGACGGCTGGCAATGGAGAATGGAACGCAGACCGATGTGCTATCGGGACGGATTTTGCGGCGATCCTAATGCGAAGCGAGAAAATAGCATGCTGAAGAGCGACAGCAAGTTGAAGAGCGAAATACGTCCGATAGACCCGAACCGAGATCACAAACGAACCAGTTTTCAGACCAGTGCCGAGTGGGATACCGGGCTTCAGCTAGGGTCGGATATCGCGATGTGCTATGGGCATCGGGCCTGACCTGGAGGGCCGGATCGCAGGCTGGAAGGCGCAGGGCTACCGGGTCCATGTGATGACCGGCGTTTCCTGGGGGGAATATCAAGATTACCTGTATGGCCGCTCAAGATACAGAAACGATGCTTAAGCTCAGCGCCCTCAATCAGATGACGGCATTAGGGATGCCCGGCACTTGCCCAATAGACCTCTTGCATAAGTCGCCTTGCCGTGCCCGGATTTCCAGTGCAGGGTACTTACGCAAGAGGTCTAATATGATTTACGCAGCAAAGCCGAACAACGAATAGAATTAGGATAAATATCTCATGAACTTCGACCTCTTAAAACGATTGTGTGAAACGCCGGGGATTAGCGGAAGTGAGACGCAGATTCGGAAGCTCGCAGCGGCGGAGTTATCGCCGTTCATGGACTCTTTGACCGTCGATGTCATGGGAAATCTCATCGGCATCAAGCAGGGCGTGGAGGGCTCACCGCGGGTTATGATCGCCGCTCATCTGGACGAGATCGGCTTTCGGGTCCGCTTTATCGATGACAGCGGCTTTGTCCGGGTCGCCCCGGTGGGGGGATGGGACCCGCGAACGATGGTCGCTCAGCGCGTCCTCGTGCATGGCTTTGCAGGGGAGACACTCCGCGGAGCATTGATGCCGGCGGGAAAGCCGATCCACCTGTTAACGTCGGACGAAGCGGGGAAGTCGCCAAAGCTGGAGGAGTTCTTCATCGACCTTGGACTGTCGGGCGAAAAAGTGAAGTCGCTGGTAGAAGTTGGGGACACGGTGACCATGGACCGCACCTGCGAGCGGGTGGGAAACATGGTGGTCAGTAAAACCCTGGACAACCGCCTCTCGGTCTTTATTCTGATTGAGGCCCTGCGCAAGCTGGAAGGCAAATCCATCCCGGCGACGATTCTCGCCGTCGCCACAGTTCAGGAAGAAGTTGGTCTGCGCGGAGCAAGAACGGCGGCATACGCCTTGAAGCCGGACATCGGCCTGGCTCTCGACGTTACCCTCGCTCTCGATATCCCGGGGGCGTCGGAATCGGAGCGCGTGACGCAGCTAGGTAAAGGGACAGCCATCAAAATCTCCGATTCGTCGCTGCTCTGCCATCCCAAACTGGTCCACCACTTCCGCACGATTGCCGAAGCCCGAAAAATTCCTTATCAACTTGAACTACTGACTGCAGGGGGGACCGACGGCGGGGCAATCCAAAGCAGTCGCGGCGGGGTGCCGTCGTTCACCCTCTCGACCCCGACCCGCTACATCCATACCGTCAACGAGGCGGCCCATATAGATGATATCCAGGCGAGTATCGACCTGCTGGCGGCGTACCTGGAAGAGGCGCACACGGGGGAGTATGGATATGGAGATGAATTGTAAGAAAATGGAGACGATTGTGCAAAGTTGTAAGTTTGCTGCCACCAGGGCGCGGCCAACTAATTTCCCAACATTCTGTGGATCGCATCCAGCATGACTTGAGTTTCGGCTCTCATACTATCTATCTCAATTCGATCACTTTCCATGCGATCATTCTATGCCTCGACTTGAAGATAGATAGTATGAATTGCAGCCTGGAGTCCAGCCGTATCTTCGGGCATCTGCTCGACGTGATTTTCTGCGGTAACAGTGGTACTCATAGAACTTGCCTCCAACGATAGCATACCACGGCCTATAGTTTTTCTAATAACGCCATCTTTAGCACCTGATCGGCGTGGGTGACGCACTCGAATTTCATTTCTTCGCGGATATTGCCAGGCAGGTCTTCCAGGTCTTTTTCGTTTTCCTGGGGCAGAATGATCGTGCGGATGCCGGCGCGGTGCGCTGCGAGAACCTTCTCTTTCAGGCCGCCGATAGGGAGGACGCGACCGCGAAGCGTGATCTCGCCGGTCATGGCAATGTCTTTGCGGACGGCGCGGCCTGTCAGAGCCGACGCCAGAGCGGTGGCTAGAGTGATACCCGCCGAGGGCCCGTCTTTGGGGACGGCACCGGCGGGGACATGGACATGGATCTCCAAACGCTCATTGAAGTTGGCGTCGAGGCACAGCATCTCGGCGCGGGAGCGGACGTAGGACATGGCAGCCTGAGCGGACTCCTTCATCACGTCGCCGAGCTGACCGGTCAAAATCAGGCGTCCGTCTTTACCTGGCATAACGGATACTTCGATGGAGATCACGTCTCCGCCGGATTCGGTGTATACCAGGCCCGTCGCCGCGCCAATCTCATCCTGCTCTTCCATGACCCCGTAGTGATGCTTTTGATGGCCTAAGAACTCTCGGATTTCCGCGGAGCTGACGGTTACAGGGGCGGTACTGCCCTGCGCGACCCGCCGGGCGACTTTACGGCAGAGCGCGGCCAGCTCACGTTCGAAATTGCGGACACCAGCCTCGCGGGTATGCTCGCGAATGATCTGCCTGATGCTGTCCTCGGGAATACTTAGCTGCAACTCCGTCAGGCCATGCTCTTTAATCTGTTTTGGGATCAGGAAGTCCTGCGCGATATGCAGCTTTTCCTCTTCGGTGTAGCCCGTGAAGCCAATCACCTCCATACGATCCCGCAGGGCAGGGGGGATGGGATCGAGCAGGTTGGCCGTCGTGATAAACATGACTTCCGACAGGTCAAACGGCACTTCCAGGTAGTGATCAGAAAATTCGTTGTTCTGGGCTGGGTCCAGGGCTTCGAGCAGGGCCGAGGACGGATCGCCGCGAAAGTCCGAACCCATCTTGTCGATTTCATCCAGCATAAACACGGGGTTTCGTGTCCCGGCCTGCTTCAGTCCCTGAATAATACGCCCTGGCAAAGCGCCGATATAGGTTCGGCGATGGCCGCGTATCTCGGACTCGTCGCGAACGCCTCCCAGGGAGATGCGCACGAACTTGCGGCCCAGGGCGCGGGCAATGCTTTTGCCGAGGCTGGTCTTGCCGACTCCCGGTGGGCCGACAAAGCAGATGATCGGGCCTTTGAGAGTTCCGGAGAGCTGCCGAACGGCGAGAAATTCCAGCACACGCTCTTTGACTTTAGGCAGGCCGTAATGGTCCTCATCCAGAATGGCCTCAGCGGCAGCGACATCCAGTGTTTCCACGGAAGTTACTGACCACGGCAATGCCAGCAGAGTATCCAGATAGGTTCGGATCACGACGCCCTCGGGAACGCCGAACGGCATCTTCTCCAGCCGGTCAATCTCTTTGGATACCCGTTCGGCGACTTCCGGCGGCATCTTCGCTTCTTCCGCTTTTGTTCGATATTCGTCGACTTCGCCCTGGCGTTCATCGCGCTCACCCAGCTCCTGCTGGATCGCTTTGAGCTGTTCGCGCAGCAAAAATTCGCGCTGAGTCTCGCCCATCTCTTTTTCAACGCGCGAGCGGATATTCTTCTGAATTTGCAGGATTTCGAATTCTTTGGTCAGCAGAAGCGACAGCTTCTGAAGGCGCTCCTGAGGATCCAGTGTTTCGAGAAGCTCCTGTTTGGTCTCCACGCGCAGCGATGGGAGGTGCCAGGCGACATGGTCGGCAAGGCTCCCTGGCTCATCGATATTGAGCAGTGTGACTACCACTTCCGGCGGGATATTCTTCGCGGTGTTTGCGATCTGCTCGAATTGACCGACGACCGCGCGCATCAGCGCTTCGGCTTCCAGTGCCTGCACGGGAGCGATGACCAGCGGCTCCAGCGTGACCCGGAAAAAGGGATCCGTCTGCAGCCACTCCGTGACACGGACGCGCTCTTTTCCTTCCAGCATAACGCGCACGGTGCCGTCTGGGACCTTCAGGATCTGGATGATCTCGGCGACGATACCGATCTCGTGCAGCTCCTCCGGGTCCGGGTCCTCCGTTGCCACCTGCCGCTGCGCGGCCAGCAGGATATGCTGACTGCCGGCCATGGCTTCATCGAGGGCACGCACTGACTTTTCGCGTCCGACAAAGAGCGGAAAGATGATGCCGGGAAAGTGAACATTGTCGCGGATCGGCAGGAGTGGGAGTTCCAGAGGAAAGTCCGGCGTCATCGCGGCTTCCTGGGCCAGTTTTTTTGCGCTGGTTTTGCGCAGGCGTGGGGTGGTTGTCGTACGGGCCATAACGGAAAATGGGTATCCTTAACATCCTGAATGCGGCGAGTTTAGGACGCGGCGCGAAGTATTGGAGCGTCTGCGAGCTGCGGCGCGACCCGTGAGCGAACGATGTCTCCGGTAATGACGATCTTTTGCACATCGCGCTGGGACGGCGTCTCATACATGATATCCTGCATCACCTTCTCGATGATCGTACGCAGGGCGCGTGCTCCGGTCGAGCGTTTGATCGCTTCCTCGGCGATTGCGTGCAGGGCTTCGTCGGTGAACTGAAGCTCAACACCGTCATATTCGAAAATCTTGCCATACTGCTTGATCAAAGCGTTTTTCGGCTCGGTTAAAATCTGTACCAGGGCTTCGTGATCGAGTGCGCGAAGGGTGGTGACGACCGGCAGCCGTCCGATAAACTCCGGAATGAGACCATATTTCAGCAGGTCCTCGGGCAGAACATGTGCCATCATGTCTCCGGCCCGTCGGTCGCGCTTGCTCTCGATGCTGGCCCGGAAACCGAGAGACTTCTGGTTGACGCGCCGCTCGATGGTCTCCTCAATTCCCTCAAAGGCTCCACCACAGATGAAGAGGATGTTGGTTGTATCGATCTGCACGTATTCCTGCTGGGGATGCTTGCGCCCGCCTTGCGGGGCGACATTGGCGACGGTTCCTTCAAGAATCTTGAGGAGGGCCTGCTGCACACCTTCGCCGGAGACGTCCCGCGTGATACTGGGGCTTTCTGATTTACGGGTGATTTTGTCGATCTCGTCGATATAGATGATGCCGCGCTGCGCGTTTTTAATGACGGTCTGAATATTTTCGCCGTTGTCTGCGGCCTGCAGGAGCTTCAGGAGAATGTTCTCGACATCCTCCCCGACATAACCCGCTTCGGTCAGCGAAGTGGCATCAGCGATTGCGAAGGGAACATTGAGAATCTTCGCCAGAGTCTGGGCGAGAAGAGTTTTCCCGCTGCCGGTTGGGCCAAGCAGCAGGATATTACTTTTTTGCAGCTCGACATCCGAGCTCTGTACGTTGACACGCTTGAAGTGGTTATAGACCGCCACCGAGAGAGTTCGTTTGGCTTGTTCCTGTCCAATGACATACTGGGACAAAACACGGTAGATCTCTTTGGGCTTTGGAATGGCACCGACGGCACTGAAGTCGTCCGCCTGCGAGACATCGCTGCGGACGATCTCATTACAAAGATCCACGCATTCCAGGCAGACGCCGCCATGAACCCCTAAGATCAGTTTCTTGACCTGCTCCCGGCCTTTGCCGCAGAGCAGGCAGCGGCTGTCGTTGCGCTCGTTCCCAATTCGTGCCATGTACTTCCTTAAATGTTCCTGCCGGTTAGGACCCTACCGCGTCAGAACTTGATCGATGATGCCGTAATCCACGCCTTCCTGCGCCGTCATCCAGTAGTCGCGGTCGATATCGCGCTGGACTTGTGAAAACTCCCGGTCGCAGTTTTCGGAGAGAATAGAAGTCAGCCGCTCCTGGAACGACATGACCAGGCGCATATAGATTTCCATGTCTTTGGGTGTGCCCTGGGTTCCAGCACTGCCCTGATGTATCATGATGCGCGAATTCGGCAGGGCGGCCCGCTTGCCCTTGGTTCCGCCCGAGAGCAGGATCGCGCCCATCGACGCCGCCATTCCGACACAGGTGGTTGCAATATCGGGTTTGATATGGCGCATTGTATCGTAAATTGCCAGACCCGCCATGACGTCGCCGCCCGGTGAGTTGATATAGACTTCGATGTCTTTGTCCGGGTCTTCTTTTTCCAGGAACAAGAACTGTGCGACGATGATGTTCGCCATCGTGGGATGCACCTGGTCGCCGATGAAGACGATGCGGTCTTTCATCAGTCGTGACCAGAGATCATAGGACTCCACGCCGCGCGGTGTCCGTTCTACTACTGTCGGTATCCAAGTCATTCGCTTTTCCCTTCTGCCTCTTCGGTCTCGATTCCTAAATTTTGTATCATCTCTTCGTCTTCTTCT
The DNA here is from genome assembly GCA_025354405.1 of Armatimonadota bacterium. Lineage (GTDB taxonomy): Bacteria > Armatimonadota > Armatimonadia > Armatimonadales > Capsulimonadaceae > JANXMY01. Next base: position 6,356 of record JANXMY010000165.1, read on the forward strand.
TCGTCTATCTCGTCCGTCAAGTCTTCAGGAAGTGTACCGGCAGGGATCAGCTTCTCTTCAATTATGGCTGTTCCCCGCAAAAAGTCCAGTACTTTCTTTGCCTGAGTTCGGTTTGCCAGACCTTCCATGCCGCCATTGCTCTCCAGCACGGCGCGAACGGCGGCGGGAGAGGTGCGCTCCTGTGTCGCCCGCTCGGCCAGTGCGGCAGTCAGGTCTTCGTCGGTCAGCCCGAGGCTTTCCGTCTCAGCGACCCGGCCCAGAAGCAGACCGATCTGAATACGCTTGGTCGCTGCAGACTGGAAGTTCGCCATGATCTCTTCGCGGGTCTTGCCGACCTGCACCAGATAATCGTCCAGGGATATTCCCTGACGCTCCAGTCGTGCGAGGAGCTCTTTGGCATCGTCTTCGACTTCGGATTCAACCAGCACCGGGGGGAACTTGATCGTCGAAACTGCGAGTATCTGGTCAATCAGCTTGCTGTCCGCTTCGCTCTCGGTGGAGGCCTGAAGCGACCGCTCCATATCAGTCTTGATCTCGGTGCGGAGTGCATCGAGCGTTTCAAACTGGTCGTTAGAGAGCTTTTTTGCCAAATCATCATTCATCTCAGGAATGATCTTTTCATGAACTTCATTTACCTTGATGGTAAACTCAGCTTCCTCTCCGGCAAGCTCAGCATCCGGGTAATCTTCCGGATAGGCCAGCGTAAACGATTTTTCGTCGCCGATGTTCATGCCGACAACCTGCTCATCGAAGCCAGGAATGTTGTCCGCACCGATCTCGATCATGGTTGGGCGAGGCTCGGCGGCCTGTGGGCGTAAGTCAGTGAGGGCGGACAGGTCGGCTACGACCAGGTCGCCAAGCTGGATGGCCCGCTCGACTTTTGGATAGTCCGCGGCCCGCTCGCGCATCTTCTGCAGCTGGGTATCGATGTTCTCGTCGGTCAGCTCAAACTTGCGCCGCTCGACGGTCAGTCCTTTGTATTCGCCAAGCTCCACTTCAGGTGAAAGCGGAACGATGGCTTTGAAGATAAATGGCGATGCATTCAGGTCGAGCTGCATCAATTCCAGCTTTGGCTGTGCAAATGGCTCGATATTCTCCTGTTTGATCGCATCGGCATAGGCCGGTTCGACTAGCAGCTCTGCCGCCCGCTGGCGGACATCGGCCTCGGGAACGCGCTGCTTGACAAAGGACATCGGGGCTTTGCCTTTTCGGAATCCGGGGACGACGACATATTTGCTGTACTCACGGTAGGCGCGGTCCACGGCTACGACGACTTTGTCCGACTCCACTTCAATGGTGAGCGCGACCTGGCATGGGTCGAGCGGCTCTTTGGTCACCTGCATAATGGTTGTGCTGCTCCTGTGTGCTTGAAGATTAGATTGTTCATGAAATTGACGCGGGGAAAACGGGTGTTTTACTAGGCAGTAGTGTACCTGCCTTTCCGCGCGGTTGTCAACAAAATACACTCCTGTGCAAAGCCCTTGACGGGCGGGGCCGGGTTGGGCTATTATAGAGGCTGATTTAGAGGTAAATTCCTGTGGGTCGCAGCGCGTGTTTATTGATTAGAAAGCTCTGACTATGAAGACACAATTTGCTGGTGAAACGGCCCGCAAGGCCGGGATATTTCTTCCAACTGCTCTGCTGTTTGGTCTCGCCCTCCTGGCGATGGGCAGCAAGCCGGCTGCCTTTCCGAAGCATGCGGGCAGCTTAGGGGAGGTGAAGGCTCGTGTTACGATATTTCTCTCCACGCAGTGCCCGGTCTCCAAGGTCTACTCTCCCCGTTTAAACACTCTTGAAGAGCAGTTCAAGTCGCAGGGGGTTGAGTTTAAGGGCGTCTTTTCGAACATGCAGGAGAGCCAGTCCGAGATCGGGACGTTCACGCAGAGCCGTCACCTGAACTTTGCGTGTATCAAAGATGCAGATGGCCACCTCGCGGCGAAATACGGGGCGACCATGACGCCGCAGGCATTTGTTGAAGATCCCTCCGGCAAGATACTGTATCAAGGTCGTATCGATGACAATGCGGACAAGTCGCAGGTGCACAAGCGCGATTTAGCGGAGGCGCTGAGCGCCGTCTTAGCAGGCCGGGCAGTTGTGCATCCGAAAACGCTCGCATTCGGCTGCATTATCCGCCGCCCCGCTGCGGCTGTCGCTTCGTCCCAGATTACGTACAGCCACGATGTGGCCCCGATTTTGCAGCGTCAGTGTGTGACCTGTCACCGCGCAGGCGAAATCGGCCCGATGGCCTTAAACTCTTACGCCCAGGCGGCGGCGTGGCGCGGCGATATCAAACGATATACGCAGAGCCGACAGATGCCGCCCTGGAAGGCCGATCCCGGCGCGGGCGACTTTCAGGATGCGCGGCGGCTGACGGGTAAAGAGATCGCGACGCTGACACATTGGGTCGATTCGGGCGCTCCGGAAGGCCGCTCCAAAGATTTGCCGGTGCCTGCCCATTACACGCAGGGCTGGCCGCTCGGGCAGCCGGACATGGTTTTGCAGCCGGATCGGCCTTATCATGTGGACGCCGATGGCGCGGATATCTACCGCTGCTATGTCATTCCCACAGATTTCGCCCACGACCGCTATGTCAGTGCCGTCGATGTGCAGCCGGGTAATCGCACAGTCGTGCATCATGTCATCGCCTATATCGACGGCTCCGGGGCATCGGTGGCGCTCGATAAACATGAAAAGGAACCGGGATACACCAGCTTTGGCGGGGTTGGCTTCACTCCCACGGGGATGCTTGCCGGGTGGGCACCGGGGATAACGGCCCACTTCCTGCCGACGGGAGTTGCGACCCAGGTGCCCGCCGGAGCGCGGATCGTCCTGCAGGTGCATTACCACAAAGACGGCAAGCCGGAAACGGACCTGTCGCGGATCGGTCTGTATTTCGCCAAAGCTCCGACGGACAAGACGCTCCATGTCATTCCGATGATCCATAGCCTGGAGATACCCGCAGGGGATTCCCACTATTCCGTGACGACCGTCTCGGTCCCTTCGCCGGTCGACACGCACCTTCTCGCCATTACGCCGCATATGCACTGGCTGGGACGTCAGATCAAGGTGGTGGCCACACTGCCCGGCGGCGGCAAAATTCCGCTGGTCTCCATCTCGGATTGGGATTTCAACTGGCAAAGCACGTATTTCTATAAGCAGCCCATCGCTCTGCCCAAAGGGACGATCATCACGATGACGGCGACTTATGACAACTCGGCAAAGAACCTGAGGAATCCTAACTCGCCTCCCAAGATGGTGACTTGGGGCGAAGCAACCACGGATGAGATGTGTCTCGCGTTCCTGCACTACACGCTCGACCGGGAGCACCTGGGGGCCAAAGTCGCACTTGCTCGATAACTTTCAGCTTTCAACATAACTAGATTTTCAGGAGTAACAGAAATTTGCAGCGTGCTAAACGATTAGGATTGATTCCCCCGTATCTCTTCGGCGAGATCGCAAAAATGAAGTCAAAGGCGATTGCCGAAGGCCGTGATCTGATCGACCTCGGCATCGGGGATCCGGATCAGCCGACCCCCGCTATTATTATCGACAAACTGACCGAGTTTTCACACGATCCGTCGACACATCGCTACGATGAGTCGAATATGGGCCCGGCCGAGTTCTTAACGGATGTGGCGACCTGGTTCCAGGGCCGCTTCGGAGTCACGCTGGACCCGAGCTGCGAGATTTTGGAACTGATCGGCAGCAAAGAAGGGCTGGCACACGCCGCCTGGGCTTTCATCGATCCCGGCGATATCGCGCTGGTTCCTGACCCGGCATATACGGTCGTCAAAGTCAACACGCTTCTGGCCGGCGGTACTCCGTACGAGTTTCCTCTGCTTGCGGAAAATAATTTCCTGCCCGATCTCTTCGCCATTCCTGGCGACGTGGTTAAGAAGGCCAAAATTCTCTACCTGAACTATCCGAACAATCCGACTGGGGCAATCGCGACCCGCGAGTTCTTCCAGGAGGCGGTCAATTTCGCCCGTGAGACGGGAATACTCATTCTGCATGACTGTGCGTACTCTGAGGCGGGCTTCGATGGCTACAAAGCCCCAAGCATCATGGAAATCGAAGGGGCGAAAGACGTCGCTATCGAGTTCCATTCTCTCTCCAAAACATTCAATATGACCGGCTGGAGAATCGGCTTCGCGGTCGGAAGCCCCGAAGCTTTGCGGGCACTGAACACCATCAAAGGCAATGTCGACAGCAAAGCATTCGCCGCGATCGCGCTGACTGCCGGGTGGGCACTCAACAATGCCAGCAACGAAGAAGCGATGTCGCTGCTGAAACGCCGCCGCGACGTTCTGGTCGACGGCCTGAACCGTCTGGGCTGGAATTTGGCAAAGCCTGAAGCCACATTCTACGTCTGGCTGCCCGTGCCGCCCGGTTACACGTCCGCGACATTCGCAAAAGATCTGCTTGAAAAAGCCGACGTGCTCTCCATCCCCGGTCTTGGCTACGGTCCGAATGGGGACGGCTATGTTCGTATGTCCCTGACAGTCAGCGGCGACAAAAACGGTGAGATGCTTGAAGAAGCGGTCCGCCGGATCGAGAAAAATATCGAGCTGAAGTGGTGACGACCCTCGAAGCGGTCTTTCTCGACCGCGACGGTGTGCTGAACCCGCATATCCCGGGTGGTTATCTGGAGTCCGCCAGCGATCTGGTGCTTCTGCCAGGTGTTGCCCGGGCAGTGCGCCGTATCAACGAGATCGGCCTGCCGGTGATCGTCATCTCCAACCAGCAGGGAGTTGGCAAGGGACTGATGACCTGGGACGCTCTGATGGCGATTGAGCAGCGACTCAGCAAAGCTCTGGCCGACGAGGCCGGGGCTTTCCTCGCGCGCTGCTACTACAGCACGGAGCTGAAGGATGCAAACTCACCGCGCCGCAAACCGGAACCGGGCATGCTGCTCGAAGCGGCCAATGATTTCGGGCTGACCCTGAGGCACACTGTCTTTGCTGGAGATTCTCCAACGGATATTCAGGCGGGCCACGCCGCCGGGGTGGGGCAGACAATTTTGCTGCTCTCCGGGGGAATTGAGAAGTATGACGGCGGCGATATGATCCCGGCCCCGGACCTGATCTTCGCCGATCTGCCGTCCGCCGTGGACTGGCTGCTGGAAAACCACTTATGATTGAGGCTGCTATATGATTCAGACGAGTGCTCCGGGCCGCTGCGGCCTGATCGGCAACCCCACCGATATGTACGGTGGCACGGTGATCTCCTGCTCGACCCGCGAGCGGGCACGCTGCTCGCTGAGTTATGACGTCGATCGGCTGAGGATCACT
>JANXMY010000177.1 GCA_025354405.1 Armatimonadota bacterium
GAACCGTCGGGCACATTCGCCGTCGCACCGGCGACCGGCTCTGCCCCACGTGCGTGGGGATGAACCGTCCCAAAGCGGCGTGATGATCGCCATAATGCGCTCTGCCCCACGTGCGTGGGGATGAACCGGATAGACAGGAAGGCCACATTCCTGGCAATTGTTCCGAACTCATATGACAAAAAGCATCAAAGATGGTAATATAACTACAAGTAATGATAGAATCCGTCAAATGAAACGATGCTGAATGATCCTATGACTCCTACTTCACTCGAAACTTTCTTTGCCCTCAATCCTGTCTTCACCATCGAGGAGGCCGATCGCTTCCTTTCCGCACGGCAGCACGGCGGTGCGGCTAATCGAGCGACCCGTCAGGCCCTCCTTGGGTACTACGTCAAGCAAGGGCGCCTCCGGCACGTACGGCGCGGCCTCTACACTGTCACCCGCCCTTCTTTTGATACTGGGGTTGGAGTGGGAAGGGATCCTTCTGCCGAGAACGACGCGTCCGCCGATACTTTCCTGATCGCCTCCCGCCTTACTTCCGACGCAGTGCTCGCTTACCATACAGCTCTCGATCTCCATGGCCTAGCCCACTCCCTGCGCGAGGAGCGAATCGTCCTTTCCGAGCAGAAAATCGTCCGCCCACTCCTGTTCGCAGGAGTCCGCTACCAGGCCGTGCAGCCGCCGTCCGCCCTGTCCCAGGCTGACCGAATGACGCTCGGCGTCGAGACCCAAGACCGCCAAGGACTTACGGTGCGGGTGACCGGCATTGAGCGCACACTCGTCGATATCTTAGATCGGCCGGCTCTTGCGGGCGGCTGGGAAGAAGCCTGGCGGGCCTGGGAGAGCGTTGATATTGCCCTTGACTTCCGATTTTTGCTTCGGTACGTCCAGCTCCTTGGAAGGGCTACAACGGCGGCCAAGCTCGGTTATGCCCTGGAGACCAATCAGGAGCAGCTAGCCGTACCCGCCACGATTTTGGAAGAGCTGCATGCACTGGCCCCCCGCCAGCCCCATCCCGCCCAGCGGGGCCTCCGCAGCGGCACCCGCCTCATCGGGGCCTGGAACCTGCTCGTCCCAGCCGCCGATCACAGCGAGCCACACGGTAGCGAGCCATATAGTGGCAAACCGCACAGCAATGAGTGGCACAAAGGAGAGTTATGAGATTATCCCGCGAGAGTTTGTTTCGTGAAGCCGGACCTGGTCCCCACGGACTTCCAAAACTATCACTTCAATTGCGACGGTGGGGGAAAGTGGGTTTCCGATAGCGATCGACTGTTCGAGGCGGCGGGTGAGTACGAGCATGGTGGCGTGTCCTTCCTGGATGCCGGTGTAACTCCCCCTTCTGCACAAATCATGCCAAGCAGAAAGACTGGCTATTTGCCGTCATCGCCAAGCTCTTGAGCCTGCCCGGAACGGCAATTCAGGCCACGCACAGCAGCCCGGGGCACCAGGCAGGGGAAATCCAGCCATGCCGGCAGATCGCTTCCCTCCGTGTGCTTCACACAGCAGATCCTGCATCGATCACAAGCCCCGCCCCGGCGATCTCATTGTTGTTGTTTGGATTTAACCCCACGCCGCCCGTGAAGTTATCATTGAAAAACACGAAACTTCCCCCCCTGGGGGGGTTGTAGCCAGGCTCTCCATAGCTGCCGGTATGCGTTTGACCACTGTTAGGAATTACGCAGTTGAACCGATTTTGAGCGTGAAGCCGACGCTATTTTTACATTTAATCAAACGCTGGAAGGCACCAACGAGTCTATGCTTCTCAGTCTCGCCTGACTCCGCACTGCAGCGGAGAGGCAGAGCAAACAAGTGAAATGCTCAGGGTCAAATGCTCAGGCAATGGTCAAATATCCCCTGCATAAAATATTCCCTTGATAAGTAGTTGTTCAGAATTAGGTTAATCCATGCTGTACTAGAAATATGGCAAAGATCAAAACTATCGAACTGAGCGAGGAGCAGCGGGCGGCCCTCGAACGGGGCTTTACGCACGGCTCCTCCCACGCCTTTCGACAACGCTGCCAAATCATCCTTCTCAAAGCTGGTAGTCCTCAAGCACAGCGGCTTACCTCCAAACTGGTCGCGGCTGAGGTTCGCTGCTGCGAAGTTGTCGTCAACACCTGGCTCAAACGCTACGAAGGGCAGGGCTTCGAGGGACTCAAAACCCGGCAGGGACAGGGCCGAACCCCGATCCTGCAAACCGAAACCGACTTGGCCGCCGTGCGCCGCGCTGTGGAGCAGAACCGCCAGCGCATCAGTCTGGCCAAAGCCGAACTGACCAAAGAGCTGGGCAAGGAGTTTTCCACGCTCACGCTCAAACGCTTTCTAAAAAAAACGGCGGACGCTTCAAGCGCATTCGACGACAAATAAAGCGCAAGCCCAATGCCGACATCTACGCCTTCAAGCGGGAGTGCCTGGCGGAAATGGAACAGTTGTCCGAGCAGGGCCACATCGATCTGTTCTACGGCGATGAGAGCCGGGTCTCTCTGCTTCCGTGTGTTCCGTATGCCTGGCAGTTTCCGGATGAGCAGGTCGTCATGCTCAGCGAGCGGGGCGGGGGCGTCAACTGTTTCGCCTTGCTTTCGCGGGACAACCGTATCCACCGGCACTTGACCCAGGAGACGGTCAGCGCGGCCTGGGTCAGCCAGAAGCTGGACGCCCTGTCGTTGTGCCTCGAACGCTTGACGGTAGTGGTGCTCGACAACGCCAGCACTCACGTGAAGGCGGTCAAAGAGCGGGGGGCACTTTGGCAGGAGCGCGGGTTGTTCGTGTTTTTCCTGCCGCCGTATAGTCTGCACCTTACTATTGCCGAGATCTTGTGGCGTAAGCTCAAGTACGAGTGGTTACAACCTGACGACTATGCGGATAAAGAGATCTTACACCTGCGGGTTTGGCAGGCTCTGTCGGCGGTCGGCCAGACGCTGCGGATCAACTTCCAGCCGTTCCGGGTCGCCGAAGCGACGGCACGGATAGATTAATGTAATTCTGAACAACTACTTAGAAAGAAAAATATACCTCAGCATCAGGCTAGGCTTTTCTACGCAGTGACAACTGATGACGGCATAGAGTAAGCTTAAAGGGAAGGCGACAAGAGACAGAAGATATGGGTTAAGTTCCGTGGCGAAGTGGCGTATCAAAAGCTGCTGGATTGGGAAGGCATACAAGTACATTCCATAGGAGAAGTCTCCATAGTGAGCGAAGTTGTGGAGCTTGACGGCAGGAGAAAGTGCGATGAAGAACAAGGCGTAAGAGCCGAAGATAGGAATAAGAGCACCGAACCACTGTGGCTTGAAGGCTGCTGCAATTAGAACGGCGACGGAAACAGCGAAAAGTTTATACGAGAGTGGAACATAGTTTCGATAACAGTAGTATGTCATGCCAGATAGGAAGCAGGTGCTGAGACGCAGCCAGTCGTTGGGATTGCCAATCCAGGGGATTGGCTTTGATGGAAGAAGGGCATGACCGCTGATCTGTGCTCCCGCATACAAACAATAAAGCAGGCCAAAGAGAAGCAGCACTCCCTTTCCTTGCCACAGGCGGTACAGACCAGCTGCGCCAAGCAGTGCCACCAGCAGGTACATAGTAAACTCACAGCGCAGGGTCCAGCAGGAGCCGTCAATAACCTGGGGAAATGGTTGGTGTGTGAACATCAGGGCCATATCTGGGCCGACGACATCGGCAGGCAGCAGGAACAAATAGATGAGGGCTTTGAAGATCTTAAAGTGTTGCCAGTAAACGAGCACGTTGTCTGTGCCAAGTGGTCCCGCGACAAAGGCGCAGAAAACCATCGCCAGGAGGAATGCCGGGTAGATCCGCAGAATGCGTTTCGTAATGTACGGGCGGAAACTGGGTATTCGCATCCAGCTTGCAGAGACGAGAAAGCCGCTGATGACGAAAAAGAAGGCCACGCTGCTACCACCAGCAAGGGTAGCGAAGCCCTCACCGAAATACGGGTGCCGGTTTCTCACTCCAAGAAGCAGGGGGAAAGAATGATAGAACAGCACCAGCGAGGCGAACACAAAGCGGAGGAAGTCGAAGTTGTTCAAGCGGTGATCCGCATTCAGAGGCTGCTGTGCAGGCAGAGTTGCAACTGAGTTGATGATTTGATCTGTTTTCAAGCGAAATCTTTCCAGGAACAAAATTATGGAAGGCTAAGGCAAAAGTTCGGTTTCGGTATCAATTGTTCCTGCTCTCGATTTTGCTGCAGAGCTTGCTGCTGGCGGAAGTCGAGAGATGGACGTTCACAAAAGTAGAAGAACAACTTACAGGCAGTAATGTAGCGAATGTGTAGCCGATTGAGATCCAGCAAAGGCTACGCGAGAACAAGCCAAGCCATGAGAAAGCCGTGTCGGCGACCAGATGCGGGAATATGGAGAAGAAACAGACAAAGTGCCGCACAGCATTCGCTTCGCTGCAGTAAACATCGATCGTGTAACTGAGTGTCTGAAGAGTGTGGAAAGTGATCCCTTAGAGCCTATCCTAAAAGGCCCATTCGCTTGTAGGTGATGTAGGCACAGACCAGATGCAGAAAGCCCAAATAATTGACTGCTTTCTTCTCCCACCGGATCAACAGACGCCGGAACCGGTTCATCCACGAGTGCGTGCG
>JANXMY010000196.1 GCA_025354405.1 Armatimonadota bacterium
GCGATTGGCAGCCTGATGTGGAATGCCCGGATGCTCACACTCGCACCGGAAGCAAAATATGCCGACTTGATCGAACAAATCCTCTTCAACGGCTTTTTGTCCGGCGTGTCCCTGGCCGGAACGGAGTATTTTTATCAGAACCCGCTGGCGGATGACGGACGGCATCGCCGCGAAGCGTGGTTTGGCTGTGCCTGCTGCCCGCCCAATGTCGCGCGGCTGCTGGCCCAGCTCCCTGGCTATTTTTATAGTGTCGGCTCCAGTGGGGTCTATGTCAATCTTTATGCCGACAGCCGCGCTGAGCTGATTCTGCCGGATGGCCGCGAAGTTGTACTCTGCCAGACGGCGAACTATCCCTGGGACGGCGAAATCCGCCTGGAAATCGGTACCGGCGGCCGGTTCACACTGAATCTGCGCATCCCTGCCTGGGCACAGGGCGCGTCGCTCTCAGTCAACGGGCTGCCGATGGCTGCGCCAATCGCAGGGACTTATGCCGCGGTCGAGGCCGATTGGAACCCCGGTGATATCGTCGAGCTCACCCTGCCGATGGCGATACGGCGAGCCGTCGCCAATCCCCGCGTCTCCGCCCTGCGCGATCAGTCTGCGCTGCTGCGCGGCCCGCTGGTCTATTGTATCGAACAGGCGGACAATCCCGGCCTGGACATTCCCGGTCTCACACTGCCGCTGGATGCCGAATTCGAGCCGGAGCACGATCCGGCACTCCTCGGCGGCGTCACACGCCTGCAGGGGAAGGCCCCCGGTCCTGACATGGCCACTCCATATCCTCTCAGGGCCATTCCGTACTACGCCTGGGCGAACCGCGAGCCGGGGGCGATGACAGTCTGGGTTGCGAACTTTTCCCCTCTGCCACGTGTTTGAAAGTTACACTGAAAACAGAAAATCATAGAAAGCAAATAGAAAAGATGGAATTGGAAAAGATTGCGAAGACCGAGGCAGAGTGGCGTGCTTTATTGACCCCGGAGCAGTACCATGTCCTGCGCGAAAAAGGGACAGATCGGCCCTTCACCGGGAAGTACACAGATACGAAAGACGGAGGCACCTATGCCTGCGCCGCCTGTGGCTTAGAGCTGTTCGAGTCCGATACGAAGTTCGACTCCCACTGCGGCTGGCCCAGCTTCTACGATGCCAAACCTGGCAGCGTAGAAATGCACGAGGACGGCACCTTTGGAATGCGGCGCATCGAAGTCACCTGTGCCCGCTGCGGCAGCCATCTGGGCCATGTGTTCCCCGACGGCCCGCGCCCGACAGGGCAGCGCTACTGCATCAATTCAGCCAGCGTATCGCTGAAATTGTCCAAACCCACTGATCCTGTGTGACTCTTGCGACCCGGCCCTACGGGGCCGGGTCTTTCTTCTGCGGGATGGTGGCACGGGAGGATCTTCACTGCCCGGCCCCGGCAGGCTTGCCGTACTCGACATACCAGGGAACATTGATTACGACAATACTTGGATCGCCCAGCAGGAGCAGGTTTGCTTTGAGGGCAGTCGCACGGTGGTTATGCAGCAGCCACTCCCACCAGCGAGTTTCGATCAACTCCGGGATGATCACCGCGATCATTCGGTCGGGGTATTGAAGCCTCAGCTGCCTAAGGTATTGCGAGAGCGGCCCGGTAAGCTTGCGGTAGGGCGAGGACAGAATTTCCAAATGGGGCACCGGGACGCCCGCTGCCTGCGCTGGCTTCTCCACCTGTTCCGCCCATTGTGCCTGGAGATCCTGCGCCTTTTTCTCTCCTTCTTCGTCTTTGCCGTTGACATCGGGCAGCTTCACGTAAACCGCATAGACCTCCGGCGAAAGCCGAATTCCGAAGCGCAGTGCACGCTCTGAAACCATGTCCCATTTTCCCAGCGGCACGACCGCGATCGGAGGATCGTTGTGAATCAGGTCCAGTGGCTTTGGACTCCCGATTTGCTTTGTGACTGCATCGTAGTGGCGTTTAACCCCGTAAAATACCGCCATCAAAATCGGGAGGATAATGATGGTGATCCATGCTCCCGCGGTGAACTTGGCGACGAGTATTACTCCCAGGGCCAGTGCGGTACAGACCGCTCCCAGCCCGTTGATTAGCAGCGCACCGCCTGCCCCGGCCTTGTTTTTGCTGTTCTTTTCCTGTGCCTGTCTGCGCCAGTGCATCACCATGCCTGTCTGAGAAAGGGTGAAAGCCAGAAATGCGCCCACCGCGTAGAGTGGGATCAGCTTATCCGTGATGCCCTTGAAGGCGATTAAGAGGATCGCGCAGAGTCCAGTTAGGAACAGAATTCCCACAGTGTAGACCAGCCGCCGGCCGAGCAGCGCGAAGACATGGGGCAGATAACTATCCAAAGCGACCAGCCGGCACAAGCGGGGGAAACCGGCATAGCTCGTGTTGGCGGAAAGCACCAGAACGGCCAGCACACTGCCGAGCGTGACATAGTAGATGCCCCCGCGCCCCACAATCGCATTCAGCAGCAGGGAGATCACGCTCTGATATCCTGGCTTTGATTCGTCCATTGCCGCAATCCCGTAGGCATGACAGAGATAAGCAATTCCTGCGAGCAGCACCAGGAGGATCGCAACAATGACGGTCAATGTCCGCTGGGCATTCTTGACGACCGGGTCCGCAAAGATCGTGACGCCATTGGAGACGGCTTCTACCCCGGTCATGGCCGTGCAGCCGCTCGCGAAGGCACGCAGCAGCAGCCACAGGCTGACACCCTCTACGGCTTTCGGGATAGCCGGTGGCATCAGCACCGGGTGCGGGTGCCCGCCGTGTCCAAGTACCTGGAACAGACCGTACACCAGGACACCACCTAGGCTGAGAACGAACAGATAGGTCGGCAGCGCAAAGATCGCACCCGCTTCGCGTGCCCCGCGCAGATTGACGATTGTGATCAGGGCAAGGAACGCGAGGCACAGCATAAGCGTGTGGCGGTGCAGGCCTGGAACGGCCGAGATCAGTGCTCCGACGCCCGCTGAGATGCCAACGGCGACGGTCAAAGTGTAGTCGAGCATCAGGGCGGCGGCGGCGAGAAGGCCCCATTGGATTCCCAGGTTCTCATGGGCGACGGTATACGAGCCGCCGCCATTTGGATACGCGGTGATTGTCTGGCGGTATGAGAAGTAGAGAATCGTCAGAAGTGCGAGAATTATGAGAGTGATCGGGCCGATATAGCTGAGGCCCAGCACTCCCAGCGGCAGCAAAATTGTCAGGGCAGCTTCCGGTCCGTATGCCGCCGAGGAAAGGCCGTCTAATCCGAGGCTGGGAACCCCGGAAAACACACCGATCTTTTGACCTTCTTCTTCCGAAGAGGTTAGCGGCTGGCCAAAAAGCTTATTAATAAGGTTCATACAATCCTTTAATTGCGAAAAAGTGCGGCTTTCCTATTTTTAAGTGCACAGATACTTTGAGGAGAATCCTAGTACCTTACCCAAAAATGACTGTGCTTAGCGGGGAAGTACAGCATATGGCAATAAGACTAATGGTGCGTTTCGTTCAGGGTAACCACTGCAGGATCATTGAACACGCTGCGGACCGCTTTGTCTGCGGCCTTCTTGGTGAAATCGGCGAGCATGGTGTCGAAGGAGATCAGCCGAGCTGTCTTCCCCGCATTGATCCACCAGACTGCACGCCAGTCAAGTGTGACATGACTTGTGGCTACCACATGACCGTCAGGGAGCAGGAGAGTCGCAGTCGCCGTTGCGTAGTCTCCGTGACGTCCGTAGTTTCCAGTGCCGTGCGCATTCTGCGCCACCGGGACCGGGAGTGAGACAGTGCCGATGATAATCAGCGGCGAATGTGCCAGGTTTGGCTGGTCCACCCGCTCCACAGCCCTTACCAGGCGGCGCTGGGTCAGCGTTCTCTCGGCCTGATCCGTGGCGACTTCCTGCAGCCGCTTGATCTCCGCCTCTCGTTCGTTCTGCAGGGATGCATCTGCGGTGGGAAGAGAGCTCACGACAAAGGGTATCAGAGTGATATTGCTTACAGTTGATCCCTTTGCAGCTGCGCTCTGGGACAGGCCTGGGAGCCACAGGAATAGCAGAGCTGCGCAGCAAAATTTTGTCAGGGTGATGGAATATGTTTTCATGGCGATATCCTCTTCTTCAATGTTTACTTCTGGAGCGATCTCAGTTTGCTGCCGGCATTGTCACTTGTTCAGGCTCACGGGCCGTACGGGCGACCAATTTATAGAGAACCGGCAAGACGAAGAGTGTAAGGGTGGTGGCACTCACCAGCCCACCGATAATGACGATGGCAAGTGGTTTCTGCGTGTCTGAGCCGATGCCTGTGGAAACGGCGGCGGGAATCAGCCCGACTCCCGCCAGGATAGCAGTCATCATAATTGGGCGGAGCCTCGTTACTGCGCCCTCGATTACCGCCTGTCCTGATCCCATGCCGTCAGCTCGGAGATGGTCAATGTGCGAAACCATCATGACTCCGTTCTGCACGACCACACCAAAGAGTGCGATGAATCCCACTGCGGCGGCCACGCTCAGATGGAAATGAGTCGCATACAGCGCGAATATCCCGCCAATGAGAGCCAGGGGTACGTTCAGCATCACCAGCAACGGGCGTGAGACATTGCCGAACATCAGAAACAAGATAAAGAAGATCAGGACCAGCGTGGCGGGAACGATGATCGCCAGACGAGCCTCCGCCCGCTGCATGGACTGGAACTCACCGCCCCAGACCGTATAGTAGCCGGAGGGGAGGGTGACCTGTCTGGCGACTATGGCCTGTGCCTGTTCAACGGTACTGCCGATGTCGCGACCCCGAACGCCGAACTTGATCGCGATAAAGCGGCGCCCTCCCTCGCGGTAAATGAAAGCTGCACCGCGCGTGATCTTGATAGCGGCAAGCTGTGACAGAGGAATACGCTGATCATCAGGAGTACTGACCGTGATGTCACGGATCGCGTCTACATTGAGCCGTGCCTTCGGCAACAAGCGAACCACCAGGTCGAATTTCTTTTCGCCCTCCAATACCTGTGTCACCGCGCTGCCGCCAATGGCCGTTCCGATCACGCCCTGCACGTCCTGAATGTTGATCCCATAACGCGCTATTTTATCCCGGTCGACAATGACCTGCACCTGCGGCTCACCGGTCTCTGTGAAGGTCGTCAGGTCGACCACTCCCGGAATGGACGTCATCGCTTTTTGTATCTCTGCGGCTTTTGTCTCAAGCACGTCCAGGTCGTCGCCGAATAGCTTCACAGCCAGTTCGCCTTTGACCCCGGTCACGGCTTCCTCGACATTGTCTTCGATGTTCTGCGAGAAATTGAAGTTGACGCCAGGAATCTCGCTCAGATCGCGGTTCATCTTGCTGATCAATTCGTCTTTGCTGTGGAAGCCTTTCCACTGCTCGTAAGGCTTGAGGTCCACGAGAAACTCCGCATTGTAAAAGCCGGTCGCATCCGTGCCGTCATCAGGCCGACCCATTTGCGAGACTACCAGCCGAATTGGCTGGTAGCGGGCCATTATAGCGCGCATTTTGGGGACGACACGCGATGCCTCCGTGTACGAGATGGTCGTGGGCATTGTTGCGCGTATCCAGAGGTTGCCTTCGTCCAGATGCGGCAGGAACTCGGTTCCCAGGCGCGGCGCGACCAGCACTGAAAGCAGCAGGAGACCGATACTTCCGGCGAGGATGGGCAGGGGATTCGTCAGCGACCAGCGCAGTGCTCGGCGGTAGCCACTGTTCAGCCCTTCCATGGCTTTGCCTTCTCCGGCCTTCAGCTTTCCGCGCAGCAGCAGCGAACACAGCACTGGGGCGATCAGCAAGGCCATCAGCAGTGAGCCGGCCAGGGCAAAGGAGATTGTATACGCCATCGGCGCGAACATCTTCTTTTCGACGCTCTGCATTGTAAACAACGGGAGGTAGGCTGTAATAATGATCAGGGTCGTGAAGGCAACTTCGCTCTGCACTTCCCCGGTCGCGCGCAGAATGCACTGCATTGCGGTCTCGCCGCTGGACCGGTTCGCCAGCCGCCGGTAAATGTTCTCCACCATGATAACGGTGCCATTGACCAGCACTCCGAAGTCAATAGCTCCCAGTGACAGCAGGTTCGCAGGGATATGGACGAGGTTCAGACAGGTGAACGCAAACAGCAGCGCAAACGGCATCGTCAGTGCGACAATAATCGCGGCGCGGACATTGCCGAGAAACAAGAACAAAATGAAAATGACCAGCAGTATGCCTTCGACCAGATTTTTCTCAACCGTGTGCGACGTAGTACGAACCAGGTCGCTCCGGTCGATGAACAGTTTGATCTTGACGCCCGGGGGCAGGATACCGTTGTTCAAAGCCTGTATCTTCTTGTGCAGCACTTCCAGTACCGGGCCGGGGTTTTCCCCGCGTCGCAGCAAAATAATACCCATGACGGCATCGTCCGTGTCCGGCCCGCCGTCTCCGGTTCGCCAGCCGACTTTGCCCAGGCGTGGCTGATAGCCGATACGCACCGTCGCCACGTCCCGGACATGCAGCGGGGTCCCGCTGTGGGAGGTAATGACGACATCCCCAATATCGGAGGTGTTCCGCACCAGGCCAATGCCGCGCACGACATATTCTTCCCCGCCGCGCTCTAAATAGCTGCCTCCGCCATTCGCATTCGCCGCGCCAACGGCGTCGGTAACATTCTTCAGCGTGACATCGTAGGCCTTCAGCTTGCCGGGATCGACTTCAATCTGGTACTGCTTGATGAGACCGCCGAAACTGTTGACATCGGCGACGCCCGGAACACTTTTGAACTCTTTCTGCAGCGTCCAGTCCTGGATTGTCTTCAAGTCCATCGTGGGGGCACCGGTTACGGTATAGCGCATGATTTCGCCCGTGGCGCTCGCCAGTGGCGACATTGCCGGCTGCACGCCGGACGGGAGGCTGACTGCGCCGATGGCCTGGTTGACCTGCTCGCGGGCGAAGTAATCATCCACCCGGTCATCGAATGTCAGCGTAATGGACGACAGCCCAAACAGAGAATTGGAGCGCAGGCTCTGGACCAACGGCACACCGTTGAGCTGCGTTTCTAGCGGCACGGTAATCAGCTTTTCGACTTCTTCCCCGGCATGACCTGGCCACTGTGTGATGACCTGAACCTGGGTATTCATCACATCGGGATAGGCTTCAATCGGAAGCTGCGTAAAGCTGAACACCCCCCAGGCAAGCAGGAGAGATGCCCCAAACAGAATGAGGATGCGCTGGTGCAGAGCAAATTGGACGAGGCGATTGATCACGAGAGTGCTTTCTGTGGAATAATTTTCAACACGGACTTCTAACCACTGCTGGACTGGCTGCCGAGAAATAATGCCCCCTGAGTGACGACCCGCTCACCCGGATGGAGGCCCGATTGGATCAGGCAGGCATCGCCCTTCTGCTTGCCTAATATCACATTTCTCCGAACATAGTCGTTGCCGGAGGCGACATAGACATAATCGCTGTCTGCGTCATGCTGGATCGCCACAAGTGGTACCTCCAGCGCACCCTGCGTGTGCCCCGTCAGGACGGTCATTTCGGCAAACATGCCGTCTTTGAGACGCCCATCAGGGTTCGCCAGGACCGCACGGACCTTGATGGCATGTGTCTTTGGGTCAAGTGCTGAGGCAATATGCTCGACAATCCCGCGCCAGGAATGGTTCGGCAGGGCATCGACATGGATTTCAACCGGCTGGCCCACGGCGACCGACGCCAGGTCCTGCTCGTAGATATCCCCCTCTACCCAGACCTGCTTTGTATTGCTGATGGTGAACATTTGCCAGGGCGTCATCTGGGACTGGTCCACGGTCTGGCCGGGATTGACATCGCGTTCGACGATCTCGCCCGCGACGGGGGCAGTGATACGCAGCAGCCCGCTTGCGGTCGGCTGCCCTAAAATAACAAGGGCATTTCGGGAATTCTGAGCGTCGGTTTGAGCCGCGACGAAGTCGCTCTGTGCCTGCTGGTAATTGGTCGAAATAGCGGCCCGTGCGAGGTTCAATCCACGTACCGCCGCTTGCTGCTGGAGCAGCGCCTGCTGATAATCGTTCTGGGCGGAGCGCACGGACTGGTCGGCGTACAGATTGCTTTTGTAGGCTTTTTGTTCACGCGACAGCGTTTCGAGTGCCAGTGCGAGCTGGTTCTGATCCGCCTGAACCATCACTCTGGCTTTTGCCAGTGTGTTCTCTGCGGCTTCCAAATCCTGCTTGGCATTGATCCCGATCACGTTCAGTTTGGAGCTGCGATCGCGGGCGCGCTGGGCGAGGTCCAAATCCTGGTTCGCCGAGTCCAGCATTGCCTGCGCCTGAATGGTGGCGGTGCGGGCGCTGGCAAGTGGCAGCTGGGAGAAGCCGCCAATTTTTGCCTGCTCCTGGATTTTGTCCAAAGCGTCCTTCTTGAATTGGCTGTTGGCTTTCGCTTGATCCAAAGCCGCCCGGGCTGCCGTCACTTCGGGCGTTCCAAGCTGATACAGCTGGTGCTGACGATCCAGAGTCCGGCGGGCGAGCTGCAGTTTATTCTGTGCCTGGATCGCCGTTGTCTGGGCGGCTGCCGCATCCACGCTGTCTAGAACGGCCAGAGTTTGTCCCACAGAAACCCGGTCGCCGACATTGACGAAGACCTCTCGGATGCGTCCCTGCAGGCGGGGGCTGATCTTTGCCGTCTGGTCCGCGGGATAGGAGACCAGGCCCGTGGTCTCCACCTGCCCAAGCAGGGCAGACAGTCGAGCCGGGACGGTCTTGATCTGTACAGCCGAGCGCCCGGCATCGGAAACCGCGACCGGGGCGTTCGGTGACGCCGTGGGCGCCGGATGCGTCCCGGTGTCGGTCCGCCCGGAGCGGACGACCAAGGCTCCGCCGAGGCCGATCGCCAGAAGGATCGGCAGCGTGATGCCGATCTGGCGGGAAAGCTTAGCGGAGCGGTTCGGCGTATGCCCCTCTACCCCCTGCGGAGTTTCTGACGGAGGCGGTGGTTCAATTGTGTTTGGTTCGCTCATAATCGGATATTCTCTGTCTTGAATTTCTTTGCGTCGGGTCGGCTTCAAGGCGACGGCGAAGTGACGGACACCGCCGGACTGGCAGTCTGCAGGGGCAAGCCGACAGCACGGTTGATTTGATCTACCGCATGGTTGTAACTGCCGATTGCGGCGTAGTAACTGTTGCGCGTGGTGCGATAGGTCTGCTGAGCGTTAATGACATCCAAAATCGTGCTGGCACCGAGTGAATATCCCTGTGTCACACGGCTGAGCAAAGACGCCGACTGGGGCAAAATTCCCTGCTGATAGAGAGTGACAGCCTGCCGGGCCTGGGTCAAGCTCAGGTAACCAGTTTCGACATCCAGTGCGACATTGAGCCGCGCCTGTGCCGCCAACGATTGCTGGACTTTAACGTCCTGCTGACCTTTATTGATCGCTCCATGGATGCTG
The DNA here is from genome assembly GCA_025354405.1 of Armatimonadota bacterium. Lineage (GTDB taxonomy): Bacteria > Armatimonadota > Armatimonadia > Armatimonadales > Capsulimonadaceae > JANXMY01. Next base: position 9,384 of record JANXMY010000196.1, read on the forward strand.
CCTAAATCAAGGGGCAGGATGAAGCCGATCTGCGGTGGTCCGATATCCAGTGGTCTCGCGATGGTGATATTCGGGAAATACTGGGATTTTTCCAGCCCTACGCTTGCCTGTGCGGCACTGATGCTGGCCGCTGCTGATAAGATTTCAGGACGTGCTTCCAGCGCCTGTGACAGCAGCCGGGCCTGGTCGGGGAACAGAATGGCGCTGTACTCAAGCGGCTGGCTCGCATCGATGGGTGCGTCTGGCTGCCGGCCGAGGAGGACGTTCAGGGCAGCCCGCGCAGTGCGGATCTGAGTGATGGCACTGCTGAAGCTGACTTGTTCCTGGGTGAGCGCGATCTGTGCCTGAATGGCATTTGACTCAGGGGCTGCCCCCAGTGCGAACTGCTTCTGAGTCAAATCGGCGAACTGTGCGGTCAGCGCGTAGACATCATGTTCATTCTGCAGCGCACTGTTGGCCGCCTGAATATCGCTGTAGGCATCGGCCACGGCCTGACGCACGGTGAGCCGGCTCGTGCGCGCGTCCGCCTCGGCGCCATGAAGCTGCGCCCGCGCCTGATTCGTGCGGTATCGCTGCGCACCATTCGTCTCCAATGTCACATAGGCGCTGTAATTGTTGAGAACCCCAAAGCCGTTCGTCGGCGCGACGAGGTTGTTAAGCGAGGCGTAGTTGATGGTCGGGTTCAGCGGAGCACGCTGGCCGGACAGGTTCGCGCGGGCACTCCCGATCTGATAGCCGCTCAACAGGATTTGGACATTGCCCTGCTCTGCCAGTGCCTCGGCCTGAACCAGTGTCAGCGCTGCGCCCGGTGCGACGGCGGCGGGCAGCTCCACACCCGGTGGGAGGGCAGGGGAAACCTCCGGGGCCGGGGCTGAGAAGATAGGGCTCTGCGCGCGGCAGGCCGGCATTCCGAACGCGAGGCAGAGGCCAATTGCGGCGGCGAGGAACGACCTCACGAACTCAGCGCGGCGCCGCTCTGGTGACACCTGAAATGGGAAAAATGCAGTCATTAACGTAATTATAACGGGTGCGTGGAGCTAGCAGGGGAGAAGTAGGATAGACGGCGAAAAAGAGCCGATAGCTGGCAGAATTTGGCGGATGGGGACCCGTCCAATTTCCCTACAGGCCAAGCCGCTGCTGGAGCAGAGGAAGTCGGCGGCGGCTGACGGGGACAAGGCGGTTATCGGTACGGAGGCGAAGCTGATAGTTCTGACTGCCGAGGTTGTGGATCTCCAACACATCCTGCAGGTTTACGATCCAGCTGTCATGGACGCGGGCGAAGCGGTCGGTGGGCAGGCGCAGCTCAAGTTGGTTCAACGTGTAGGAGGTTGTATAGGATTTGTCGCGCGTGATCACATCCACTCGTTTTTCAAAGGCCGTCGCGGCCACAATATCTGCGACGTCCACCAGTCGCACCGCATAGTCCATGCGGATCGGCAGCCGCTGGAGCAAGGGGGGCGGCAGAGACTCTGTGGCTGGCGGGGCCGTTTGATCGTTTGCGGCCAGCCGGGTAAGCGTCATGGCCAGCCGGGCTCGGTCGACGGGTTTGAGCAGGTAATCTATGGCAGCCCGCTCGAATGCCTGGATGGCGTAGTCATCATAGCCAGTGACGAAGACCACGGAAGGGGGGTTAGCGCCTGGCGCAACGCCGACCCGTCCTGTCCCTAATGCGTCCGCGAGGGCTATCCCATCCATACCGGGCATATGGATGTCCAGAAAAACCCAGTCCGGCGCTTCCTCCTCACCCCCGAATAGCTCCAGGCAGTGGCCCGCATCGCTGGCTTGCAGAACAGTTCCGACACCGGCCTCTTTGAGGAGGTGTGCAAGGTGGGCGCGTGGCAGGGGCTCGTCGTCTACGACTACGGCCTGATAGTGACTGAAGGAAGTTCCCATACTCTCTTATAGTACTCTTTTAAAGGTCTTTTAAGGGCAGACGCAGGACACAGATTGTGCCGCGATTTGGTCGGCTAAACAGACGCAGGCGAGCGGTCGGCCCGTAGGCGAGGGTGAGGCGCACCGCCAGAAGTTCCAGCCCATGGGGCGCTTTCCCCTCCGGCTTGATCCTTGGCGCAAAGTGCTGAGGAAGAGGCAGTCCCACGCCGGTGTCGCAGACCGCAAGAACTAGGTAGTGGGGATAGCGGCGCGAGACAATCGAAAGCTGTCCGCCCGCCTCAGTCGTAACGAGCCCGTGCCGTACCGCGTTCTCCACCAGGACCTGCAGACAGAATCGGGGCACCCGAAGCGCCAGAACATCTTCCTCGATCTGTTCGTCGACCTGCAGTCGGTGCCCCATGCGCAGTCGTTCCACCGAGAGGTAAGACTGTATCATCGCCCGCTCCTCGCGCAGGGTAGTGACGACATCGTTCGGCGCGCGCAGCACCTGACGCAAAAGGGCAGCGAGGTTTGTTATGCCCTGCTCTGCCTCCGCCGGGTTGATGAGGCAGAGGCCTGCAATCCCGGCGAGAGCATTAAAGAGGAAATGTGGCTGAAGACGTGCCTGCAGCTCGCCGAGTTGACTTAGCCGGAGGTGTGCTATCTCCTGCTCAGCCTGAACGTGGCGCTGGTTAGCAATCTGCCGCTGGTGGGCGTCCCAGAGCACAAGCCCAAGTAACAGACAGCCGAACCCGTTCGCACTTGTGCTGTATATGACCGGAATTGTGTGTGCATTTCCTTCGCTTTCCACTAGCATCTGGAGCAGGAAGCTGTGAACGGCTTCCCCCAGTGCACCCGCGAAGAACGCCGCAAAGAGGAACAAGGGGCGAGGCCGAAGGAAGAAGGGCAGAGGGGGGCGAATGGGAGAAGACTGCCAATTCTCCCACCTCTGTCGACCCCAAAACAGAGCACTGCCAATCAGGCTGGCGGACACAATAGATACAAGGTACATTGGCAGCGCGGGGTGACTGACTCCCGATACCAGTGCGACCGTCGCCAAGAGCATCATCACGAAGCAGGTCAAAAGGCCCAGCGCCCAGCCGCCAGCGTAACCGGCAAAGGCTACCGCCAGCGTGTAAGTCACATAGGGATAACGGTCCCCGGGGAAGACCAGCTCACTGCCGCCAATGAGGCCGAAGATCAGAGCCAGCGCGAGCTGATCGCGCCACTGACGCTTTGCCTCGAATATCCGGGGCAGCACCGCACCTCGGGTCAGGAGGTAAGCCAGAGTGATCAGGACACTGGTGTCTTCGAGAAACCGGTTAATGACGTGGAAATTAGGGAGATGCGGCGTCAATGGCACGAACTGGCTCCTGGTCGTAGCTTCGTTATCGAGTGAGAGAGTATCTCAATTTAAGATTGAACGGAACACAGCTGTCGTGCTCTACTCCGCAAACTGCGCATGGCGCATCCGAAAGCGAGCCTTGTCGGACTGGGAGGTTTTCTCATAGCAGAGAGGGCAGGAGACACCCTCCTCGAACTGGGGCTCCGACCGGTCGGCTGCGGTGATCGCCTCGCCGCAGGAAAAGCACATTTCGTAGCGACCGGTTGACAGCCCCTGCCCAACCGCCATGCGATGATCGAAGACGTAGCAGTCGCCCTGCCATCGGCTATCCGGGGCGGAAATTTCCTCCAAATACTTCAGGATGCCGCCCTTGAGATGGTAGACTTCGGAAAAGCCTTCTTGCAGCATGAACGACGAGGCTTTCTCGCAGCGGATGCCGCCTGTGCAGAACATCGCCACTTTGCGGTGCCGGGTCGTATCCAGATTCTGCCGGACAAACTCCGCGAAATCGCTAAACTGTTCAATTTCCGGATCAAGTGCTTTCTCAAAACTGCCCAGCCGCGTTTCATACCGGTTGCGAGTGTCGAGCAGCAGGACATCCGGGTCGACAATCAGAGCGTTCCAGTCCTTCGCCACCACATGCTTGCCCACTCGAACCGAGGGGTCGGCGTCCGGCTGGTGAAACGTGATTATCTCTCGCTTTAGGCGGACCTTGAGTCGTTTGAACGGCTTTTCCGCCGATTCGGAGAACTTGACTTCCTCACGCGGCAAGCCGGTCGCGCCGCGCAGCATCTCCAGCATCGCCTCAATGGCGCTCTCCGCGCCCGCCAGTGTTCCATTGATTCCTTCGGGTGCGACGAGAAGCGTTCCGCATAAATCGAGCAGTGCTAATTTTTGCTTCAGCTCGATCTGAAGCGCCTCGGCATCGCCAATCGGCGTGAAACGGTAGAAAGCAGCGATCGTATAAGGCATAGTTCATTATACCAGCACTTTGCCATACCTCCCAAAGATAAATATTCGGCACTCGTACTTTCCCTCGACAGCATTGTGCTCTTGTGTTCGACTGGCAGTGCCGTAAAGCTTTACGACATGCGCTGCAACCACAAGTGAGAGTATGTATGAAGCCGAAAATTCGAAACTCAAGATGGCCGGCATCCTGGCATTGGCCGCCTTCGCTCTGGGTATCGGTGCGCCTGAAACGCATGTTGCGGGGATGATCGTCCCCGCCTATTTGCCGCTCACCGATGCTGGCGACTGGAATGTGCTCAAAGAGGACGCAGCGATCTTTGCCAATGGTTCCTCGCCAACATATCACGACTTCTGGGTAGTGGTCAGTGGCAGCCGCAATGGTCCTTTCACCGCGGCGACGGACTCGGCGGCAGCCGCCAGAGCGTGGGGTCCCATCAAGGTCAACCGCGGAGCTCTCTTCGGCTATGTCCATATCCTCGTCACCCCGACTGGCACCACTTTTCGCCCCCTCGCCGATGTCAAGAACGACATCGTGGCCTGGACCCAGGGCTACAGCCATCGGGACGGGATCTGGATCGATGAGTTCTTTCCGCGCTATGAGACCGCCGGCCCCACGGGCTCGGTCGCGACATTCCCGAACGGTCAAGCTCTTGCACCGACCGACCGCAGCTTTCTGAACCCGGATTGCACTTTCAATGGGAATCAGGTCAATCCGGTCGGCGGCTGCTACAGCCAGTTGACTACATGGATCCATACCACGTTTCCGAGCCTGAAAATTATCGGCAATGCGGGGGGGAATTTCTACTCGAACCAGGTAAAGTATGGCGATCCTGTAAACGTCACTTGTAGTTTCGAGCAGACCTATGCCACTGCCGCGAACACCCCTACCAATAACCGGCCCGGACTCGCGATTCAGGCGGAGACGGAAGCCAATGCCCATGCGGCACTCGTCTATGCCAATTCCACGGACCTGTACGGTGCTATTGACCAGTCCATCGCCCAGAGGTAGGAGTATTTCTACACGACGGACCGCACACTGGGTACGAATGTTTGGGGTGGGCTGCCTCCCTACTTTACGACCGAAGTTAACGCGGTCGCAAACCATCAGTAGAGAGCAGTCGCAGGGTTTCTATCGAAACAAGTTCTACGAATGATCCCCGCTTTGTCCAGACGCCTCTTGGTGGTCATGCTCCTTGTCCTGCCTTGCTGTTTCGCTCTGACAGCACGCGAGCCCTCGTCGAATGGTTGATGCTGATATGAACTTCGGCGCATTGGGTCTGGCTGCATCCAGCAGTCGCTTTCGACGCCGTCCATCTTAACCTGCATATCAGGGACTAGTTCATAGAAATCATCTCTGCCGCGCATCAAAGAGAAGACTTGTGCCGTGCTCTTATGCCATAATATCGTATCATGGAAATCCGTCTCCTTTTCCCGAATCAGCTTTTTATCGAAGCGTTTGAGCCGCACATTCAAACCTGCATTCTTATCGAGCACCCCCTGTTTTTCACCGAGCAGAAATTCCATATCCAAAAGCTCATGCTGCACGCCGTCACGATGCGCTTGTTCTGCGAGCGGCTGCGCGAGGCGGGCAAGACGGCAGAGTTGATTTCGGCGGATCAGTGCGCGGCGGAAGCCGATCTGATCACTGCCCTGCGGTCATTTTGTCACCCTGGTGACACGCTGGTGGTTTACGATGTCGTGGATGACCGTCTGGAGCAGTCGTTAAACACCGTCGCCGCAGCATTGTCACTGCCGCTGATTGTGGAGGAGAGTCCGAACTTCCTCACGGATCGTTCGGCACTGGCGGAGTACCGTAAACTGCGTCCGAATGCCGCTCGGATGGCCGATTTCTACACTTGGCAGCGCAAACGGATGAACGTCTTAGTTCTCCCGGACGGAAAGCCAGTCGGAGGGGTCTGGAGTCTCGATGCGGAGAACCGGAAGCGGCTGCCAAAAGGTCTGGCTCCGCCGGAGAAAGAAACGCTTTGCTATAATGATCACGAAACGGCTCTCCTTGCCGAAGCAGCCCGGAGATTTGCCGGCAATCCCGGGACGTCGGAAGGTTTTTCGCACCCGCTCACGCCCGACCATGCGGAGTACGAACTGGAGCAGTTTTTGAACGAGCGGTTTTTATCGTTCGGAGAGTACGAAGATGCGATCTCGGAAAATAAGATCACCCTTTATCATAGTCGTCTTAGCGCGGCGATCAACTGCGGCCTCCTCAGCCCTGCCCATGTGATCGAGACGGCCCTGGCATTCGCCGAGAAGCATCAGACACCTCTGAATTCGGTGGAAGGCTTCGTCCGGCAGATCATCGGCTGGCGAGAATATATGCGGGCCACCTATGTTTGGTTCGGCCCGCGAATGCGCGAGGCGAATAGCCTGGACCATCACGCTGACCTGCCGAATGGCTTTTGGGATGCGGAAACGGGTATCCGCCCCCTCGACGGGGCAATCCGCAGCGTACTGGCGACGGCCTACACCCACCACATCGAGCGGCTGATGGTACTGGGCTGCTTTCTGCTCCTGAATGAGACCCATCCGACGGCAGTTTACGACTGGTTTATGGCCCTCTTCATCGACGCTTACGACTGGGTTATGGTGCCGAACGTTTACGCCATGAGTCAGTACGCCGACGAGGGCATTACGACAAAGCCCTACCTCTGCGGGAGCAACTATATTCTCAAAATGTCGAATTATCCCAAAGAGGGCTGGACGGAGACCTGGGATGGTCTTTACTGGCGTTTCATTGATCGGCACCGGGATACCCTGGCGAAGAACCAGCGTCTCGGTTTTTCCGTGCAGACGTATGACCGGCTCCCTGTGGAACGCAAAGCGGAGCTGGCACAGGCCGTCACCCGCTATTACTCGGGGCAAGATCACTCGGGGCAGGGGCTTTAGAGCGACACAGCGAAAGAGATATTCCCTGACAGCGTTTAAACGCGGTGCAAAACAACAACAAAAACAAACGGGATTCCTGAGTATCGGCTGCGAGGACGGCCTGCGGGCACTTGCCGTAGCTTTGGCTGCTTACCGATCCGCCGCCTCTGGTGAACCCGTTCCTGTAGATATCAATGAGGCGAAAGAGAGAACGATGAGAAAATTACACACACTTCTCGGGCTGACTTTGCTGCTGTCGGCTGCGCCAAGCTGGGCACAGACGCAGCGGATGGCGATCCGGGAGTGCCTATAATCACTCGGCGATCCCTTCCTGTTTTGGGCCAGGTTCCCTCTGGACGAAGCTCGGCGCAGCCGCCCCGCGTGTGGGTCTGGCGATCATCAACCCGAACAGCGGCCCCGGCGATGCTGTCCGGGATGACTATGTCGCGCAGGTAAAGGCGACCTAGGGACGAGGCGTCACCGTGCTGGGCTACATCCACACCAGCTACGGCAAGAGGCTGCTTAGCGAGGTGCAGTCCGAGATCGAGAAGTTCCACCGCGGGTACGGTGTCAGCGGAATCTTCTACGATGAAGTCAGCAATGACGATGCCAATTTGCCCTACTATTTGCAGTGCAAAGCTGCGGAACGCCGGATGGGTATATCTCACGCCAGGCAATCTGCCGAACCCCTGGAATACGCTCCCAGAGGGGGCCTACTTGACTGGGAAGCTTGCCGCGCTGGGCAGCTGATAAGAGTCGGTCGTGGCGGAGTTTAACGCCAGTCAGAATAAGTATCAGGTGATTCCGCTTCAGGTGCCCTATGACTTAGTGGACACAGGCGATTAGCACCTGGTCCCAGGACGGCATTTTGCGGGGCACCATTTTATATTTTTCTGCTGACTCAGTTTTTTCGCAAGCTGCCGGATGAGCTGGCGGAAGCGGCCCGCATGGACGGAGCAAATGAATGGCGTATCTTCTGGCAGATCATGCTGCCCCTCTGCAAACCGGCCCTGGCGACCTGCGCCCTGTTCCAATTTCTAGGGACGTGGAACGACTTTCCAGGGCCACTGCTTTATATTAAATGACCCGAAGCGCTACACGCTGGCTTACGGCCTGCGGCAGCTGCTGTCCACGCACGGCAGCGAATGGGCCTCCCTGATGGCCGACTCCACGGTGTTTATCCTGCCGATCGTCGTGCTGTTTTTCTTCACCCAGAAGACGTTTGTCAAGGGCACTGCGATGACTGGCAGCAAAAATTAGAGTGAGCAAAAACTAAGATCACTCCTATAGCACAAGTCATCCTGCAAAACGTCTTCAAGTAGACGTCCTCCTCGACCTCGACAAAACGCATCTGTTCGATCCAAAGACTGAGAAAGCGATTATTTGAGCCGGGAGCCAGGACAGACCTCTTGCGTCAGTACCCTGCACTGGAAGTGCAGGTCTTTTGAGGTGCGATTGTCTGCCTTCGCAGACAATCGCTTTGCAGAAGACCCGGATTTCTAATCCGGGCAGGGCAAGCCGACTTATGCAAGAGGTCTAATGATATTTATCCTTCAGCGACCGACCAAACCCATCACTATCGCTCCCGATTATGCCGCCCTCTGCGATTTAGTCGCCGAGCGCATTGCCGCCCTGGTGCGCGAGAAGCCGGGTGCCGTACTGGGGCTGGCGACCGGCTCCACGCCGCTGGGGGTGTATGACCGCCTTGTCTCTGCGGCTCAGGACAACGGCCTGGACTTTTCGGGGGTGACCTGCTTTAACCTCGATGAGTACTTTCCAATGAGTGCCGATTCACCGCACTCGTACCACCACTTTATGCAGCAGAACTTGTTTCGGCGCATCCGCTGCCGCCGGTGGTTCGTGCCGGATGGGGCGCCTCGCAGCGAGGCGGAGGTGGCGCAATCTTGTTTGGAGTATGAGGCCGCGATCCGGGAGGTCGGCGGGATCGACTTGCAGCTTCTGGGGATCGGACGCTCGGGGCACATCGGCTTCAACGAGCCGGGCAGCCCGCCGGATTCGCGGACCCGGCTGGTATCGCTCCATCAGAAGACCCGGGAGGATGCAGCAGCTTCGTTTGGGGGGCTTTCGGCTGTGCCAGCCCAGGCGGTTTCGATGGGGATTGGGACGATCTTGGAGGCGCGGGAGATCCTGCTGATGGCGAGTGGGGCGGGCAAAGCGGAGATCGTGCGAGCCGCCTGGACGGGGGAGTCGGCGGAGAGCCTGCCGGCGTCGTGGGTGCGCAGTCATCCAAACGCGCGGCTTTACCTGGATACGGCGGCGGCGCAGGCGTTCTCATAGACGGCTTCGGTGGCGGTAATGTGCTTGTCCCAGGTGTAGTGCTGGGCGACGTAGGCGTGGAGGCGGTCGGGGGTGAGGCTGTCGGCCCAGTCTCCTTCGAGGAAGCTGAGGATGGCCTGGGCGAGACCGGCGGGAGTGGTTCCGGAGGCGATGAGACGCGGGTCTAATTGGCCTAAAATCTCCGGGGTGGCACCGGCGGGGGTCCCGATGACGGGCAGGCCGCTGGACAGGGCTTCCGTGGTGACGAGGCCGAAGCCCTCGAGGGCGAGGGTGGGGAGAACGAAGAGGTCGGCGGCCTGGTAGTAGGTCGGGAGCTGTTCGTCGGGGATAAAACCCAGCATTTTTACGTGACTCTCGAGGCCAAGCGTACAAATGAGGCTCTCCAAATTCGCCTTCTCTGGGCCGCTGCCGCCCAAAAGGAGGAGAACGTCGGGGCAGCGGGCGACGATCTCCGGCATCGCTTTGAGGAGGTTATCCAAACCCATGCGGGCGGCGAGGCGGCGGACGGAGAGGAGTATCCGCCGGTCCGCCGGCAGCCCCAGAGTCCGTCGGCAGAGGCTGCGGTCGGCGGCCGGCTGGAAGCGGGCGATGTCAGCCCCGCCGGGGACGACGCTGACTTTGCCCGGGTCGATGCCGCGCCGGAGCACCAGGTCCCGGAAGCAGTCGCTGAGGGTCAGGATGTGGTCGCTGCCCCGCAGACTGCCGGTCTCGATCCGGCTCCGCAGAGTCCGCTTGACCCGCGCTTTGAGCGTCCCGACCACCCCTCCCGCCCTGCGCTCTTCCGCCCAGCCTTCGTCGTCCCAGGGGCCATGAAAGGTTCGAATACGCGGCACGCTCGCGGGGATCGCCCGCAGCGGCCCGACGGCGGCATAGGCGAAGTGGGTGTGAACGAGATCGAAACGGCTTTCGTTCTCCTGCACCAGCTTCGCACACGCCTCCTGCCCCATCCGCACAAAGTCCAGCGCCCGCCCGGCCCCGGCGTAGCGCAGGACCCGCACCCCGTCCGCCGAACGTTCCTCATCCGGCGCCTTCGCCTTCTGATGCGCCACCAGAAACGTGACCGCATGCCCGCGCCTCGCCAGCCCATGCGCCAGCTCCCAGGCCACCATGCGCGATCCGCCGGGGAGGTCCTCGAAAACGGCATCGGCAAGCATCAAGATATTCATGCGGCATCCAGACCCGAAAAATCGTAGCGTTTACGAATACTTGCCGGGTTTCCGGCGATCAGCAGGCGGCACTCCTCGGGAGGAAAGCTTTTGGTGACGACACTGCCTCCCCCGATGACTGCTCCCACCGGGATGTCGCAGGAGATAATCATCGCGCGGGCACCGACGTACACATCCGCGCCGATATGGACCGAGGTCGCCGCAAGCTTTGGCTGACCGTTCACAAAAGTGCGGGTGTGGCTCCAAACCTGCGTCTCTCGCCCGCCGATCACGGCCCGATCTCCGATTTCGACGGTCCCGCCGACATCCACGAAATGCCGACTCATAAAGTTGACGTTCTCGCCGATGGTCAGCTCCGAATCCCAGTCCGGGTAGGAGGCCCCGAAGAGGTGATTGTAGTTCGCGAGGTAAGTTCCGGTGCCGATCGAGAGTTTCTTGATCCCCTTGATGAGATTAAAATGCCCGATGCGAACGTCGTCCCCAAGAGTCACCAGTCCGCAGTCGAGGTAGCTCAAGCCGATGCTCACGCCCGTGCCGATCCGCCAGTGAAAGAGGTGTCGGTAGACCCAGAACTTGAGCGGAGAGGGCAGGATGACTGCGAGCAATATCAGAGCTTTTTTCATAGGGTCTGTTTTGCAGTCAAGCCCTCTGCAAGCAAAGACGGCGCAGAAGCTGGTCTGTTTGCAGTGCCAATGAAGGGCCTCTCACAATATTGAAAAAACAGACGGGCAAATCCCACACTGAGTGCAATAAACAAAATAAAGACCGGGAAATGGTAAGTTACTAGGACCTCGCTCAAAGTACTGCCTCACTCTGATGAATACCGGCGGCTTCTTCAAAAACCTGCAATTGCTCCGTCGCCACCCTGTCCCAGGTGTAGGGCAGCGAAGAGCGCAAGGCGGCTTCAGACATTTCCCGGCACCGCGCAGGCTGTGACTGCAATATTCTCAGTTTGGATTCAAAAGAGGCTGCATTGGGTTCAGCAAAAAGCCCGTTGATGCCCTCTTCAATCAACTCTTCCGTTCCGTTAATTGGGAGTGCGATGAGAGGAAGACCTGAAGCGACAGCTTCCAAAGTTACCAGTGAAAATGCTTCATAACGTGAGGGAAAGACAAAAACATCCGCGGCGGCGTAATATTCCTGGGGTGCGCTGGAGCGTCCGGCAAAGATGACATTTCCGGCAACACCCGCCTGGGCGGCGATGGCGGTAAATCGGGGGATGTCGCCGGAGCCAACGACAACCAGAGTCGTTTTGGGAAGGCCTGCAATGGCCTGAATGGCATCCGCCAGTCCTTTGCGGTCCCAGTCACCGCCGACGAAGAGGCCCAGAAAATGGGTGTCCGGCAGCCCCAATCGGCGGCGGATCGCCCGCTTTTCGTCGTCGTTTGCCGCCGGATGAAACACCGAGTGATCCACCGCATTCGGGATGACGACGATCTTGCCCTCGGGAACCCCGTAATGCTCCATCAGCTCTCGCTTAACCCCCTGAGAGACCGAGATCACTTTTTTGAGGCGTGGAGAAGTGTAGGCAAAGCGCTCCTGACGTGTGTATACCTGCTGCGCCCATTCCTGGTACCATTGCCGCATCACTCCCGTGCCACCGCGCAGACCGCCATGTCTGCCCGTGAAGGCCGCATGACAGAATTGGGCGGTAATAACGTCGGCGTCGATTGCTGCCGCTCCGATGGAATTCGTGATCGTGCAGCCGGCCTTTGCCTCCAGTGCCTGCACTTTTCGGCGAAAACTCCAGTGGCGCAACAGGGCTGGTTTCGGCAATGGGTTGACCGGTATCCAGGTCAGATTAGCCGGGCGAATTTCGCAGGCTGTTGCGAATGCCGTGATGGGGTATTTCTCTGCTACGCGCTCAAAAACTTCCGCTGCAGCTCGCTCCATCCCGCCTCGCTGGTGGATTTCTCCAGCAATAATTCCGATTTTCATATTCTTTACGCTATCTCGCCCTGCGGCAGGGGAGTCATTCTCTTTTTCATCTCGAGGCGGTACAGGCTGTCCAATGCTCCGATACTGAACCAGATTAAAAATGCGGTTGAGTACTGTGCTCCGGTCAGCCACTGTCCGGTCATCAAAACCAGTATTCCTAAAATCGCCAATGAGACGCCTGACCGTACCAAATTCCAATAGCGTACGGCAGTTACAAAGACGGTGATAATTATCGCAAGGTACAGAAACCCGCCGATGAACCCAAGGGAGGCAAACATATTACTGATATCAAGTTCCGTGCCAGCACCGGCCCCATCGAATTTCGCGGCGGCTAATGTAGTCGCTCCCAGACCCTCTCCGAGCGGCGTTTTAAACCCCTGCACTACCCCGCCCAGAATCATCGAGGAATGTATCCCGGCTGTGGAAGACTTCGCATCCAGAGGATTCAATAGCCCGCTAGTCTGATGCGCGACAAGATCACTTGTCTGCGCGGAAAAGGACTGCTGTTGTATTTGCTGCAGGCTCACAACCATTCCAATGATGGTTAGTCCCAGTGCCAAAGCGCCGCGTGGGATCCAGGACTTCATCGTGCGGCCCTGCACGGCCCACAGCGCAACACAGGCGGCGAGGGTCGAGATGACGCAGCCCCGACTCGACTCGAGAAAGACAGCCACCGCAAGCAGCGGGATGGGCACCAGCGCAATTGTATTTCTGCGCAGAAATGCGGCCCAGAGAATCACAATCGCCAGACACAGCACCCAGGAATACTCAGCAAACGACGTGAAAAACGAAAATGCCCTTAGTGTCCCGCCTACGCTGAGTGCTCCCATTCCACTGAGCTGCATCCACGCCGTCTCGCTCGGCAGGTAGCCAAACCACGTCTGGTAGAGACCATAAAGGGATGCCACTACTGCGATGCCGACAGTCACTTGGAAAACACGCTTTAGGAGAGCTGCCGACCCGAATTTACGGCCCAAATAATACCAGAGGATCGGCACGATATAAAACAAAGCCCCGGCAACCCCCACCGTAATCCCGCCCTGCAGCGGATTGAGTATCTCCAGCACCATAAACCCCACGAACCACATCTGCAGCCGCGCCAGCCGCGTATCTCCTGGCAGTGTACGTGTTGCCAAAAGGTTCAGGAAGAATAGACCCGCGAGTGCCGGACCGACCAGCACCAGTGGGTCGGTCGTCGTGTACCCAACCAAAGGAATAAGCCAGCGCCGCACCCCGCCAATGACAGCGAGAAAGATGAGAAGGGCGGAGACTCCTACCCGCGGTGAAAAGATCAGCAGCATTCCGATCAAACCAAAAACAATGGCTGCCAGCAGCCCACGCTGGCCGATCGGCGTCTGGAACAGAAAGGGGGCACCGACAATGAACCCGGCGAAGATAAGCAGGCGGAGCTGCCACGGCAGACCCCCCGAACTTGGCGGCCGACGCAGTGTTTCCGGGTGCGAAGCCTGGATGGAGGAGTTTGGAAGTGCCTGGTTATTCATAGAGGATCTGCATCCCGACCGTTCGAGGATAGCTGCTTGACAGCCTTGACAAAGTTCAGCGCATAGTTTCGGGTTGAGAATTCCTGCGCACGCTTTTGTGCCGACAGGCCACTCTGGGCCGCAAACTCCGGGTCATCCAGATACCGCAGGATTGCAGAAGACAAAGCTTCCGCGTCTCCATAGGGTGTGAGGAGGCCGTGGACGCCGTCGGTGATAATTTCGGTCGGTCCGCCGCGATTCCCTGCGATCACGGGCTTGCCCAGGGCCATGGCTTCGATAATCACTATTCCAAACGGCTCATTGTCCGAAGCGTGGACAATCATATCCATTGCCTGCATCCATTCAGGGATGTCGCTTTGCAGGCCGACCATGCTGATGGACTGTTCCAGACCAAGAGAAACGATCTTGTCTTTCAACTGTGCGGGGTAATCCGGCTCCAGATCATGCTTCCCCCCCACCATCACGCCGTGTGCGTCCGGGAACCGCTCCAAAACGCGCGGCATGGCTTCCGCCAAGACATGGAAGCCTTTCCAGTGCTGAAGCCGACCGACAATCCCAATCAATGGCCCGTCGACCGGCAGTCCCAGGCGGCGGCGGATTTTCTGGGGCGAGTCAAGACACGCCGGACCGAACCGTTCCAACTCCACACCGGGATAGACTACTTTGATCGGTCGAACCGGGTGCATCCGCGCCTGAGCGTCGGCACCCGCTTGGGAGCAAGTAAGGATCCCTGACGCAGGTAAGAGTGTGGCGATCTTGTCGAGACGACTGTTTGCCAAAGGCATCCCGAGCTGATACCAAAGTGCTGAAACCTTTGCAAGCCTAGCGGCAAGCGCACCATAAATGTGAGGTTTCGCCATCCAGCTAAACACGATGTCTGCCTGGGTGTGCTTGAGCAGTGATGCGATCCGGGCCACGGTAGAGAAGAAAAGCTGAGGCTGCCTGAGGCGACCAGCCTCGATGACATAAGTCTCGACTCCAAGACTTTCGAATTGTGCCACCATCGGCCCCTGCGTTAGAAAGATCACGAGCCATTCCACACCAAGATCACGGCCTTGCTGCATCAGGTGCCAGAGCATTAACTCTCCCCCACCACGCTGTTCGGCGAGCGGCATAATAATTGCGATTTTCATAACTTACTCAGCAAATTCACCTTAGCACTCTCCCACCCAAACTCCCCTTCGTAAAGATGCATCCCATTGCACCCAAACTTCTCCCGCAGGGCGGCATTTGTCGCCAGCTCCAGCGTATTGGCGATGAACTGCTCTCGATCGGCTATGTCGGAGGCCAGGAATGACTTTCCACTTGCCTCGCGCAGGATCGTGTCCGTGTTCTTGCCCAGCGTCCCCACCGTTGCCACACCGTGCTGCAGACCGGTCATCAGAGACCCGCGGCGGGTGGAGAGGCCGTCGATGAACGGAGCCAGATGGATGTCCATCGCGGCGAAGCGGCGGGAGACCTCTTCGGCGGGGAAGGGGCCATCGGCGATCAGCGGCAGGGAGCCCAGGAGGCGGTGCACGGCTTCCCTGTCCGGGCCGATGTACAGCACGACCATCTCCTGACCAGTGGCGCAGACGGCCTCGGCGGCGTCCCGCACCCAGTCCATGAGGCGCGAGGGGTGCATCGCGCCGAACACCCCGAGCACGAGGGTGGTATCCGGAAGGCCCAGGCGGGCGCGGGCCTCGGCGCGGGGGATCGCGACGCGCGGGATGTTGGACCCGACGGGCAGGTGAACCACGGGCTTGCCGGGGAACTTCTTCGCGTAGGGTTTGGCCCAGGCCTCGATCGAGAAGAACAGCACGTCGGCGAGCCGGCTCAGGGCAGCGAACTGGGGCCGTTGCCAGAGGGACATGACCTGAAACTGCCAGCTGACCCCGAGCGGGACAAAGGTTTCATGGGCCATGACCGCGATCCGAACGCCGGGGCAGCGGCGTTTCAGCGACGCCAGCATGCGGGGCAGGTGCGGGTTGAAGCCCCATTTGCCGTAGCTGAACGGATTATACTGCAGCAGCACCCAGTCCGGCGGGTCGGCGGCAACCGCGCGGGCGATGTTCCAGACGCTGCGCGGATCGGCGGCGTCGAAGACGGTCTCCACGCGAACGCCGGGGATCGGGTCGGGGCCAGTTTGGGCCGTCAGCACTTGGACATCAGCCGAACGCGCCAGCTCCGCCGCCAGCAGGGCCGTGTAGTCGCCGATGCCGTCGAGCCTGGGCGGCAGGGCGGCGGCGATGATGTGGATCTTCAGTTGTGGAACGGTCGAAATGAGTCTGCTCCTCAGTCGGAGCCACGGATCAGAAATCCGAGGCTGGAAAAAGCC
>JANXMY010000233.1 GCA_025354405.1 Armatimonadota bacterium
AGCTGGACGAGCAGAGCGACGGGATCGGCTTCAGTGTGCGGCTCAATAACGTGCACGATTTCCCCGGCCAGGCCATGAAACAACTCTGGCGCGGCGACAGGCCAGTTGTCGGATACAAGATAAGCCTCGGGAAACTCTGGCGAAGTGTATAAAACTGCGGCGTCGATCGCGCCTTGAACATCTTCGACCGTGCCGCCGTGCAGCACAATCCACTCCGTGAAGTCTTTGCCCTTGCCAGCCGGCAGAGCCGCCAGGCAAACAAGGCACTCTGCGCCGGAGAGTGAACGTGCGGCCTTCTGTGCCCCTTCCTGACCGGCTTGGTCGTTGTCATAGAGAATGGTAACGGAGTGGGCGCGGAGCGTCTCCGTCCACTCCGGTTTCCAGTTGCCCGCACCGAGTGTGCCTGACAGGGCATTGAAGCCCATCTGACAGGCCAGCAGCGCATCAGCCTCCCCTTCTACCAGCAGCACGTCTGCGCCCGCTTTCCGTGCGGAAAGCGGGTACAGATCGGAGCGCAGGCCTTTTCCCCAGGGCAGGGTTTTAGAGCTGCGGTCCAGACCTTCCTGCATGGCGAACAGGTGCTTACGGATGTTGGTCAGCTTGCCAGCGTCGTCATAGACGGGGAAGGTCACACGCGGCGGACTGCCGGGCTTGTCAGACGGGAGAAGCCCGATTTGGAATCGGGTCAAGGTCTCGGTGGTCAGGCCCCGATGCTCCGACAGCCAGAGGCGCGTTGTATCGCAGGCCATGAGTGCGGCGTGAGCGCGTACGGCATAACAAGGATCCACGAACTTGAGGGCTGCGAGGGACGGCGCGGGGGCAAGCCGAAGCGTGCTGGGTCGAGCGCCTGCCCAATCCGCGACGTGAGCCAGGGCAGTCGGGAAGTCGATCTGCAATTGCTTTTGGACGAAAGAGAAGATATCGCCGCCTTGCTGACACTGGGAATGGCAGAACCAGAGGCCGTCGTCGGGGTTGACGACGAAGCTTGGCCCTGTGCCGTGGTGCAAAGGGCACGGGCCGCGCCACTCCCCTGAAACCATTTTCAGGGGAGTGTGCAGTGAGTAGAATTCCGCGTGACGGCCGGTGAGAGCTGCCAGCACGTCTTCTTTTGCCAGGGTGGGGGAGAGGGAGCCAGAAATCATTGATTACCCCACTTTCGCAGGCGACCTGCGCACGTCAAACGGCTCAATTGCGAACGCTGGCGGGCCTGTAGAAATGCTGCAATGGTGAGTACATCCTTCTCCGTCAGTTCAGGGCGGCGTGGCCCAGGCGTTTCTAGAGTCGGGGGTATTGGCTTTTTCAAATCAATCGGTCCTTTCGGGTTTAAAGAAGGCCGGATTGACAAAAATGCCCAAATCTGGGGTACTATTGTTTTTATTCTTGCACCGGCCTTCGCTTGTGTGATAGAAAAGACGCCCTGTTCCACCAGGGCGTTTTTGCACGTCTGGTCCTGCTCATCGGGACAGCCTTTCCCTATCCATTCCCTTTTGCTCTAACTCATCCAGCTTTTCAGCCAGGCGGCGAACTTCGCGAAAGAAGGACAGCCAAGGCTGATTTACAGCAGTTTCACCCTGAGCGAACGACCTGCTTTCGCAAGGGTTAATTTTTGGCATGATCTGAAATCTCCATCGCGCCTATGTCGTCGCTGACGATCTGAAACAAGTCATCAAAGCCGATGCCCGATGCCGTCATCAATTTTTCCCGGACGCGCCCTGAAGGCTTACGTTTGCCTGCAAGGAGTTGAGCGAGGTAGCCCCCGCTCAGTGTCGCAGAAAGAGCAAATTCGCTCCGTGAGACATTACGCCTCAACAAATGCTCCTCCAAAAC
>JANXMY010000034.1 GCA_025354405.1 Armatimonadota bacterium
CAACCGCTCGTCTTTCAACCGCTCGTCTTTCAACCGCTCGTCTTTCAACCGCTCGTCTCAACCGCTCGTCTCAACCGCTCGTCTTACAAGTACTCGGTTTCACCACTCACTGCGGACGTTGGATCGAAGGTTCTCGCAGGGACTGCCTGGCCCTGTTGTCCTGTTTTACACCCGAAGGACGATTTACCTAGCGAGTGACTTTCGGTCACTCGCCGAACCAGATGCCGATCTCAAGTTCGGCGTTCTCCGGCGAATCGGAGCCGTGAATGAGGTTTTGCTCGATGGAGTTGGCGAAATCGCCGCGGATGGTGCCGGGAGCTGAATCGGCGGGTTTAGTGGCACCCATCATTTTGCGGGCGAGGGCGACGACGTCTTCGCCTTCCCAGATCATTGCGATGACGGGGCCGGAGCTGATGAAGCTGACTACACCTTCGAAGAAGGGTTTGCCTCGATGGACACCGTAATGAGCTTCGGCTTGCTCTCGAGTCGGCTTTACCATCTCTAGGGCGGCCAGAGTGAAGCCTTTGGCTTCGAAGCGGCGGATGATCTCGCCGACTAGACGACGCTGGACACCGTCCGGCTTAACCATTAAAAAAGTTCGTTCCACGTTGAATTCTCCTGTGCGGGAACTTTTTGTCCCGAAATCGCCCTTATTATAGGTGATATCAATCACCAAAGTCAAGGAGTTATACGATATGTCCCGCTTATTACTGTCGGCAGCCGGTCTTTTGCTGCTCTCTTCGTCGAGTTTCGCTGCTCCGGCACACACGGTTAAAGCGGCAGCCAAGCCCGCGGCAATTATCTGCCCGGTTACCGGGGAAAAGATCGCCTCCGTCAAGGATGCGATCGGCTCCAGCGTCTACAAAGGCAAGAAATACTACTTCTGCTGCTCGTCCTGCAAGCCGGCATTCGATGCATCCCCGGCCAAATATGTCAAAACCGCTGCGGTCCGCTAATTATGCCGCTTACTCCCTTGCTTGACAATCTTTTGACAATACGCGCCCGCCCGATCAAAGGGGCGGGCGCCACACTGCCGGGCATCCTCACCACGTCCCGGAAGTTTCTCTGGTACTATGCCGCAACCTGGCCGGATGGGACGCTGATCGCTTCTCTGCATCTAGGTGAGGGGATTGTGCTGGCAGGGGAGTCACAGCCTTGGCGAATTATGCGTCGGGACCGAACCCGTACTCTGCTGCGCCCGACCCCGCAGGGAGTGGAGGCTGTCGCAAGCTATTATCCTGGCGGCTCGGGGGTCACTGGGGATTTTTCTCGTATCACGGATGGGGCTTCTCGCGAGGGGGGCTTCGATATCTACGGTCGTGGTTGGCGCGGCGGGGTGATCGTCCGGCGGGATACGAAAGAGCGAAGCGTACTGCTGCGCGGGGATGGGGACCCGCCGGATATTTACTATATGGAGCCGATCCCCAAAGCTTCGTCGCAGCCTTCCCTGGCTTCGGCTCTGCTTCTGGCATATGTCCTGACAGAGCGCGAAGTGCGGGAAGGAAGCTGGATCAAACGACCCGGTGGCCCCACTGGCTAGACCGCTTCTGGCAGGGTACCGCCTGGTTTGAAGGAAGTACGCCGGGTGGCGACATACTTGGTCGGGTCATCGAGTGTCTCAGGGCCGGTCACGACTTTCAGTACGCCCGGGTCTCCTGCCAGGTCATAGCGTGCCTGCCCGGTCATGCTTTTGACGAGTGAGCGCAGGGCACGAACGCCGGTCTTCATGTTGACTGCCTTATCGACAATTGCGTCCAGGGCTTCGTCGGTAATGACTAGCTCCATGCCGTCGCGCCGGAACAGCTCCACCTGCTGCTTAATCACGGAGTTTTTTGGCTCGGTAAGTGCCAGCCGCATCTGCGCTTTGGTCAGCGGCGCGAGCGGAACGATGATCGGGAAACGCCCAGCGAATTCCGGCACGAAGCCGTATTCGATGAGGCTTTCGATCAGCACCTCGGCGGGAGCCTCAGCCAATATCTCGTAATCGCGCTGTGGATCACCGGAAACGGCCAGTGGGTTTGCCCGCAGGCCCATTGTCCGCTCCGTCTGCCGCTTCATCTTCTTGGCAACGATCTCCGGGAAGCCTTCAAATGCCCCGCCGCCGATAAATAAAATCTTGCTCGTATCAATGTATTCCGGGGGGGCGTCCGGGTGCTTGCGGCCTGAGGCTCCCAGGGGAAGCTGCGCCATCGTACCCTCGATCAGCTTCAGCAGAGCGTGCTGCACGGACTCGCCGGAGACGTCGCGGGTGATGCTGGGATTTGCCTGGGATTTGCGGGCGATCTTGTCGATCTCATCGATAAAGATGACCGACTTGCCTGCCCATTCCAGATCCTCTCCGGCATCGATATACGCGGCGGTCAGGATGCTTTCGACATCGTTTCCCGTATAGCCTGTCGGCGATAGGCTGGTGGCATCCGCCGACGCGAAGGGCACTCCGAGGGAGCGGGCCAGGGTGCGGGCGAGAAGTGTCTTGCCGCTGCCGGAAGGGCCGACCAGCATGATGTTGGCTTTTTCCAGCTCGACGTCCGCCGTCGTTCCGGCGGCTTGATGCTCCATGTCGCCCTGATGGATGCGGTGGTGGTCATACAGGCCAACGGCGACGTCCCGCTTGGCTCGTTCCTGCCCGATGACATACTCGTCTAGCTTTGCGACGATCTCGCGGGGGGTAGAATCGAAATCCGTCAGAGCCTGCCGGGCCTCCGCGCGTTTGGTCTCATTCTGCTCCGAATGTGCTGAGTCCTGCGTTTCCTGAACCCGCTTTTGCAGGTCCACACCTGCTGTAAAGCCAGGCCAGTCCCGCTTGCAGATATAATGCCCTGCTCCGTCTATCTCGATGACCTGCCCACCATCCCGCTCTACATCGTAGGGGGCATTGCAGACCATACACGTCGCTTTCATGGTGACTTTCTCCTTGCACAAATTCACGAGGCAAATAAATTAGGGGACGCATAAATTATGCGTCCCCAGTTCAAGAGTAGTGGTCGGGGCAACAGGATTCGAACCTGCGATCTCTCACTCCCAAAGCGAGCGCGATACCAAGCTTCGCCATGCCCCGATGAAGCTATTCTACCCGAAAAATCGCGTGGGTGTCAAATCGATACCCGGCGTACTGGAATCCCCCGGTCGGCCAGATAATCTTTGATCTCGCCGACGGTGTGCGTTCCGTAATGAACGATACTCGAGACCAGCGCGGCCTGCGCCCCGCCTTCGGTGATCGCCTCGTATATATGCGCCAGGGTTCCTGCGCCGCCGCTGGCAATCACCGGGATATTCACCAATTGGGTGACCGCGTGAGTCAGTGGAATATCATAACCGGCTAGAGTGCCATCGGCATCCATGGAGGTCAGCATGATCTCGCCTGCCCCACGGTCTTCCATTTCGCGCACCCAGTCGAGGGCGTCAAGGCCTGTGGGGGTGCGTCCGCCATGGATGTAGACTTCCCAGCCAGAGGGTGTCGTGCCGGTTTTTTTAGGGTCGATGGCAACCACAACGCACTGGGCACCGAAATTTTTGGAGCATTCCGTGATCAGCTCCGGGTTTGAAACGGCGGCGGTGTTGATGCTGGCCTTATCCGCACCGGTCTTGAGGATGCGCCGGAAATCTTCCACCGTCTTGATGCCGCCACCGACGCAGAAGGGAATAAAGACCTCTTCAGCGACGCGGCGGGCATAGTCGAACATCAGATCACGTTTTTCATGGGAGGCCGTGATGTCGAGAAAGACCAGCTCATCTGCGCCCTGAGCATCGTAGAGGGCCGCACGCTCCACCGGATCTCCGGCATCGCGAAGGTTCAGGAAATGGGTGCCTTTGACGACGCGGCCGTTCTGGACATCGAGACAGGGAATAATTCGTGTGGCTAACATGGTTTTATTATACCGATTATGGTCGATAACGGCGAAAGTAAGCCATCTTTCTTGACAAATGGCGCAAAATTTTGTATGATTGTGTATTCCCACTTGCGCAAGTTGACCACTCTATGAAAAGCTTTACTCTTGCCCTCCTGCTGGCTTTACTGTTCGCGTCAGTCACGGCCTCTGCTCAAATTCCCCCTGTGACCCTGCGTGTCGGCGGGGCGGGCGGCTTTAAACTGCCGGACAAAAACGCGACCGATCCCAAGTCCCGTGCTGACCGGGCAATCGTGGACGCCTTTGAGCGGGCGCACCCGGACATCCGGCTCGAGAGTGCGCAGGGTCTGCAGATACAGGGGCAGGCCGCCGAATCGAACCTGCTGCTGGCATTTGCCGGCGGCTCGGCTCCCGACGTGGTGTATGTCAACTTCCGCTCCTCCGCCAGCTATGTTCAGCAGGGCTTTTTAATGCCGCTGGACGATTATCTCAAAAACGATCCGGCGACTTACAGCCATATCAATCCGACCCTGCTGCCGGTGCTTCGCGGGGCTGGGCGGGGTCATATTTATAGTGTGCCGTATCTGGCCGCCGTTCAGGCACTGTACTACCGTAAAGATATGTTTCAGGCAGCAGGGCTGGACCCGGATAAGCCGCCCAAAAACTGGGATGAGTTTTATTCGTATGCCCAGAAGATCACCGATCAGCCTAAGGGCATCTGGGGATTCGAGTTTGGGACTGACGCCGATGCGTCGGCCTACTGGTGGATCAACTTTCTGTGGCAGGCCGGGGGCGAAGTCGCAAAAAAGAATGACAAGGGCCAGTGGGTTGCCGCATTCAATACACCCGCTGGGGTAGCGGCCTTGGAGTTCTATAAGAAGCTGATGACCGATCCCTGGGTCGGCAAAGATGGCAAGACCTATCACGGAGTGGCCACCCACTCCACCGATCTGGGGCTGGACCGGGCGACGGGCAAGGTCGCCATGTGGTTCCAGTACCAAAGCAACGTGATTGCAAATCAAGCCGATGCCACGCAGATCAATCCAAGCATCGTTGGTATCGCGCCCATGCCGAAGGGGCCGACGGGGATCACGGCAAACGAGATCAATGCCTACATGTGGGGCATCTCCTCGCAGATCAAGGACCCACGCGTTCAGGATGCCGCCTGGCAGTTTGTCCGGTTTATGGCAAGTGACGAAGCCGACCGTATCCGTACGAAGGCCTATGTCGAATCGGGCCTCGGCAACACGGTCAATCCGGTCGCACTGCAGAAGTATGGCTACGAAGATTACACTTCGCCCCAATCGAAAGTTTGGCTGAAGACCAACCAGACATTGTTCGCCAACGGTCACCCGGAGCCGTACGGCGAGAATATGAACCAGATTTACAACCTGCTGGGGATTCCGCTGGGAGAGATTGAGCAGAACCCGAATGCCGACCCGAAGATTCTGCTGGACAAGGCTGCACGCGAGGTAGATACGAAGCTGACTGGGTACGTCCCGCCGTTAGTGATGCAGTCCCGGCGTCAGGGAGCTTGGGCTATCTTTGGCCTGCTGCTGATCGCTGGCCTTGGCTTTGCCGGATGGTCAGGAAAACGCTGGTTCGAGGCCCGAGAGAAAACGCGCCGTGAGCGCGTATATACAGAGACAGGGGCGGGTCTGCCCCGATCGGTACACCTTGCTGCCTGGCTTTTCATGCTGCCTGCGGTGATGACTATCGCGGTCTGGGCCTACTATCCGCTGGGGCGTGGACTGATCATGGCCTTCCAGAATTACCATGTTTTGGGCCGCAGCACGTTTGTCGGGCTGGATAACTTCATTGACCTGTTCCACCAGCAGACATTCTGGTACGGCGTTCGAAACTCACTTTCTTACACGGCAATCAGCCTTTCGCTTGGCTTTTGCCTGCCGATTCTGGTGGCACTAGGACTGACCGAAGTGCCGCGCGGTAAAATCTTATTTCGAACCTTGTATTATTTGCCGGCGGTCACCACTGGAATCGCAATCACATTCATGTGGAAGCAGTTCGAGGATGGCACGGCGGCGGGCTTATTCAACTCTTTGCTGCTCTCTGCAGCTCATCTGTTCGGCCGGTATCCTGACCCAATCAAATGGCTGGGAGATCCAAAGATCGCGCTTCTTTCGGTGGTGCTGCCCGCGATCTGGGCGGGAGCGGGGCCGGGAAGTATCATCTATCAGGCGGCACTTCGCAGCGTGCCCGACGAGATGTACGAGGCGGCGGATATGGACGGGGCGGGCCTCTGGACCAAGATCTGGCGTATCACCCTGCCGACTCTGAAGCCGCTGATTTTGATCAATGTCGTTGGGGCCGTCATCGGCTCATTCCAGGCGACGGAGAATATTCTGGTGATGACCGGCGGCGGGCCACTCTACTCAACGCAAACACTGGGACTGGAAATCTGGTACAACGCCTTTCTCTTTCTGAAGTTCGGCTATGCGACATCAGCGGCCTGGATCATGGGAGCGATGCTGGTCGGATTTACTATATTCCAGCTTCGGCTGATGCGAAATCTGCGATTCTCCGCCGCACGCGGCTAAAAACGAGTAATTACCCCTAACAAAACGAATGGATTTGGCATAATTTATGCTTATTTACTTTCTAGGCATTAAGCAGGCAAAAAGTTGGATATGCACGAGAAGTAAATATGAATATAAGTACAAACCAGCAGAAGCATTTTCATGAAGGTCCAGTCACCGGGCGGCGAGAGTTATGGGGCACACGTGTGTTTCTTTTGGAGGGTTCGGGTGGTTTTCAGACACTGCGGGAGCAGATGACGCGCGAAATTGGCCCGGAGTTCACGTCGGATATCCTGTATCGAACCGGGTTCGCCTCCGCTGAGCGTTTCATGGCATCGGTCGTCGGCTCGGATGATATTATTGGCTCAGAAGAAGCGAGTGAAGTGCGGACGACCCTAACGGCTGCCTTTGCGCTTCTGACGGAGGCGGGCTATGGCGTGGTGCGGTGGGACGAATCGCGAGGGCGTCCCGGGGAGATTGCCGTCACAGTCCGGAACAGCGTGGAAGGCGAGGCGCTGCGTGAACAAGTCGGTCGGTCGGGATCAGTCTGCGATATCATGCGCGGTTTGCTGCGCGGTATTGTCCAGAATCTGCCTCCCACGATCGGGTTCCCTTCAGGTCTTCTTGAGTGTGTTGAGATTCAGTGTGTTGCAAACGAAGATGCGGAATGCCGCTTTGTCGTCGCGACACACGAGCATCTGACTCGACATGGCTACGGGGTGGGGCAGAGTACCAGCAGCTCCGTGCGTGAGACGCTTTTGCGGCTGAATCGTCAGCTGGAGGACGTGCTGGAAGCGGCCCAGCGGGACACGCTGACTGGCCTCTACAACCGTGCGCACTTCGAGAGTGTTCTGCGTACTAAAATCGAATATGCTAACCGGCGCACTGATACACTTGCCGTCGCAATGATCGATATGGACGGGTTCAAGCAGGTTAATGACACGCAGGGGCATGGTATGGGCGATATTGCGCTGCGTCAGGTTGGACACCTCCTGGCATCTCAGGCACGGGATACGGATATCGTCGCCCGCTATGGCGGCGACGAGTTTGCCTGGCTGATGCCGGGAACCTCGGTCGAAGCTGCCATGGCCGTCGCCGACCGCATTCGCCGTCAGCTGGAAGAATTACAGATGGGAATGGAGCTGCCGATCAGCCTCTCCATCGGCATCGCGGCCTGTCCGGAAGATGCGTCCTGTATGGCAGACTTGATCGATCTTGCCGATGCGGCGATGTACCTTGCCAAGGAATCCGGTGGTAACCGGGTCAATCGCTACACCGCTTCCGAGGATAGTCGCGGCAATGCCCACAAGCGGCTCCGCACGCCGCGCTCCCGCTCGACCGTTGCTGTGCCGGCTTCGCCCGAGAAAAACAGCCGTGTTCCCCTGGATTTTCCGGACTAGGGGGGCGGCGAATCCCCCCTCCATAAGCCCAAGTTTTGCTCCGAGCCCAGCCGCCACACCTCGGATTTCTAATCCGTGGCATCTTCCTGTTTACTGCCTCCCAGAAGCCGCCGAGCGATCTCGACATCGTCGGGCTTGTCCACATCGGTTCCGATTTCCGCGTAGGAAGAAAGCGTCGCCGCCGCATGAATACCGCCGAGCAGGCGGCCAACGGCCTGTTCCAGCATTCGGATGGTCAGCAGGGAAGGGGAGATGGTCTGTGCCAGCAGCAGGCGCCCCAGCAGGCCTAGGCCTAATAATTTGGCGACCTGCACCGGGCTTTTGCGGGCAGCGTAGGCAGCTTCAATGATCTCGGGGTGGGCCAGCAGGGGAGCGGGGTTGACCAGCATCAGGTTCCCCAGTGTGAAACGTCCTTCGCGCAGCTTGATTGCCGTCCGTTTCATTTCGGGATACTGTTCGAGGCAGCGGGCAAGGGAAACATAGGAGCAGCAGAGGTCCGCGCCGCTTGCGAGGCCCCGCTGAACGAAATCCTCGACACTTTCTGGGGTAAGAAAAGGGATGTCGGAGGTGCTGACCAGGATACGCTCTGAGCGGCCGCCTTGCTGCGCGGCTTGCAGCCCGGCCAGCAGGTTTTCGATCAGCGTCGTTCCACCGGAAATCTGTGTGTAATTGTCCCCGGGCGGAACTTCTCCGACCACAAAGATTTCTCCGACTGCCGGCGAATGGTGCAGGGCTTTTGTTACATAGTCCAGCATGGTTCGTGTTCCCAGACGTGTCAGGGCACGGTTGCTCACACCGGTGAGCTCCAGCATTTCGGCCTTGTTCTTCCCCCCGGCCAGCACCACGGTATTCACAGTCATTGCGCTGTCTCCTGAGTCGTCGTCACCCAAACGCTTGCCTGGTGGACCGCTCTGATTTCTTCGGCGATCTGCATAGCTTTCTCCGGTGTGCTGACGCGGCAGAGCACCGTCGCGCCGCTGCCGCAGAGGAGGGGAGTGAAACTTTCCCCACTTTCGGCTGTCTTACGAAAATAGGCGGCGATGGAAGCAATCTGCGGGTTTTCTCTGAAAATAACGGTTTCGAAGTCATTGGTGAGCCGCTGATACCCATTCAGCCAGGCCTCCGTGGCAGCTCCGGGGATACGACCGGAATCACCATCCAGAGCGGCATAGGCGGCGGCGGTGGAGACGCCCACCGGCGGCTTCGCGAGTACAAAATGCCAGCGCGGCGTGAGCGGTGGCAGGGGAGTGACGATCTCCCCCCGGCCTTCGACCAGGGCGGTCCCGCCGGTCAGAAAGAAAGGGATATCTGCGCCCAGTGATGCCCCCATCTTGGCCAGCTGCGCGCGTGATTGTCCGAGGCCCAGCAGCGTGTTCACGGCCAGCAGCGTTGAGGCCGCATCGCTGCTGCCCCCCCCTAGGCCGGCCTGCGACGGAATACGTTTGTGCAGCAAAATGTGCAGACCTGCCAGCGGGCCAGCGAGGAGTGCGGCGGCGCGGCAGACGAGGTTTGAGGCATTCATTGGAATGCCGTCAGCCTCCCCGCCGGTGACTTCTAAGATTATGCCCGGGGCTCTTGGTGTGAGTGTTACCGTCAGCGTGTCATGCAAAGCGATCGTCTGCATGATCGAGCGGATAGGATGGTAGCCGTCGGGGCGAGGCAGGCCGATATCCAGTGTCAGGTTGATCTTGGCGTAGGCGCGGCAAGTAAGTGCTGTCATGGGAGGGTCGATTCGCTGAGTGCCGCGGCGAGGTCTGCTGCTTTGACGACATGGAATCGGGGCAGGCGAACAAAAGCGCTGCCCAGTCGCTTCGAGCCGTATTTATCGTCGAATGTCAGGGCTTGTCCGATCAGGTAGCGCATCCCCGTTTCATCTTTGCGGGCCAGCCAGGTCGTGTTCGGCCCGATCTTCTTATACAGTGCCTGCGCGGGCGTGAGCAGCAGTCGCGCAAAGTTCGGGGCACCGCTGAAGTCGCCCCAGATCGTCTCGACCCGCGCTGGACCGTCCGGCTGACGAATCAGCCAGCGCACAATGAGCCGTTCACCCAGGTAGCCGTTCGCCCAGTATTCGGGAGCATCGTAGCCGCCGATCGCCGGGAGTGCCAGATGGGAATATTCGTGGGTGATCTCGCGGATCCATTCGATGGATGAGCGAGGCGAGTCGATGTCATATAAGTACAGATTGGTCTTCCACTGCTCGCCGCCTGTCTGCCCGCCCCGGCAGAGCCAGACATCGAAAGGAGCAGTGCCGTTGAAGGCCTCTTGGCCGGTATGATTCGTCAGCGTTTGGTGCGCCAGGGCTAAAAGTTTCGCAACTCGCAGTGCCAGCGGGCCATCGGTCGTCATGGGGTAATGGACCGTGCAGAAGAGCTGTGCGCTGCTGGGTCCCGCCGAGTAGACATACGCTGCTTTTGCGAATTTCCAGTCATGCTGGGGCTCTTCGGCGTGGGTCGGCAGGTAATCACGGGGAACAATCAGCTGGCCTAGATCGTAAGGCAAAGGGGTTACATCGACAGGCAGCCCGGCCATCCAGTCGTTGGACAGCTGCGTCGGCAGACCTGCACTGATTGAATCTTCCAGTTTTTGCGCGGCCACTTTGGAGCTAGGGTCGGCCCGGGTCGCTGCAACCAGTGAATCCAGCGACCTGGCGGGCAGAGGGCCCGCTGGTGCCTCCGCCGAGAAAAATAGACCGATCAGTACCAAAATGATCACGCGCAGCAGCATGAGATCATTATGACATATCAGCCCTGTATTTGGAAAGGCACATTCACGCCATGAAACGACTTCAGCATATACTCCTCACGACTGCCGCAGTCTTTTCTGTTCTGCCCTGCGGACTGTCGACCCGGGCCGCTGAGACACACTCCGTCGCAATGTATCCGGCGGCCCCCTTGACGGCACGGGACAAAAAGCAGATGGCGGACGAAGTCAAACAGGGGCAGGATGCCGCCGACCAGGTCGCCAAGCAGCTTAAGCTTGTTGACGATAAACCGACACAAACCCGAATAGACCAGATTGGGGATCGACTGTCCGCGGTCGTAAATGCCCAGGCTTTTCCGGCTGAGTATGGCAATGACCGCGTGTTTCCCTTTACCTGGCACTTTCATATCGTCAAAGATAAAGCCGTGAACGCATTCTCGCTCCCCGGCGGTCAGATCTACGTCAACACCGGCCTGCTGAAAATCGTGCGCTCCGATGACGAGCTGGCGGGCGTGATCGCCCACGAAATGACCCACAGCGCCCATCATCATATCCAATCGCTGTCCCATGAACAGAGCAAGATGTCCTCCGAGATGCTGGCGGGGATGCTGGTCGCGATCTTCGCTCACGTTCCGGCCCGCGACCTCTCCAATCTCGTCGAAGGGGCGCAGCTGGCCCAGCTCGGCATCATGAATACGCGCTACAGCCAGACCGCGGAGCGCGATGCTGACCACGGGGGAACGATTTTAATGCATCAGGCGGGGTTTGATGCCGTGGGGATGCTGACATTCATGGAGCGTCTGGGCGATTTCGAGAACTCGGGCCCCCAAGTGACACTGGGAATCCTGCAGGATCACCCGGAGGCTGCCGAGCGCGTCAGCCTGATCACCCAGGAGCTGAAGGACCTGAACGTCCCCGTGACGGTCAGCGCGGTCCGCCACGTCACCAACGCCCCCCATGCCCTCGCGCATCCCGCCGCCGGTGGCGGCCAGGACATTGTGTATGTCAACCGCAGTCTTCCGACTCTCGCTGACCCCGACGGCTCCCGGGCCCTGGCGATTGTCACCCAGTTCAACACCCTGCTTGATGGCGGCCTGCAGCTCTATCAGATCGCCGCGAGAGGCCCCAGTGTGCTGCTTTCCGAGCGGCCCCTGCTCACCATCACCCCTGCCGATGTCGCCCTGCACCCCGGCGAAACCCCGGAAAGCCTGGCAGCGGCTTCGGCAAAGGCACTAAGAAGCGGCCTCTATGCTCAGAATTTTCCGGACGCGATGGGTGCGGCAAAGTAGGGGTGTGGGAGTTTAAGAGGGGTAGGACGTGGAGGAGCAGGTCGAGTGGTTTTTCAACCATTCGGCCCGCTTGTGTGTATCGAACCCGGATTTCCAATCCGGGTTCAACGCCCACCAAAGTTCAATTGAGCAAGCTGCTTTGTCATATCACCCTTGACAGCCACCCGCACAGCCGAACTCCAGTTAGAAAAACACACTCTTATGGCTGCCGGTACCCTGAGCTAACGACACCGTCTTCAGCCCGTCGGCTGACTCGGTAATGGGGGCCAGACTCCGGGCTCAGATGGCTCCTTTGCTTGAGCAGGAAACTGCGGCTCAGGATCGATTGGGTCATGTACTGGGTCATATGGTAAGTTGTTGTCACCAATACGCAGCATTTCCTGCTCACGTTTTTTGGCTTTGAACATCATGTAAGTCAGCCAGCCATTCCCGATGACTACGAGTGCAGCTAAAAGAATGAGGGTAGTTAGACTGCCTACGTTCTTCCCGGTCAACGCGTCATAGAAGATAGCGCAAATTCCAACACTGAGGATGCCAACTTTGATCAGTGAATTACGAAAAAAAACGATAGCTCATTTTCGCCTCCGTGGAAATCCATCGCTCGTCCTCTGATAGTTTGCGAATGAATCGCACTTTACGCCCTTCGCCATTATACTGCATTTACGCCACTTGCAAGAGAAATTTTTTCCCTGTCCCCGTCCTCACCCAACAACCACAAAACCCCTAACGCGGACAACCACGTCAGGGGCTTAAAATAACTTGCCAAAAAATTGGCCCACAAATCTTCCACTCCGTTCCCCCAGAATTGGGGAAAGGAGCGGCTTACACCACCTCAACCCGCCCATCCGCGATCCGCAGGGCGCGCTGGTTGGCGCTGCCTTTGTTGATCAGCAGGCTGTGAACTTCCGCCTGAGCGGCGACCTGGGCGATGATGGGGCCGGGGAGGACGACTGAGGTTCGGCCGGTGGGGTCCCAGACGCGCATGGCGTCTTCGCTCGTAAAGCAGAGCAGAGAGCCTTCCTGGGTCAGCATCTCCAGCTCCTGGGGCGTCTCTGGGTTGTTTTCCGCGGCCCCGGTGCTGAGCACGATGCAGTCGGCGTCTTCGTCCTGGTCTCCGGCGATGGGGACGCGGCTGAATTCTTCCAGAAACGCGGTCATCACGGCATCGCGATTATCGGAAATATCTTCCCCGGCGAGGACCGCGAGGGCTATTTCCAAGCGCTCATTGCTGCCGGCGGCCTGCTGCTGCATCTGCTCCATCAGCTGCGTAGCCTGGATCATCATCTGCATCTCTTCCACCTGGACTTCGGCGTGAATATCCGGGCCGTCTACGAAGAGTTTATGCTCGCTTCCGCCTAGAATGTTGCTGAGCTGGGCACCGGTGAGGAACATGCCATGTTCCATGTGAGGGAGGACGGCACGCAGGAAGCCAAGCTGGGTAAAGGTGGGAACGCCGCTGACGCCTTCTTCATTGGTGACGATCAGCAGCGAGATATCCGCACCGGGAGCGATGGAGCCATCTTCCATGGTGGCGACCGGGGACATGGTCGGCACGGCAAGAACACTTTCGCGGAGAAGCTCCAGGAAGTGGCGGCGCGCGTCGGCACCCTCTTCAGGCGTCAGCGTCATTTTCAGGCCCAGAATTGCGGACTCGAGGTTGATATTCTTCAGCGGCTCTTCGCTCATGTCTTGTTGCATAATGGCTATCGAACTCTTCTTTCGCGGATTTCTCGTATCAATTGCTTAAAGTGGGGTGTCGCTGCGCCCATTGGCTTTGTTCTGTTTACCGAGACGGCGCAGGCGGCCTAAAATGCCAAGCTCCGCTTCTTCCTGAATGACCACTTCCAGATCAGTACGCTCCTGCTGGTCGCGTTCAAGCCGGTTCAAGGCGGCACGGGCCTGATAGTCCTGATCGTTGATCTTTGCACCGCACCAGTTGCAAAGCATGCTTGTTTTGGTCAGCAGGCGGCGTCCGCACTCCGGGCAGGTCACGATCTCGATCGCTGTCTCAGCCTTTTCCGTGTTTTGCGGCCCCGGTGCGGGCGGCTTGGTTTCCGGCTCATTCATAGCAGTAGTTCTTTTTTGAGCTTACTTCAAACGGCGCAGGCGACTGACAATCTCACCCACTTTGCCTACGACCCAGTCGACTTCTTCTTCAGTCGTGTAGCGCGAGACGCCGAAGCGCACAGACGAATTCGCGAGCTTGCCCAGGCCGATCGCGCTGAGGACGTGGCTGGGTCCGATGGCTTCGGAGGAGCAAGCCGACCCGGTGGAGAGGGCGACTTCCGGCAGACTGGCGATCAGCGCATCCGCTTCAAGGCCCTCGAATGCGATATTCGCGTTGTTTGGCAAACGCTCGGTCGGGTGGCCGTTGAGACGAGTGCCCTCGACGCTCCCCAACAGGCCGTTGATCAGCCGGTCCCGCAGGAAGATCAACTTTGCCTGCTCTTCGACTAGCTCCTCTTGGCTGATCTGTGCGGCCTTGCCAAAGCCTACGATGCCGGAAACGTTGAGCGTCCCTGACCGCATTCCGCGCTCGTGGCCTCCGCCGTCCATCTGGGCGGAGAGGCGGACTCGCGGGGCGCGGCGGCGAACATACAAAGCTCCGACCCCTTTCGGGCCATGCATTTTGTGCGCGGTGAGCGACATCAGATCGATCGGCAGCGTTTCCAGGCTGACAGGCATTTTTCCAATGCACTGGGTCGCATCCGAATGGAACAGAACCCCGCGCTCGCGGCAGAGAGCCCCAATCTCGGCGACGGGCTGGAGCGTCCCAATTTCATTGTTCCCCATCATCAGCGAAACCAACACGGTCTCTGGCTTAAATGCGGCCACAAGGTCGCTCAGCGAAATCTGACCGTTTGTATCTACGCCGAGATATGTCACGCAGCGGCCGCTCCGTTCCAGGTGACGCGCGGAATCCAGCACGGCTTGATGCTCGGTGACGGCGGTGATAAAATGGCTTTCGGCGGAGGGGAAAGCGTCTAGTACGCCTTTAATTGCCAGATTGTTGGATTCGGTTGCTCCGCTGGTCCAGACGATCTCGCGTGGGTCTGCGCCGATCAGCGCTGCGACCTGTGTTCGCGCCGTGCTCACCGCTTCTGCGGCAGCCCAGCCGAAGGAATGGCTTTGCGAGGCGGCGTTGCCATAGATCTCAGAGAAATACGGCAGCATGGCATCAACCACGCGCGGGTCGGTGCGGGTGGTCGCATTGTTATCGAGATAAATGGGAAAAGTCGGCATGGCAGCGTTTTAAACCAGTTGGATGCGTGGAAATCCTGAAAGTACGGAAATTAGTCCAGGGTCAGACCGACAGCGAAACGGCGGCGAGAAAAATCCTCAAACAGCGGGTTGACATCACTCGCCGG
The DNA here is from genome assembly GCA_025354405.1 of Armatimonadota bacterium. GTDB lineage: Bacteria > Armatimonadota > Armatimonadia > Armatimonadales > Capsulimonadaceae > JANXMY01. The sequence goes on from JANXMY010000034.1 coordinate 15,143, forward strand.
CGCGGCGGCGCTCACATCTTCCAGCGTGATATCCTGCAGCAGATTTTTGACGCGCCGCTCGATCTCTGCCATCGGGTCCCGGATGGTGCAGCGGCTGAACTGTTTACAGCTCTCGCCATGACCATTCGAGCATTGGAGAATCGAAAGTGGTCCGTCGATCACGGTGATAACTTCGGCGATGCTGATCGCGGCCGGCGGCCGAAGCAATCGATAGCCGCCGGTCGGGCCGGGGTGCGAAGCGACGATGCCGCTGCGGGCCAGCATCTGCAAAATCTTCGCCAGCAGCTCCCCAGGGATCTCGTACTGCTCGGCGATTTCCTTCGTATTGACCAGCCGCTTCGGGTCCTCCGCCTGTGTGACGGCCAGGTGCGAGAGCGCAAGCAGTGCATAATCGGCGCGTTTAGAGAGGCTCAGCATTTTCTCGCTCCTTCCCGTTTCGTCTGCAACTTTTCCTGCCTATATTATACCGAATTCAGACGTGAGCTGTCAATCGAGACCGAGCCTGAATCCCGCCTAAAACGGGTCGACTGAGAGCACTGCGATTTTGACCGCCCCGGCAGGAGGGACAAATCGGAATGCCGCTTTTGCAATACTCTCAGGCTTACCCAGGGTCGCAATCGTCTCGCGAAAGGCCATCGTCACACCGTTTTGCTTGCCAGATAGCTCAATCTGCCGCAGCACTGCTGTGTGGGGGTTGATCACAAAGCGGTAGGTAATGCCCTGATTGACCAATGCAAGGCGATAGACGTAATCATCTTCGCCGTCCACCCCTTCGGTACGCTGCGTTGCGACGACGCCGTTCTTGGCCAGCTCTTTCAGCGTCAGCGGCGTCGTGTCTTTGGTAATGCTTTGCAGGCCGACCGCCAGATCATGCCCTTCCCCTAAAAAGAAGCCGCCCATGGCAAGGCCCAGGGCTGTCATGTCATCGTTTGCGTCATGGAAAGCTTTGAACGATCGCACCGAGTACTGATTGGTGCCCGGTCGATAAGTCCAGACTTTCAGGCCGTCAGAAACGACCAGAAGATGTGCTTGCGGAGAATTGTCGGCAGCGTACTGGGTGATCTCAGCGCGGAACTTGCCGGGCTGTTTGGCGATAATCGACACCTGTTCGCGGAACGTAAAAGAGATTCCCTGCTTGCTGCCACTCATCTGCATGGTCGAGGTAGACTGCAGCGGTCCGGTCGAGGCCAGCAGCGCCAGTGACTGTCGAAGCAGGGTCAAATCCGCTGGGGGGGTGCCGAGCAGGGTGGGAGCCTGCGCGGATGACGGGCTCACCGCGAGGGAAAACAGGGCGAGCGCGGCAGTGCAGGAAAAAGAATGTCGTGTCAAAGGGTGCATGGAGACCGCCTTAGAAATGGGTTTGTTAGGAAATGCCGGCGAGGCGAGTGAGTGTCCGGCTGAGTGCGCGTGAGAAGAAGCCGACGGCGGGGACCGCCCGGTCGTAGTCCATGCGGGTCGGGCCAACGACACCGAGTGTGCCGCGCTTGCGGCTGCCGACGTAGTAGGAAGCTGTAACGACGCTGCACTCCATCATCGCCGGAATGTGGCTTTCCGTGCCGATGACCACCGTGACATCCGGCCCGAGGAGGGCGCGGGAGAAGGTCTGAAAGAGAAGGGTCCCGCGTGTCAAAGTCTCCAGCACGCTTTCGATCTTGGCGACATCCCGGAACTCCGGCTGGCGCAGGATCTCGCTGGCACCTTCCAGATAAACGGTGTCGTTGTCTGCTGCCGCCAGGGCCATTTGCTGCGCGGCGGCGGCCAGAGTGGCATACAGCGCTCTTTGAAAGGGTGCGAATTCGGTGGGTGCAGGAAACAGCTCGGCGGCCAGGGTATCCAGCGGCTTGCCGCCAAACGCCGCACTGAGGGCGTTCACCAGAGGGACAATGTCCGAGGAAACGGGGACTTCTTCGTGGGACAGGCAGACGAGGCGGTTCTCGATCTGGCCGGTACTCAGCAGCAGCACCAGCAGGAGGCGGTCATCTCCGGCTGCCGAAACAAATACCTGGCGCACCTGGGTATCGTCCGGGCGGGGGGGTGTCGCAATGGAAGTGTAAGAAGTCGTGCGCGTGAGCAGGGCACAGGTGCGGCGCAGGAGCCGGTCCATTTCGAGTGCCAGGTCTTCTTCGCCGGTACCCGAAAACGCACTTTCATCAAGCGGCGACACCAGCATCAGATGATCCACATAAAACCGGTAGCCGAGGTCCGACGGAATGCGCCCCGCACTCGTATGCGGCTGCCGCAGGAGGCCCATCTCGGCTAGCTCCGCCATCTCGTTGCGGATCGTCGCGCTCTTAATGCCCCACTGATGACGCGCCGCCAGCTCTTCGCTGCCGAGCGGCTTAACCGTCTCTACATAGTCGCGTACAACCGCACTGAGTATCTTCTGTTTTCTTTCATCGAGGTACATTTTGTTATCAACAGTGTACCATTTTTGCCGGGGGTTGTCAATAAAATTCCAATCGACATGGGGGGACGGCGTAGGTCTGGCCTGTCCTTTGACCAGTCAGGCTGTCTCACGGTGAACGGTTTGGGGCATGGATTGAATAAGTGCCCGTAGGATTGTGTTGACTGCTTCTTCCGTAGTAAACACTGCCGCGACATCCGCATCTAATTTGACCATTTTCAGTGCTGCTTCGCGCGGGGCAAAACGATTAGGCTTAGCCTTACTGTAGTCAAACCGATACTCCGGCAAAAGTACCTCGGAAATCGTATCAGGATCAGAGATTTTTAGTGTAGCCTTATTTACTGTTTTCATAGTCTTCTCGCTCAAAACGGGTGACTCGACGTGCACTGAAAAGGCGAATACCATCTTGACGCTCGGTAAAGCAAACGAGCAACAGGCGATTTTGGTTGGAGTGACCGACGATAAACTCACGCACTTCTATTTCCGAATGCTCCTCGGCCTCAAAAACTGTCGCCATCGGGTCCTCAAAAACGCTTTGCGCTTCCTCAAAAGAGACACTGTGCTTTTGGATATTGCTGGTCGCTTTAGTGGGATCCCATGCGTAGTCCAGGTTAATATTATAGCCGCAAAGCAGAGGAATTGAAAGGGGTTTACGGGAAAGATAAGCCCTTGGCCCTGCGTTCAAGCGCCGTAGTTCATCGGCGTCGGGTGCAGCGCATTGTTAGGTTGCTGGCTGTTTGGCTTCCACTTTCAGGTATATCGAAGATGGGGCTTCCGAGAAATACTTGAACAGAGCCGGACAAAGCCAGCCCTCCATCCCTAACTCCGCAGACCGATAAACATTGCCGCTCAATTCAGGACGAACCCATTCCAATTTATGCTGATAGCTTGGAAATGCAGCCGCGGAAAAGACGATGCGAAAGCCTTTGTCGGCATCGGGAATGTCCGTGATCATGGCATCAATCATGGTGTCTGCGCCTTCCACAAGCGGCTCTTTGATTAAACCCGCTTGCTCATCATCGAAGACCCACATTCCCTCATATTTATATGGCGCAATCACCGATAACGAATTCATAGTATTTTCCTTTTGGCAACGGTGCAACAGAACAGGGCCGACGCCCAGCAACCTAACGACCTAGCTCACCTGCGACACCCGCAAGCACAGCCTACCATAAATGCAGAGCAAACCGGGCGGGTGGCGTCAGGTGCAGCGCATTGTTAGGTTGCTGGTAGCACTGGTTTTGTTATCTGTCCTTTTTACACTTTCACAATCTCGTATTATTCAGACACTACGGAATAAAAGGCGTATGACCCAATTGTTCCGTTACTCTGGAATAGTAAGCACTAATTTGCCCTTGTGTTAAAGCGATGTCAAAAAGTTGAATGTCGTCAATTGAGCCATGAAAGTTTTCAAGAAAAGGATCACTGCCTTCATGCCCAATGCCAATGCCAGGATTCGCGGTGCTGTCTAATTCACGAAAAGGTCTAATCGTGGTAGCAATTCGTGACCAAATCTTTCCATTTACATAAAGCGTCATCAAACTGCTTTGGT
>JANXMY010000073.1 GCA_025354405.1 Armatimonadota bacterium
TTTCGGCAGTGGAGGCAAAAGACAAGTCAGAGCAAAGGGCGACTGTATGGTCCACCAAGCACGATATGCTCTTGGGTGAACACAATACAGCTGTGGGGCGGGCTGCGACGGCGAGTGCAGATGTTGAAAATGCACGTGCGCACATGACGGACATGGCGAGTACTATTGAAGCTTTGCAAGTGTCCCTCGCGAGTGAGCGGAAAAATCTGGCTGCTGCCCTTGCGAAACAACAGACGGGCGAAGATGCGGCACGTGAATTCAAAATCATCAGCGACACTGTACTCAAAGAGACGATGTTTGAGGCAAAACAAGGCATTGAAGCACTTGCAAAATCATTGCAGAAATCAAGTGATGTTGAGCTGGAAAAGCATGCGGATAAAGTGGCCTTGACACTGGAACCGTTGCAGGCGAAGCTTTTAGCGTACGACGAGTCGATCAAGCGCATGGCGAAAGATTCGCAGGAAAGTCATGGAAGCCTTACCCAGCAAATTACTGAGCTCCAAAAAGCAGAACGTTCTTTGCATGATCAGGCTCAAGCTTTGACATATGCACTGAGTGCCAGCCCCAAAGTCAAGGGAATGTATGGGGAGTTAATGCTTAAGCAGCTTGTCGAGTTTGTCGGTATGCAAGAAAAGTGTCATTTCGTCGAGCAGTTGGGTCACGACACTGGGGACGGCCGAAGAATTCCAGACCTAATTATTTCTCTGCCGAATGGTCAGAAACTCATCGTGGATGCGAAGGCAGTCATGGACGCATGCGTCGAGGCATATCAAGCAAAGAACGAAGACCAACGAAATATCAAACTGAAACAGCACTGTACAAATGTAAGAGCGCGTGTTGCAGACCTTGCCTCCAAAGATTATTTTCTAGCACATCAAGATGCCGTGGAGATGGTCGTACTATTTTTGCCTGCGGAAAATTTGTATTCTGCTGCAGTTGAGAACGATCCGACTTTGACTGAAGATGCACTCAAACAAAAAATTATTGTTTGTGGACCGAATTCCTTGATGATGTTATTGAAAGTGGCTAACCAACTTTGGCGCCGCGCTTCTATCGAAAAGGAGGCCGACGACATCAAAAAATGTGGAGACGCAATTTACAAAGCGGCCTGCGATTTTGTCGACAAATTTGCTGCGGTGGGTAAGAAAATTCAGTCTTTAGAGACTGAATACAATAACGCGGTAGGGACGTTTGAGGGGCGCCTATTGCCTGCTGGAAAGCGTATGAATACATTCGCCTCTGTTACCCGAAACAAAGAAATTGGAGATCTTGAGTCGGTGAAAGACAACGTGCGTGAGTTCAAAGCGGCGACACTACACCTTGCCTCTGCGCCCCCAGAACTCCCCGGACTGATCATTGGCGAACTTGAGAATTTAGAACTGACTTTAGCTTCAGGAGAAAAATAAATGCCCTATTACTTAGGTCTTGACATTGGAACGAGCGGCACGAAGGCGTTGCTGATCACGGAAGCGGGGCAGCCGGTGGCTTCGGACACGCGGGAGTATCCACTCTCAACACCCCGGCCGCTCTGGGCGGAGCAGGACCCTGACGACTGGTGGAAGGCGGTCGTGGCGGCGACGAAGGCCGTGCTGGAGAAGGCGGGGGTGCGCGGAGACGAGATCGCGGGTATTGGGCTGTCGGGGCAGATGCATGGGTCGGTGTTTCTGGACAAAGATAACCGCGTACTGCGGCCCGCCATTCTCTGGTGCGATCAGCGGACGCAGGCCGAGTGTGACTGGATCACGGCGCAGGTCGGGTCGAAGAACCTGGTCAAGTATATCGCAAATCCGGTACTGACGGGCTTCACGGCCCCAAAGATCGTCTGGCTGCGCAACCACGAACGGGAGATCTATGACCGTGTCGTCAAAGTGCTGCTGCCCAAAGACTATATCCGGTACAAGCTGACCGGAGTCCATGCGACTGAAGTCTCCGATGCCAGCGGGACCGCGCTGCTCGATGTGGCGAAGCGGCAGTGGTCGCTGGAGGTTTTGGAGGCGGCGGGTATTCCGCGGTCATTCATGCCGGAGTGTGCCGAGAGCATCGAGATCACGGGGCATATCCACGCCGAAGCCGCAAGTTTGACGGGCCTTGCCGCCGGGACGCCGGTGGTCGGCGGGGCTGGGGACCAGGCCGCGGGGGCGGTGGGCAGCGGGATTGTAGAGACAGGGATCGTCTCCAGCACCGTCGGCACGAGCGGGGTCGTATTTGCCTACTCGGACACGCCTGCGACCGATCCAAAGCTGCGGGTGCACACGTTCTGCCATGCGGTGCCGGGCAAGTGGCATACGATGGGGGTCGTGCTGTCGGCGGGTGGGTCGCTGCGCTGGCTGCGGGATACGTTCTTCCAGCCGGAGGGGGTCGTGGGGCAGGCGACGGGGCAGGATCCGTACAGCCTGATGTCCGCTGGAGCCAACCTCGTGCCTGCCGGGTCCGAAGGGCTGATTTTCCTGCCTTACCTGACTGGGGAGCGAACGCCGTACCCGGATGCGAATGCGCGGGGCGTCTTCTTCGGCATGACACTTCGCCATAAGCGGCAGCATTTCGCGCGGGCGGTGCTGGAAGGTGTCGCCTATGCGCTCAACGATACGTTTGAGATCTTCCACGAGATTGGTATCCCAATAACGCAGGTGCGGGCGTCGGGCGGCGGGGCGAAGTCTCCCGTGTGGAACCAGATCCATGCCGATGTCACCGGGTACCCGCACCTGACGCTTTCGGGTGATGAAGGGCCAGCTCTGGGAGTTGCCCTTCTGGCAGCAGTTGGAACGGGGGCATATTCTACCGTGGCCGATGCCTGCAAAGCGGCGATCCATACCGTCGCCGAGACGGCACCCAACCCAGGGGCGCATGCCGTGTATCAAAAATATAATGCCGTATACCGTGGTCTCTATCCCGCGCTGAAAGACCAGTTCGCGGCGGTATCGGCTTTAATTGAAACAAATTGAAGTGAAACAAAATAGCACGAGTGGTTGAAAACCACTCGCTAGGTAAAGCGTCCTGCGGACGTCGGATTCGTATGAAGAAGCAGCTTAGGCAATCGGTCTGCTCTCTTTACACCCGGAGGGTGCCTCACCTAGCGAGTGACTTTCAGTCACTCGTCCTCTCCTGCCTGCCAAAAATTAGAAAGTAAACTCTCATGCCTCGTTCTTTTGGTGAGCCTCTGACCAGGCTGCGTGCCGTGCCGATTGAAGACAATGGGGAACCGCTGGTAGACCCGCGCACGCTCTCGAAGCGCATTCATTTTGCTGAGAAGCACCCGAAGTTTGCGGAGATGAAGCGGACGCCCAAAGTGCGTCAGCGTGTCGCGGAAATGCTAGCGGAAGCTGCTGAGGCACTGCCCACCGGAACCGACCTTATCATCATCGAAGGCTTTCGTCCTCTGGCCCAGCAGCGATTTATGTACGAAGAGATCAAGGGCGAATTCGCCAAAAAACACCCGGAATGGAAGAAAGCGACCCTGCACCGGATCGCAAACACCATGTCCGCCCCGCCGGACGATCCCTGTCCGCCGCCGCATACCACCGGCGGAGCCGTGGATTTCAGCTTGATCGACGTCAAAACGCAGGAATGGCTGGACATGACCTCGCCCTTTGAGATGGATGAAACCAGTGCGCCGGGCGATACGAAGGGGCTGTCAGAGGAGGCGCAAAAGAACCGCCACCTGCTCTTCAGCACGCTGGAGAGGACCGGCCTGACGAATTACCTGGGCGAATGGTGGCACTGGAGCTACGGAGACTCGGGGTGGGCGCTGCGGGTAGGGGCGAAGTGTGCGGTGTATGACCGATTGCCGGAGGATTAATTTTGAGAATTAGTTTGAACGCGGCTTCCCGCGTCGAAATTTGATCCCGCATGCAGTACACTCAGGCGACAGGAAACTTATGCTGAACTCAATCCAATTAGTGCGCGAGCTGGTCGCGCTGCCCGGCCCCCCGGGGCAGGAAGCAGCGGTGCGGGAAGCGGTTGCGGCGCATGTGCTGCGGCTGAGCTGTGTCTCCGAGGCCGATGCCCGGGGTAACTTGCTGGTGTCTCTGCCGGGCGCGGGCACGATACCCGAGCGGCCTGAGATCATTGTCATGGCGCATCTGGACGAGATCGCGCTGATCGTGCAGCGGGTCGAAGCGGATGGACGGCTGGCGGTCGCCCCCCTGGGCGGGCTGTTCCCCTGGAAATGGGGCGAATGTCCCGTTCTGATTATGGCATCGAGCGGCTCGCTGCCGGGCATCGTCTCGTTTGGGAGCATCCATACGACTGACCCTGGCAGCGTCGCGGTGCAAGCGAAAGAGCGTGCGCTGACCTGGGCCGACTCCCGAATATTCACAGGATTGTCCGCTTCGGATCTTGCGGCTGCGGGCGTAAGGGCCGGCACTCGTGTCGTGCTGCACCCGTCGCGGCGGGTCGTCACGGAAGTCGGGGACTTTGTGGCGGCACCATTTTTAGATGACCGCGCGGATCTGGCGGCCCTGCTTCTGGCGCTGGAAAGCCTCCAAGATGCGCCGGTCGACTGGCAGGAGCGCATCCTGTTCGCCGCCACCACCGCTGAGGAAGTGGGCGGACAGGGAGCACTCTGGATGCTGCGGCAACGGCCGGCGACCATTGGGATCGCGCTGGAGATCGGACCCTGTGTGCCGGAGAGTCCGTTTCCTCTGGACAGCCAGCCGACGGTCTGGGTCAGCGACTCGTACAGCGCGATGCAGGCGTCGGACATCGATCTGGTGGCCCGAGCGGCGGAGCGTGTCGGCCAAACTCCTCATTTTCAGACTCTGTCCCGGGGAGGAAGTGATGCCTCCTGCGGCGCATCTTATGGGCTGGTCGCCAGGCCCATAACGCTGGCCTTCGGGGCTGAAAACTCGCATGGACAAGAAATCATGCACAAAGACTCTGTTCGGAATCTGGCTGCCTTGCTGGCGGCTGTTTTGGAAGAAATATTGCATGACTAACGCGTTCGAATATCAACTCTCCCCCCAGTACTATGATTTTGATCCCTCCAGCCTCGTGCATAATGCCACCTATGTGCGCTGGCTGGAAGATGCGCGGACGGCGTTTCAGCAGACCAGTCCCTGGCCAACTGAGCGGCTGCACGCGGCGGACTTGACGGCGGTTCTGACACGTACCGAGATCGTCTATAAGCTGCCCATTCGGCTGGAAGATGCCGTGAGCGTCCGCCTCTGGATGACGCATCTCGGCAAGTCGGCCTGGTCGGTCGCTCTGCGGTTTATCTGTCCAAGAACCGGCAAGGAGTACGCACACGCCGAGCAGAGCGGCTGCTATATCTTTCGTTCGACAGGTAAACCGACGGCCATGCCGATTGACTTTGTGGAGTACTGCCGGACCTATCTTTGCCTGCCATAGACTTTTCAGTGAATTTTTAAATGAACTTTTTGTCGCCGTCGTGGGTATATACTATTAAGAGGTAAGACAATGACGAATTTGACACGACGGGAGCTGCTGCGGAACGGATTGGGAGCTGCCGGGGTCGTTGGGGCCTCGCTGCTTCTGGGCCGCTGGGGCCTTTCGCAGCCGGGTGTCTCTCTGCCCGCACACCGCTTTCCGGTGATGAAGACCGACGCCCAGTGGAAAAAGATCCTGACCCCCGCCCAGTACCATGTCCTGCGCCAAGCCGGGACCGACCCCCCGTACTCCGGTCAGTATGAGGCGAAGGCGAAGGGGCTTTATGAGTGTGTTGCCTGCGACAATCCGCTTTACAGCACGGCAACGCAGTTCGACTCGGGAACCGGCTGGCCCAGCTTCTGGCAGCCCCTCACCAAAAGCAGCATCGTGAGACAGAGCGACACCAGTCTTCTTATGGAGCGCACAGAGATCGTTTGCGCGCGTTGTGGCAGCCACCTGGGCCATGTCTTCGACGATGGGCCGAAGCCGACGGGCCTGCGCTATTGTATGAACGCCACCGCTCTGAAGTTTGTAAAAAAGTAGGATGGGATAGGAAACGCCCGGGGCCGATGGCCCCGGGCGTTTTTTTCGGACTATTCTTTCCCGCCTGAGAACTTCGCCCCTTCCACAATATACCGCTGCATCACCAGAAAGACCAGCACCAGGGGGGCGACTCCCACGGCGGCGGCGGCGAAGAGCTGGGGCAGGTTGAGCTTCTGGGATGAAAGAAACGTCGAAAGTACCACCTGCACCGTCCAGGCCGACGGGTCCTGCCCGATCACCAGCGGCCAGAGAAACGCGTTCCAGCTGGCGATAAAAGTCAGGACGCCCAGGGCCATGATGATATTGGTGGAGTTTGGCAGCAGCAGGCGCCAGTAGACGCCGAAGTAGCTCAGGCCGTCGAGCCGTCCGGCTTCCTCAATCTCGGTGGGGAAGCGCAGATAAAACTGCCGGAATAGAAAGATGGAAAACGCGCTGAACACCCCCGGCGCGATAATGCCCCAGCGCGTGTTCACTCCGCCCAGGTAGGCCATGACGGCGAAGGTCGGGACAAATGTCACCGCCCCCGGAATCATCAGCGTCGCCAGAATCAGGAAAAATACGACGTTCCGGCCCCGTGCGGGGATCCGTGCCAGGGCATAGCCCGCCATCGAGGAAAACAGCATCTGAAAGACCAGCGTGACCACGGCGATGACTGCGGAATTCGCCAGCCCTGTCAGCATCGGTGCCGCGGTGTCATGAAACAGCGCACTGAAATTGCCCCACTGCGGATGCGGAGACAGCCAGGCCCAGTGCAGCGACGTGATTTCGCCATCGGTCATCAGGGCATTTCGCCCGATGAGATAAAACGGGATGAGAAAGAGCAAGGCCACGAAAAGCAGAAGAAGATAGCGAGGAAGCTGGTTCAAAACGTTGTTTTTGTTCATTTCTCCGACCCGCCAAATCCGAAAATACGCCCCTGCAGCAGGGTCACAGCGAAGATCAAGGCCGTGAGAATAAAGCCGCCTGCCGCCCCGCGTCCAAAGTCCTGATTGCTGAGGGCCAGAGAGTACAGATAGACCAGGGGGGGGCGGGCCAGCGATGCATTGCCGATAGAAGCTCCCGAGCCGCCTAAGATGTTGTAGAACTCATCAAAAGCCTGGAAGGCGGCGATCAAGTTAAGCAGCAGCACGGAGACCGAGGTCGCTTTCAGCTGGGGCAGTGTGATATAGCGTAGGACCGGCCAGCCGGAAGGTGCCCCGTCCACCGCGGCGGCCTCATAAAGCGACTTGGGAATTTCCTGCAGACCTGCCAGAAAGATGATCATGAAAAAACCGACTTGAAGCCAGAGGCGGACCGTCACCAGCACCAGCCAGTACCAGGGCGGATGGGCCGTACCGATCCAGGCCACGGGATGTGCCCCGAAGAGCCCAATGATGTGGTTTACGAAGCCGAAGGGCAGGCCGTTGAAGAGGCTGACTTTCCAGATCAGCGAGGCCACCACATACGATACGGCCGAGGGGATGAAGAACACCGTGCGGAAGAACGACCGGCCCCAGCCGATCTTGTTGACCAGCAGGGCCAGGCCCAGCGAGACCGCAAATGTCAGCGGCACGATAAACAGTGCGAAGACAAAAATCGTGACCAATGACTTCAGAAACGCCTCATCAGTCAGCAAATCGGCGTAGTTACGGAATCCGATAAAATGGCCGGGATGGATCGTATTCTGGGCATGTGAGAGGCTGAGCAAAAAGCCCCAGACAATCGGTACGAGCGTGAAGACGGTTAGGCCGAGCAGTGCCGGAGTGACGAAGGCCCAGAAGGCGAATGTCGCCGAGCGGTCGGCCTGACTTTTCTGCAAAATTGGCATAGATTATTCCAAGAGGCGGCTGAGTTCTCGTTCGCATTTTCTCGCGGCTGTGGCGAGCTCCGGGGCAGCAGGGCGGCCTTCTTTGAGAATGTTGGTGACGGCGTCGGCAAGGGCCGTACCCATCGCCGAATTCCACTCTGGGGGCAGGGAGCGGCCCCAGATATTCAGGTCTTTGACGGCATTCGCCGCGACACCAATCTGCAGCGGCGCGGCCGAGCGGGCCAGGCTAAGGCGCGGCGGCACATGGAATCCGTAGCCCAGGCACCAGTCTTCCTGTATCTTAAGACCATCAATCCAGAGCCACTGGAGATATTTTTTGGACTCTTCAATATGCCGTCCCTGAGCATTGACCATCGCCGACCAGCCGCCGAGAAAGGTTGCAGGGTGCCCGGCGGCATCCAGCGCGGGCCAGGCCATTCCGCCGATGTCGTCGCCCAGCGCCTTTGCGATTGTTGGGTACGACCACAGGCCGCCCCACTGCATCGCGGCCTGACCCTGCACCAGGGCATCGGCTTCCCACCAATCGGTGGGAGCACCGATCAGGAGTGCTCCAGAATCGCTCAGCTCGCGCATCTTTTCGTAGGCACTCGCTACCTGCGGCGTATTGAAAACGATCTTGTTATCGACTAAAAAATCCCCGCCCGCTGACCAAGGTGCGACATTGATGAGTGCTGCAACCCCGCCGTCGTTTCCGAGAAACAGGCCCTTGCGATTGCCGGCCGTCAGCGCTTTGGCGGCGGCGATCAGCTCATTCATCGTTTTTGGGGGAGCGATTCCCGCTGCCTTCAGCAGACTTTTACGGTAGTAGAGAATGCCGGTGTCATCGAGCATCTTCAGGCCGTAAATCTTGCCGTCGACGCTGTTCTGGGCGAGATCACGCGCGGAGAAGTCCGAGCGCACCGCCGGGGGAAAGAGGTCGTCGAGAGGAGCGACCTGCTCCGCCGTGACCATCGGCTTTGTGATCTGGCCCTCGAAAATATCCGGCCCGCCGCGTGTGAGCAGGGCGGTCGAAAGCTTGGTCCCGTAATCGCCTGGCACCCAGACCACCTGAATGGCGACGTCGGGATGAAGTGCCGTGTAAGCCTTTGCGTAGCGTACGACCGCTTCCTGCGTCCCCTTCTCGCCGTACTGATGGTACCACTGCGTCAGTGTCACCCGTGCGCCGGGGACATCTGAATGGCCGCAGCCTACCAGTAAAGCCCCGGCAGCTACTGTGACGCCTCGAAGAAAGTCACGGCGGCTGCCATGCCATTCGGCCGCACTGGCTGCGGGCTGAAGCAACGATACACTATTTCTCCTCATAGATGGTCTGTTCGCGACGATGTGAGGGTATTCCTGCCTGCGAATTTTGCCTCGGAGCCCTGTCGGGGCGCTGTCGGCCGCGCCTTTCTTTCTGACACAAGCCCAGAAAGAGCCACGGATTGGAAATCCGAGGCTGGGGAAAGCCCATCGCCGAAGCGACGTTCAGAGCGGGCAGAGGATGACTTGATCGTTTTTCACGTGCGATAACCCTCGGTGTACAACAATCCTCGGTCATTCATTGTCGGAGCCTGCAAATCTAGATGACTCCTGACTAGGACAAGCACAGCCAGCAGACTGATCCTAGTTACGAGTTGCGCAGTTGAGCGTGGATTGAAACCAAAACAGCGTTGGCTTCACGCTCGAAATCGGTTCAACTGCGTAACTCCTAATAGTAAACGGACTCGGCACGGCCCGCTGGTGGCCGCATCTGGCGCTGGACCGCAAACAGCCCGCTGATTTCTCTGGCGGTCATGCTGCTGATTCCGATGTACCTGCTGATTCGGAGTCTGGGATGGTTCGATACCTACTGGGCGTTGATCGTCCCGGCGGGGGCGAGTGCTTTCGGCGTCTTTTTGCTGCGTCAGTTCTTCCAGACCCTTCCGGCGGAGCTGGAGGAAGCCGCCGTGCTGGACGGCTGCGGCCCGCTGGGCATCTTCTGGCACGTCATCCTGCCCCTGCCGATTGGAATTACGATCTTCCAGGGCCGCTACAGCACGGAATATGGTCCGATGATGGCGGCGGCGGCTCTGGCCGCGGTTCCGGTGACGCTGGCGTTTCTGATACTGCAAAAGCAGATTATCAAGGGGATTTCGCTGACGGGGCTAGGTTCCGAAAGCCTTAGGGTTTACAGAGTCCGCCCCTAATAGATCGCCTGCTCTGTTTCCGGGTCGAACAAATGCGTCTTCGCCAGATCAAACAGGACGTCCAGTGCCTGCCCGTCTTTTGCCTGTGTCTCGGCATCCACCGTCGCGACCAGAGAATGTATGCCTGCCGTCAGGTAGAGCGTGATGATGTCGCCCATTGGCTCGGAAACGTCCACCTGGGTGCGAACGATATTCCCTTCAATCGCCTCGATCGGGTTCTTCAAGCTTTTATCGAAGATGTCTGCCGGGCGAACACCGAAGATCACCGGCTTGCCGACGTAGGCATCGAGTTTGCCCGCCTGTGCAGCCGGGGCGGATACGGTGAAGGCACCGCAGTCGATCGAGTAGCCGTCGCCGCTTTTATTCAAGGTGGCTTTGAGGAAGTTCATGGACGGGGTTCCGATAAAGCCGGCCACGAACATATTCACCGGGTGCTGGTAGATCTCCATCGGCGGGGCGCACTGCTGCAGGACCCCCCCCTGCATGACGGCAATCCGATCACCCATAGTCATGGCTTCCACCTGGTCGTGCGTGACATACACCGTTGTGATCCCCAGCCGCCGGTGCAGCTTGATCAGCTCGGCGCGGGTCTGCACACGCAGCTTGGCATCGAGGTTGGAGAGCGGCTCATCCATCAAAAAGACCTGCGGCTCGCGGACGATGGCCCGGCCCAGAGCGACCCGCTGACGCTGGCCGCCGGAAAGCTGGCCGGGGCGGCGCTGGAGCAGGACTTCGATCCCGAGCAGCGCGGCGGCGTCGGTGACCCGTTTCTGAATGTCGGCCTTCGGAACTTTGCGCAGCTTGAGGCCGAACGCCATATTCTCGAAGACGGTCATATGGGGGTAAAGCGCATAGTTCTGAAAGACCATGGCGATGTCCCGATCTTTCGGAGACACATTGTTGACCACTCGCTCGCCGATCAATATATCGCCGTCGGAGACTTCTTCCAGGCCGGCGATCATCCGCAGCGCCGTGGTCTTGCCACAGCCGGATGGCCCGACGAGCACCATAAATTCCCGATCTTTGATCTCGAGCGAAAGATTGTTGACGGCGACTGTTTTGTCGAACCGTTTGAAAAGATTGCGTAATAATACCTGAGCCAAAGGATATCCCCCAAAAGCGAAGAGTGCGAGACAAAAAGTCTCTGTTGATTAAATATAGCAGGTTATTGCGTCTTTTGCAAGTTTATCTGCCATCCGCCCTGCTTTACCGCCTCCGCAAAGAAATCCGAGTCGAGTGACAGGCCAAATCCGGGCCGGGCCGGGACGGTGACAGCCCCGTTAGCAATCCGATACTCGGACCCTTCAAGGCAGGCCCATTCGATCCGTGTGATTTTGTCCCGCATCTGGCTCCTCTATTCGCTATGGCTCGTGATATACCCACGGAACCGCTCAATACTTGGCCCCTCGGAGGTCCAGAGCAGCGGGTCAACACACATCAGGCGGTCGGTCATCTCCGGGTTCCAGGCGTGATATACGGCAAAGTCCTGCGTGCCGTCCAGAGAAGAGACCATCGAGTGATGGCCGGGGCCAATCACCTGGCCGGGAACCGAGCGCATGACCTGCGGGCCGCGGCTTTGACCGATCTCCAGCCATGGGCCGGAAATATGGTCGGCCACCAGATAATCGACGCCGTAGGTCTCGTTTTGATAGCAGCCGCCGGAGTAGAAGCAGTAATACTTGCCGCCGTGCTTGCGCACCGTCGGCCCTTCCAGCGTGTACCAATCAGCGACCGTGCCGCCGAGGTCGCGGCCCCGCTCATAGCACTGCCAGGGCCAGTGCGCCCGCATCACCACTTGCGGCTTGCCTTCGAGCTTGGTCATGGAAAGCATCCGGTCCACCACCAGCGCGGTCCCGCGGAACGTTCGGTCGTCGAAGTCCAGAAAGTCGGTGGCATAAAATAAGTACCACTGGCCGTCATCGTCCCGGAACGGATGTGAATCGATCGCAAAGTTGTTGGTCTCCAGATCCGTGAGCGGCGTCCCAGTGTCTTCGTACGGTCCCTCGGGCGTGCTGCTGGTAGCAACCCGGATATGGAACCCTTTTCCCATCCCGTTTGGGTGATAATACAAATAAAACGTGCCGTCGTGGCAGGCCACTTCCGGGGCCCAAAAATCCCCGCCACCCTCCTCCAGGGGAGCGATGAGTGCCTGCCCTACCGCCTCCCAGTGCTGAAGATCGACAGATTTGACCAGCGGGAACGCCCGGTCAGGCTGACCGGCTGCCCCACGCTCGACCGGCCCGGTGCCGACCGCATAATACGTCCCGTCATGCTGCCAGCAAAAAGGGTCAGCGAGATAACGTGGATAAACGGGATTCTGGAACTGTGTTGGAATTGGCATGTGTAAGAAACCTCGGAGAGAAAATTCACTTTCAAAAGCCTATTTTAACACTGTTGCAAGCAAAAGGGAAGTGCCGGTGACTCGACGGGACTCACCGAACGATTGACAGAGGGGGGGAAATGGACTATGATAGGGGAAGCATACTGGAAGGCACAAGTACCCCTGCCTTGGACGGCGGGAGCCTGCTTTCGTTGGTACTCCAATGATGCTAGTACACTTATGAAAAAAACTATTGCCCGATTTCTGAAAGTCAGCACTCTTCTGCTTGCTTTCTCCGCTCTCGCTGGGACGACATTTGCTGCACCGCTGCTGCGTGTCGCCGTCTTTTCGCAGCAGGGCTTTCCCTACTATGGCCCGCTGGAGCAGACTTCGCCGCGCACGATTGCCGCGGATCTCGAAGCGGCTGGGCTGCAGACCGACCTGCTGAATGTGGAGGCCCTGGCCGACCCGGCCCGGTTTAGCAGCAAGCTCTATGCGGCGCTGGTCCTGCCTTACGGGAATACCTATCCACAGAGGGCGCTTGCGAATCTGAAAGCGTTTCATCGAGTCGGCGGATGCTTCGTGCTGTCGGGGGTTCCTTTCACCCACGGCGTCGAAGCCAATAGCGCAGGGGTTTGGAACGATCTGGGGCATAAGACGGAGACGGCATTGTTTGGGCCGGAGGGTATCGGAGTCGGCGGGTTTATCACGGGGCCGCGCGGCCCCGTGCAGATTGCTGCCGGCGACCCGCTGGGCCTAAATTCTCTCAAGGTGGACTGGGGGCGCAGCGACGCAACTCAGATTCTGGATATCGCCAGCCTGCGTCCGACTGACCGTGTCGTCCCGGCGCTGACCGCGGGCGGGCAGGCGGTCGCCGCGCTGGTGACGCACCCGAACGAGGCATTTCCAAGCTCGGTGGACGTCTGGACTATGACCAGCAGCAGCACGGACAGCGACGATCTAACACGGGCCTATGGCGCGGAGCAGCTGATGGCGCGCGGGGTGGTGGCCGCTCTGGCACAGAAGGGGTTGCTGACGTCGGCTCAGAAAACATATGCGCTGCATCAAATGGACAAACGGCCCCGGCCTGTCACTTACGCCAATCTGACACTGCCCACGCCGCCGCGTCCCTATCCAACGCTTCAGCCGAAGATGACGCTGCCGGCCCGGCATCTGTACGTCGCCGACGTTCGGAAATTGAACCGGGACACGCAGCGGCTGCTCTTCTGCCTGCAGGGCCTGGTCAACCGCAAACAGCCGCGCATTTTTCTGATTTCGGATGAGAGCGATCCGTTTTGGCTGGATACGATGCAAAAGCAGGGACACCTGGACGCGCCGATCCCTGTGGCCGATCCGCTGACGCTTCTGCAGACATTCCGCGGTGTCTACAAAGGTGTGGTGGTGCCGGACCCGAATATCTACGTCAGCCCGGAAGTGGCGGTGGATATTGCCGCGGCCGATGACTTGCTGCTGGCGACCCCTGAGCTCGCGGTTAAGTTAAATCTGCCGATCAAGACCGATCTGCGTGGCCGGTTCCGAGACGACGCCGATGCACTGCGTTTTATCCGCACGGATCTCCTGCCCCGGCTGAACCCGTATCTCGGTGCGGTGCTGGCCCCGCAGATTCTCGGGGCACAGCTCGATGATATTGTCGCGGCGAAAGGCATCTGCTTTTGGGTTACCGGACCGCTGGAAAGCAAAAAGCCTGGGGCGGATATGATTGCCGAAACCGCCGAATTGGAGGCCCTGCTGGCTCAGATGCCCCTTGGCGCGATCGTACGCGGCTATCCCTGGGCGGGCGACGGCAGTGGGCTCGGGGAGCGTCCCGGGGTCGCGCTGTTCTCCCGCTTTGGGAAGATGCTGACGGCCAGCGATTACGTTTCCAATTACTCCGTGATGAGCGGCTTTCCCCTGACCCACCTCGCGCAGAAGCCGCAGCCGCCTGCACCGAAGCTTGACCCCTCGAAAGTCTATCTTGCGCTGGTGCTTTCCGATGGCGACAATCTTTCCTTGTGGCGCGGTGCGGCCCGCCCTTTATTCGACGATCCGCTGCATGGCACCTTTCCAGTTGCGTACGGGATGGGACCGACTCTGATCGATATCGCTCCGCCGATGCTGGAGTGGTACTATTCCCATATGGCTCCGACGGATGAGTTCATCTGCGACGTTTCGGGTGCGGGATATGTGTATCCCTCCTCCTGGGGCAAGGCCCTCAAAGACCAGCCCGGTGCCCGCCGCCGCCTTTACCATGACTGGACTCAGGACTACATGGCCCGAACTGGTATGAAAGGTCTGCGCGTGATGGAGGCGACGGAGGACGATCTCGCGTGGGTTGGGGTGGATACGCCGCAGGTAGCGTTCCAAATGCCGGACTACGGCTATACAGGTGGGGATTACGCCCATCTGACTTATACCCTGCCGGGTGGTCAGCCTGTCTTCCGGGCCGCTTCCTACGGCCCAGAAGCCCGCGACCTAGCCGATCAGGTTCGGGCCCGTGTGGGCAAGTCGCGTCCGGCATTTCTGAATGTGTTTGTCGCGTTCTGGGGCGCCGATATGTCCAAGCTGAAAAAGGCGCTGGACCTGCTTGGCCCAGAATATGTGGCCGTTACTCCGTCGCAGCTTAGCATGCTGTATCGGGAGAATTCGCCGCGAAAAGCTGACAAGTAAATCATACAAACGAGAACCGCCTGGGGTAACAGTGCCCCGAGCGCCAAAGGGAATAGGTATGGATCGCCGCGTTTTTGAGCCGAGACCGAATGGGAGCGATGGCCGCCGCCGCAGTGCCCTGAGCATGGCCGTGATCATCCTGGCGGCACTGGGGCTTTGGTACTACACGCTGCGCACCCACCCGCCACCCGCGCCTCGTTCTGGGACGTCGGTGCTGGCACCAAATAAAGAAACTGGGCCCAGAGACAAGTAGCTGCTGGTCAAAGCGACTTTGGGGCAAACGATCTATGGCTGCACTTGAAGAAATCTATGGAAATACTCAATTCGCTTCGGCATATTGTGGGCGCTGATGGCGTCCTCGCGGAGAAGGGCGAGCGGGCGGTCTACGAAAGCGATGCCTACCCGCTGGAAAAAGCCGAGCCGCTGGCCACTGTTCTGCCCCGAACTACCGATCAGGTCTCCGCCGTGGTCAAGCTCTGCGCGGCGCACGATCTTCCGTTTGCCCCGCGCGGGGCTGGAACCGGGCTGGCGGGAGGTACGCTCTGCCCCGGCGGGGTGCTGATTGGGGTCGCCCGGATGAACCGGATCCTCGACATCGATCTGCGTAATCGCCGTCTCACCGCCCAGGCCGGAGCGGTAAATATCGCGCTGACCAAAGCCGTGGCCGGGGATGGCTACCTCTATGCCCCGGATCCTTCCTCGCAGGGGGCAAGCACGCTCGGCGGGAATATCGCGAATAACGCAGGCGGGCCGCACACGCTGAAATATGGGGTGACCGCAAACCATGTCTTAGCCGTTCAGATGGTCCTGCCCGACGGCGAGATTATCACGCTGGGCGATAAGACCGAAGATGTCAACGGCTACGATCTGCTCGGGGTTGCCCTGGGGTCGGAAGGCACATTCGGCATCATTACCGAAGCGACCGTGCGCCTGACCCGCCAGCCGCAGGCTGTCCGCACCCTGCTGGCCGTGTTCGATACCGTGGACGACGCCACGCAGACGGTTTCCGAGATCATGGCGGCGGGGATCGTCCCGGCGGCGCTGGAGATGATGGATGCCGTCATCCTGCAGACGGTGGAAGATGCCTTTCACTTCGGCTTTCCGCGCGATGCCGAAGCTATTCTGATCATTGAGGTGGACGGTCTGGAAGCCGGTCTGGAAACCCAGGCCGAATCCGCTCGCGCGATTTGTTTCCAGAACCATGCCCGGGAGGTCCGCACGGCGGCGACGGCTGTGGAGCGGGCTAACCTCTGGGCCGCCCGCAAGAAAGCCGTCGGCACCCTGGGCCGCCTGGCTCCCTCCTGCGTCACCCAGGACTGCGTTATCCCGCGCTCAAAGCTGCCCGAGACCCTCCGCGCCATCGCCGAGATCGGCCGTCGCTACGACCTGCGGATCGCCAATGTCTTTCACGCCGGAGACGGCAACCTGCACCCCGTCACCCTCTTCGACGAGCGCAATCCCGACGATGTCCGCCGCGTCACCGCCGCTTCGCACGAGATTTTGGAGCTCTGCCTGGGTCTCGGCGGGACGCTCACCGGTGAGCATGGAATCGGGGTCGAAAAGCGCGACTACATGCCTCAGCTCTTTCCCCCGGAAACGCTCCAAACCATGGCCGACCTGCGCACCGTCTTCAACCCCACCGGCCTCTGCAACCCCGGCAAAGTCCTGCCCATTTCGCATGGCTGTGCCTGGGAGATGGGAGCACGGAGCGAGGCGAGTGTGGTGGATTGAGCTGCCAAATCTCAATTCTTGTGTGCTCAGTCGGTTTTAGGAACTGGTGCAGCGCAGCGAGTTAGGAACCCACCCCGCAGCAGGCTGCGACCCACTCACGGGCCTTAGGAACCCACCCCGGTACTGCGTCCCGACCCTCCCGAAACGGGAGGGTGGACGGGAAGAGATTTGTTAGGTTTTGTCGTCCAGAAGTAGGCTCGTGGGAAAGCCTCCCACCTAGATCGCTAAACACTTTGTCCTCTTCCCGTCCACCCTCCCGTTTCGGGAGGGTCGGGACGCAGTACCGGGGTGGGTTCCTAAGACCCCTCGGGGTGGGTTCCTAAGACCCCCCGGCGTGGGTTCCTAACTCGCAAGGTTCGAAGTGAAAAAGGGAAATGACATGAACTATCCTGACGCGGGCCAGCTGCCCCCCGATATGTCTGCGCCGCCGCGAAAAGTGTTTCCAGTGGTTCCCGTAATTCTGGGGAGCGT
>JANXMY010000024.1 GCA_025354405.1 Armatimonadota bacterium
GTGCGAGAGATAGAAGTCGGCGGCTTCATCCCTCAGCGTCGACGCCAGTTCCGGCGGAGTGGCGTAATTCTGCAGCACCAGTGTCTGCCCGTAGAGATCGGCCGTGAGCAGCGGGCAGCCTTCGGTAAACCCATTAAAGAGTCGAAAAGCCGACTCGTGGTGCGGGTCGAAGCTGTCCACGCGAGCGGCGAGAGCCGAAGAGAGGGCAGCTGTTAAAGTTTTGTCAGTTTGGGGAGTATTCACACAGGCATTATACCGGGTAGTGGGAGCCACTTGACGCGTTTGCGTCCGCATGCTATTATCTTCCTGAACAGATATGTCTTCTGAGTCTCTACAGACCAAAAACAGGGAAACCATTATGAAATTCAAACACTGGAGCTTACTCGCGGGCTGCACCGCACTAGGGCTGTCGTCCCTGCACGGCGCGGCGGCCGATGCTCCTGATCTGCCGCCGGCCCCACCTCAGCTTGGGCAGGCGTTCCCTGGGCCGGGAGCCATCGGGGCAAACGACCCGCAGGCGGCGAATGGACTTGCGCCGCAGAATTTCGCGACAGCGCCCACAAGTATCTTCATCGACGCCCAGGCCGCCCGGCACCCCATCAGCCCGCTGATCTACGGGGTGGCCTTTGCCAGCCCAGCGCAGCTTCTCGCCCTGAATGCCCCGCTGAACCGCAGCGGCGGCAACGCCATCACGCGCTACAATTGGAAAGACAATTCGTCCAACCGCGCCAACGATTGGTACTATGTCAGCCTGCCCGAAGACCCACCGGTTCCAAGTGGCTCGATGGACAAGTTCGTCGCGGACAGCAAAGCGGGCGGGGCAATGCCGCTGCTCACCATTCCGACCATCGGCTGGGTCGCAAAGCTCGGGCCGAATCGGGGCAAGACTTACAGCTTTTCCGTTGCTAAATACGGCCCGCAGCAGAAGACCGAGCCGAATTTTCCCGATATTGGGAACGGAATTAAGCCCGACGGTAAAACGAAGATCACCGGCAACGATCCAAACGATGCGAATCAGCCGGTGGGAGTGGAATACCAGCGGCCCTTTATCCAGCATCTGACCGACAAATGGGGCAAATCGGCAGGCGGCGGGGTCCGGTACTATCTGATGGACAATGAGCCCAGCCTCTGGCATGAGACGCACCGGGATGCACATCCTGCCGGCGATACGATGGACGAGTACCGGAATGACGTGATCAATTACGGGGCGATGGTTAAGTCCATCGATCCCGGAGCGAAGATTCTCGGGCCGGAGGAATGGGGTTGGCCGGGATACTTCTGGAGCGGGGCGGATCTGGTGTACCGCGGAGCGCACAATTATGCGGGTCAGCCGGACCGCGATGCCCATGGCGGCATGGCGTTTTTCCCGTGGCTGCTGACCCAGATGCGCGACTACGAGAAGAAGACCGGGCATCGGATGCTCGATGTCGCGACTCTGCACATCTACCCGCAGGGCGGTGACGGGGGCGACGATATCTCGCCCAAAATCGAGATGCTGCGGAACCGATCGACACGCGCTCTCTGGGACCCGAACTACAAAGACGAAAGCTGGATCAACGAACCCATCATGCTCATCCCCCGCATGAAAAGCTGGGTGGCTTCGTCCTACCCCGGTACACAGATCGGCATCACCGAGTACAACTGGGGCGCGGAAAAGAGCATGAGCGGCGCGACGGCACAGGCGGATATTTTCGGCATCTTCGGGCGCGAAGGCCTGGACCTCGCGACCCGGTGGACCACGCCGGACATGGCGACACCGACCTTCAAAGCCATGCAGATGTTCCGAAACTATGATGGGAAGAAATCCGGCTTCGGCGACCTGAGCGTCGCTGCCCGTGTGCCCGATCCGGACACGCTGGCCTCATTTGCTGCCATCCGCCGGGCCGATGGAGCTTTGACGATTATGGTCATAAACAAGTCGCTGACCGGCTCGACACCCGTTTCACTTTCCGTCTCGCATTTTGCCGGAGGGGCTTCGGCCCAGGCCTGGCAGCTGGCTGGAACGGAGCCGATCACGCGCCTGCCCGACGCTTCCGTCAGCGGCGGAACCCTCGCGGCGGCCCTGCCCGCCCAGAGTGTCACGCTGTATGTGATCCCAAAAGGGGCGATGCCCCGTTGACTTCCTCCCTCGTTCCGTGCCATAATTAGGGCGATTTTAATGTAAATAACGGCAGAACCGAAGGAGAATACCTTATCATGGCAGTACGAGTCGGGATCAATGGCTTTGGCCGCATCGGGCGCATTACTTACCGCGCAATTCAGGAACGTTACCCTAACGGCGAAATCCAGGTCGTGGCCCTCAACGACCTCACCGACGCCCACACGAATGCTCACCTGCTGAAGTATGACAGCAACTACGGCCCCTACAAGGGCGGCGATGTCACGTTTGAAGACAAAGACATTGTAGTCGGCGGCAAAAAGATCACCGTCTTCGCCGAGAAGGACCCTGCAAACATTCCGTGGGACTTGGAAGGCGTGGATGTCGTCATCGAAAGCACCGGCTTTTTCACCGACGCCACCAAAGCCGTCGCACACCGCGAGCATGGGGTCAAGAAGGTCATCATCTCGGCACCCGCCAAAAACGAAGACCTGACAATTGTGCTGGGCGTCAACGACAACATGTATGATGCAGCTAAGCACCACGTCATCTCGAATGCATCGTGTACCACCAATGGTCTGGCTCCAGTCGCCAAAGTGCTGAACGACAAGTTTGGTATCGAGAAGGGCCTGCTGACCACGATCCATGCGTATACCAACTCCCAGCGCACGGTAGATACCGCCGCCAAAGACCTGCGCGACGCCCGCGCCGCCGCTCAGAACATCGTTCCGAGCAGCACCGGAGCCGCAAAAGCCGTCGGCCTGGTCATCCCAGAGCTGAAGGGCAAGTTCACCGGCATGGCCTTCCGCGTTCCTACCCCGACGGTTTCCGTTGTGGACTTCACCGCGCTTCTCAGCAAGGATGCCTCCCCGGCAGAGATCAACGCCGCCGTCAAAGAGTACGCCGACGGCCCGATGAAGGGCATCCTGGAGTATTCCGACGAGCCGCTAGTCTCCAGCGACCTCAAAGGCAATCAGCACTCGTCGATCTTCAGCGCCATGGACACCATCGGCCTGGGCAACTTCGTCAAAGTCGTCGCCTGGTATGACAACGAGTGGGGTTATTCCTGCCGCGTCGCCGACCTGGTCAAGTTCCTGTCCGACAAGGGTCTCTAAAAATCGGGTTAGGATGATAACCCAGGGGGTGCGGCTTAGGCCGCACCCCCTTTTTTGTCTGTCCTAGAAAACAAATCGAAGCAAAGGCTGACCGGTCCCGCGTTCTAAATCGGTCTTGGCTTTCCCAGCCGCTGAAACAGCGCCGCGCAGGGCGGACCGACTAGTAGTGCTCCGGCAACATCTATCGGCTGGTGAAAATGGGCATCGACCAGTGCCCAGGCCAGCAGTGCGGTCAGCGGCAGCACCACAACCAGCCAGCGGGAGTCTCGGAGGGCGAGACTCGCGGCGGCGCACAGGCCGAATGTCTCATGGCCACTGGGGAAGCTAGGGTGCCCCGGCCAAACCTGGAAGTGCTTGCCGCTCTCCGCCAGCACGACGGCCAGTCCCAGGGCCAGAGCAGTGCGTCCCCAGAATTCCCAGCAGCCTGATTTACGAACACCAATGAAAGGGGCTGCCACGAGGAAGGCCGTGAGTATAGGATTGACGCAATTCGCGATGAGAACAGAAGGAGTGGGCATAGTCCCTGGTTTGACGAAAGCTTTCGGATCTCCTGCCTGTAGAAACAGAGCTCGTGGGAGCGTGGCTTGCCCCCGCCCTCTTATCATGCTCCCGCCCTCTTTCTTGCTCTACAAGCAGGATTTCCAGCCCCCTCCCCCGAACTTAGACCTTGAGGATTTCGACCCATGCTTGAGCCCGATACCAACGAACCTGATATGACTGCGGCAGATTTGATGGAAGATTTGATGGAAGATTTGACGGGGCGGCAGAGTTCGGAAATCGCAGCAGATTTGCGGCCGGACTTGCGTGATCCCACCCTATATCTGAACCGGGAGCTTTCCTGGCTGGCGTTCAATGACCGCGTTTTAGGCGAAGCACGGGACCGATCCCAGCCGCTGCTGGAACGGGTCAAGTTCGTTGCCATCACCTATTCTAACCTGGATGAATATTATATGGTGCGGGTCTCCGGCCTGCAACAGCAGGTGACCATGGGCATGACCGATGTTTCGCCCGACGGCATGAATTCGGTGGAGCAGCTCACTCAACTCCGGGCACGGGTCGGGCCGATGCTGCGGGAAGCGGTCACGCTGTTTCATGACACACTCGTACCAGAGCTGCGCCGTGCCGGGATCGAGGTCTCCGACTACGCCGCCCTCTCCCGCGCCCAGCAGAAGACGCTGAAAGGCTATTTCGAGCGGGACATTTTCCCGGTACTCACCCCGCTGGCTCTCGGACCGGGACATCCATTTCCGCACATCTCCAACCTCAGCCTGAACCTGGCCGTTGTTGTCCGTGACCCGGAGCATGGGGAGCGATTTGCCCGTATGAAGGTCCCCGGCGTCCTTCCTCGTCTCGTCCCCTGCAGCCTGGAGAGCGGAGCGGAAGGCGGCGCCGAAAAGCCCTGCTTCGTCTGGCTTGAACAGGTCATCGCGGCCAATCTGGGATCCCTCTTCCCCGGCCTGCAGGTGCTGGAAAGCTACCCGTTCCGCGTGACCCGCGATGCCGACCTGGAGATCCAGGAAGACGAGGCCTCGGACCTGCTGGAAACCGTCGAGAAGGGCCTCCGGCGACGGCAGTTCGGCGACGTAGCCCGCCTGGAGGTCACGACCGCCATGCCGCCGCGTGTGCGAGAGCTGCTGATCGGCAACCTGCTGCTGGACCCGCATGACGTCTACGCTCTGCCGGGACCGCTTGGCCTGTCCGACCTGATGGGGCTCTATAAACTCGATCGGCCTGACCTCAAAGATCCTCCCCTGATGCCCGCTATTCCCGCCGCCCTGTCGGACCCGGGCAGCGGGATATTGGATGTCATCGGGGCGCAGGACCTGCTGCTGCATCATCCCTTTGATTCCTTCGTACCGATTTTGGACTTTATTAAGACTGCGACCAGCGACCCCGGCGTCCTGGCGGTCAAGCAGACACTGTACCGGGTCGGCAGCAACTCGCCGATCGTCAAATCCCTGGCCGCGGCCCGCGACGACGATACGCAGGTGGCGGTGCTGGTGGAGCTGAAGGCACGCTTTGATGAGGAAAACAATATCGAATGGGCGCGGGCTTTGGAAGAGTCGGGTGTCCATGTGGTCTACGGCCTGGTCGGCTTGAAG
The DNA here is from genome assembly GCA_025354405.1 of Armatimonadota bacterium. Lineage (GTDB taxonomy): Bacteria > Armatimonadota > Armatimonadia > Armatimonadales > Capsulimonadaceae > JANXMY01. The sequence goes on from JANXMY010000024.1 coordinate 5,316, forward strand.
ACGCACTGCAAAGTGGCCCTGGTCGTCCGCAAAGAGCGCGACGGGGCCTTGCGCCGCTATGTTCACCTTGGAACGGGTAACTACAACCCCATCACGGCGCGTATCTACACCGACCTGTCCCTGTTCACTGCCCGGCCCGATATCGCCGCCGACGTCTCCGAGCTGTTCAACCATCTGACGGGCTATTCGCGCCAGCGGCGCTACCGCAAGCTGCTGGTCGCCCCGGTGAATATGCGCGAACGGTTCCTGGAGATGATCGAGCGCGAAGCTGAATGGGCAAGGCGCGGCAAGCCCGCCCGCCTGATATTAAAGACCAACACTCTCAGCGATGAGGCAATCATCCGCGCCCTTTACGCCGCCGCTCAGGCGGGGGTCAAGATCGACCTGATCGTACGCGGCGTCTGCTGCCTGCGGCCGAATGTCCCCGGCGTCTCGGAGAACATCCGGGTCATCTCGGTGATCGGGCGTTTCTTGGAGCATTCACGCATCTACTACTTCCATAACGGCGGCCGCTTCGAGATCTACTGCGGCAGCGCCGACCTCATGCGCCGCAACCTGGACCGGCGCGTCGAAGTGCTGTTCCCCATCGAGGACCCAATTCTCAAAAAGCAGATCCGAGACGACATTTTAGAGATCTACTTCCAGGACAACGTCCAGACCCACGAGCTGCAATCCGACGGCTCCTACCTGCGCCTGCACCCCGCTCCCGGCGCGGCCCCGTTCAGTGCCCAGGCGTATTTGCTCGCGCAGCGGAGTGGGGAAGCATAACAGGGCGGGCTCCCATGAATAAACTTTGGGCTTTTGGACTCATGCAAGCTTGGCTGCTGTTAATACTCTCTGGATGGTACACAAACAAAGATGGTCGTGCTGCTCGGCGCAGCTACGACTATTTTGGCGGGTCTGCTTGGTCGCGCTGGATGCTTTCCGGCCAAACTCGTGAGACTTTTCTCCGGCAGCGGTGCTTTTTCCATGAGCTGACTCTGCCGTTCGCCCTCTTTTTTTACTTGCTGGGCATGTGGGGGATTTGGCAGAGTCAGTAGTTGATGTTATGCAGGATAGGACGCCAAGCAGAATAAGACGTGGGAGTAAACGCCTACGCTGTGGGGCGCAGACGCCTAGTTTCGACCTGCGTCGAAAAAGATTCGGATATATTTACCCTCTTGTCCCAGCGAAGGCCGCGACTTGGCTTTTGACTCTCTACAACATCTTCCTACCCCGCAAAAATAGCATTGCACATACTTCTGAAGCTGTGGAATAATCCGATTAGGACTCACGCTGTACGCGAAGCGGGAGCCGGGATTTTATAATCACTGTTCATACACAAGCACGGGGAACGACGATGGCGGCGGAGAAAGCGGCGGAGCGCGGCTTGCCGGGGGCACAGCGGCGGACCGTCAACACACTGCGGGGTGGGCGAACGTTCGGGGTTGCCGCCTGCGTGGCGCTGGCCGCCTGGGCGATCCGCTTTCAGGGCCTGAACGACCCGGCAGTGCTGCCGCTGTTCGTATTTTTCGTCGGCCTCTCCATTCTCTCCGTCGTGCTGCCGGCCAGTGGGCCGCGCGGGCAGCGGGTGGGCCTGATTCCGGCGGTGGGGCTGGCGGCGGTGCTGCTGCTGCCACCGATCGTCGCGATCCTGCCGCTTCTGCTGGCCAATACCGCCTATGCTTTTTCCCGCGAGATGCTCGTCTCCCGCCGCGCGGCCTACGAGCGCGGGGTGTACTTACTGCTCGCAATCATGGTTGGGGGGCTGCTTCGGATGGCTCTCACGACGCACACGGCGATTCCGCCCAATTCCCTGCTTCAGCTCACACTGGTTTCGCTCTGTTATGGGGGGACTTATGCCGGCGGACGGCTGCTCGGGCTTGGGCGGCATGTGCAGGCGCAGAGCACGGTAAGGCGCCATGCCTGGTGCAGCTGGCGGCTGGAAGTGGCGACACTCGCCGCGACCACACCGGTCGTCGTCGTCATGGCCCTCTCCTATGCGCCGATGGGGATCGCCGGCGTCGCCGGCGCGGCAGCTCTGCTGGGGATGCTGGTGGTAGTCGCCCATTTCGGCTTTGAGGTGGGGCTCATGCGGGAGCAGGTACGGGCAATGGAAAAGATCAGTGCCCTGACCGTGGCGCAGACCAGCCCGAGCAAAGTTATTGAGCGGTTCCTGCATCTCAGCGCCGATCTGGTCTCCTGTGACCGGGCAGAATTCTGGCTTACGAATGATTCGGAAACTCGTCTGGAGCGTCTTTCGCTTGCTACCGGCCGCTCCGAAATCACCCCAGGGGAAACTGCCAGTGTCCGCTTTGGCGAGGGCCTCGTAGGACGAGTTGCGGACCGCAAGGAACCGATCCTGGTGCGCGATGGGACACGCGATCCGCGCCGGACCGAAGGCGAACAGACAGGTTCCTCGGAGACCTCATTTTCGATGCTGCTGATGCCCCTGGTCGCCGGCAACGAGACCATGGGCGTGGTTCAGTTCGAGCGGGATGAGCCGGGGCGCTTTACCCCG
>JANXMY010000002.1 GCA_025354405.1 Armatimonadota bacterium
CGCACTTTCTGGAACACAGGGAAGAGTATCGCCGCTAAAATTGCGATGATTGCGATGACAACGAGAAGTTCGATGAGCGTAAAGCCCTTTGACTTATTCATGGTTTTCCTTCGTTTCCAGTGATAATAGAATGTAGTTCTAATAAGCGAGCGTGGTATCATACATCGGAGCGAAAAGATGCTTGACACCGTCGCTGAGTACCGCAACCAACACCCGAGGACTTCAATATCGCCGTTTTGCTGACCCATGGAGGCTGACTGTAAAACGAGTATAACACAGGATTCTGTTAATGTCAATAGGAATATTGACATTAACATATGTTAGTTGTATAATAAATTTGAATTGCACTATATCAATTTCAATCGTCATTGTTTTTTGATGCGGAAACGAAACCCTTCTTATGTCGACGAACATCAATCAAGCCGAGTGCCTTCTCGGTGATGGCCCCCTGTATCGGCGTATCCAGGACGCCCTGCGCGGACGCATCCGAAAGGGTGACTGGATGCCGGGACAGATGCTGCCAACCCGGCGGGTCCTCTGCTCCGAGTTCGGCACGACCCAGGTGACTTTAGACAAAGCCATCGAGGGTTTGGTCCGCGAAGGGCTGCTGCGGGCCGCACGCGGAAGTGGGACTTTCGTCGCCTCCGTCCCTGTCCGCGCCCTGCGGATTGGCGTGGTCATTAAGCGCAGCGGGCCGGAAGAGGCGCTTGAAGAACATTGGGACGACAACTTTTATTTCGGACCGTTGTTTCGGGGCATCCGCGATGGTGTCACCGGGCAGCCGGTTGAGATGCTCTACTCGAACATCCAAAGCGGCGACTACGCAGATTTTTCCCGCGAAATGGCGCTGGATGGAATGATTCTCATCCTGCCAGCCCTGGAAGATGTGCCGAAGCTGCACGCCCTGTCCGCCGCCGGCGTGGTCTATGTGGCGGCGGGATTTTCGACGGGCGACCCTGCCGATGCTGACCTTCCCTGCGTAGATACCAACAACCGAGAGGCCGCAAACGAGGCGGTGACGCACCTGCTGGAACTGGGCCATCGCCGTGTCGCGATCATCAACTTGACAACATCCCAGGGAAACCACCACGACCGATTGGAAGGCTATTTTGACGCACTTGCCTCGGCGGGACTGGCTGTTATTCCCGATGATCTTGTTCTGTATCCTACGCAATGCATGGATCGGTTTGACTCGCATATCGAATCCTGGATCCTCCGAGTTAAAGACTCAGTGGGTCTGCCGACCGCGATTTTTGCCTGTGATTACCGGATGGCGCTCGCGACGCTGCGGGTTCTGCGACGGCACAAGCTGCGTGTACCGGAGGACATCTCCCTGGTCATATTCGATGATCCTCTGTCCGCGGCGCATCTGACACCGCCCCTGACTGCCGTCCGCCAGCCTGTCTACCAGATGGGCCTGCTCGCCGCAAAGCAGCTTCTGGCGGCCCTCCAGGTCGAAGACGCCGCTGCCCCCGCAGCGCAGGGTAAGCAGATCCTCACCAATACGCTGATCGTCCGCGAGTCAACATGTCCTCCGGGGACAACGGTCCCCACAGAGGCATATTGACAGAAAGATAACGACAATGAAACATTCCTTGCTTTTCTCCTCTTCCTTGACTGCCAGTCTGCTTTGCCTATCTGGGAGCCTGCTGCACTTCGCTTACGCTGGCCCTGCCGCCTCAAACCTAGTCACCGGCGCTCCCTGGACGCTTCTGTCCCTGTCAGGTTCCGCGCGGATGAGCGGAACGCCGGACGGCACGGCCCAGGTCCTGCATGTAACGGTGCTCAAGCCCGCTAATCCTTACTACCAAATTCAGCTCACGCACGATATTGCTGCCGCCATTCCCGCCGGAACCCGCCTTCGCTACCAGTTTTCGGCCCGGTCCGCCACGCACAGTATTGTGCATGCCGTGGTGGAAAAGCGGACTGCACCCTATACACACTTGATAGACCAGCAGATCACGCTCACCCCGGTTTACAAGCAGTATTCGTTCGTGACGTCCGTCCCCGCAGCGTATGGGCCTCGCGGAATAGCCGCACGGCTGCAGCTCGGGCAGGGGGCTGGGACTTTCGACTTCAAAGATTTGATCGTCACGAGGAAAGCTCAATGAGATTTTGCATCAGCAAGACAGCCCGGACATCTGCTGCTTTTTTTGCGCTTATCGCTATCTTGACCGGTCAGGCACTCCGCGCATCGGCGCAGGCCGGCTTTCCTGACCGCCTGCGTCGGTATTCCGACAGCAGCGCGGTTCCCTTCCGTATTGGCACCGCCGTCACGCTTCAGGGCGGTCCCTCGCTCTATCCGCCGAACGGCTACCAGCCCGGCCTGTTATCAGGTGCTCCGCAGGATAGGGCGTACCAGGCAATGATTCGAAGCCAGTTCAATCAGATTGAGGCCGGGAACGAGACAAAGATGATGAGTCTTTGGACCGGTGGCGCAGCACGTGTCGATGGCCACTATACTGCACTCACCAATCTTTTCGACGCGAAAGGCCCGCTGTCACAGCTCTGCCTCTGGGCCGGAGCGCAGCGCCCGAGCCTGACCGTGCGGGGCCACTGCATGGTGTACTTCCAGAATTACACGCTGCCGACCTTTCCGCAAGGACAGCCCTCCTTGTTTGTGCGGAATGCGGGCGGCAAACAGGTCCTGAACACTGCATACACGCCGGAAGACCTGCGCGATATGCTCCGCTCCTATGTGCAGCAAGTCGTGGATGCGACAATGGCCCAGAACGCAGCATCACGCATCCGGTACGGCCGGCGGGTCGTGACGGCGTGGGACGTCACCAACGAGATCCTCCAGGAAGATGCCTCGGCGGTCTCTCCGCACCTTGGCTTTGCCTATCGGGCCGACGACGCTTGGCACAGCAGCGGTCCCAGCAACGTAAAGGGCAGTCCCGGTTACGATTATGTCAGCGACATCTACCGCTGGGCCGCCCAGGAAATGGCGGCGAATGCCGGCAGGACCATCGGCGGCCGCCGGGTGACCGCCGCGGACGGATTTCTGCTCTATTACAACGAATATAACCTGGAGTGGAAAGCCTCCAAGATGGCAGATGCTCTTGCCTTAGTCCGGCATATCCGCGCGACCGGTGGGCGGGTGGATGGCCTCGGCTTCCAGGCGCATGTGGAGGCGGACGGACTCAATACGACGCAGTTTGAGGCGGGTGTCAGCGCCGCGATCAATGCTGGCCTCCGGTTCAGCCTGACCGAAGCAGACTGTGCAATCCAGCAGAAGCCCGGACCCGGCAAGCCAGCGGTCGCCCAGCAGCAGATTAATCAAGGGAGGGAGTTCGGAGAAATGGCCGCGCTCTGCCTCCGTCACAAGCAGTCCTGTGATCTGTTCCAACTCTGGGGCGCAACCGACGACGGCTCCTGGCTGCAAAATGCCCAGGCGACCCCGATCACGCGCTGGGTCAAAGATACCCGGCCTGGCCCGACTCAGGGACAGAGGGGCTACTGGCCGAAACAGGGTCAGTTTGCCCCGGAAACCTTGTACGATCCGGCGACGCGGGCACTAGACCCTAAGTCTGGTCAAATTGTCAGCACTGCCTACGACCAGATACTCGCCGTCCTCAGAAAGTAAATCCAGAAAGTAAATCCAGAAAGTAACTTGCATCATGCCGATTAGCCCGTTTTTCAATGCGCACCATGCGCCGATTGGCGCTTTCGCCTCCTTTACGCTGGGTGCTCCTGGCGCTTCCGGCGGTCTTGGCCTGGAACTTGGCAAGCCTGCCGACCAGAATGTTTTCGTCGCCTTAGAAGCGCGCGAAGGCGGTGCGTTTGAGGCGCTGCCCTTCTTCAAGTCGGACGATGCCGCGGAAGAAGAGCGGCTTCGCTATGAAGTGGAAGATGCCAATCAGGCGCTGCCGGAGTGGCAGGGTGCACCGTTCCGTGCGTTCCCGGAGGAGGCGGTTTGCCGTGATTTTCATGTCGCGACCGATACCTGGACCGCCGGAGATTTGACATTTACCCTCTATTCTCCGGTGCGCTCGGTCCCGGACCCGGAGGCAGGCGACAGCGCGGAGTTGATGGCGGCAGTCCTTCCGGCGGTGCTGGCGGAAGTGACGGTCGACAACACCGGCGGCAGCCGCTCCCGCCGCGCCTGTTTCGGCTACAGCGGCAGTGACCCCTATTCGGCCATGCGCCGATTGGACGAGACCATGCCGGGCTATGTCGGGGTCGGGCAGGGCCGCGTCACCGCGATTGTCTGCGCTGACACCGAAGTTCATTCCGGCCAGGCGTTCGGAGTGGAGACCCTGCTGACGAAAACGGCGGAGACGCCCGAGGAAAACTGGGCGTTCGGCCTCGGCGGCTGCGGGGCGCTTGTCATGGATGTCCCCGCTGGGGAAGCGCGGACGTTCCAGTTTGCCATCTGCTTCTACCGCAGTGGAACCGCGACGACGGGCCTGGACGCTGCCTATTACTACACACGCTTTTATCCGAACATTGAGGCGGTCGGCCGCTATGCGCTGGAAAACTTTGATGATTTGAAGGCGGCCGCCGTTCATGCGAATGCTCTGGTGGACGAGACCACTCTGTCCGGTGACCAGAAGTTCATGCTCGCGCAGGCGGTGCGCTCCTATTACGGCAGCACGCAGTTTTTAGTCTTCGAAGGCAGGCCGCTCTGGCTGGTCAATGAAGGCGAGTACCGGCTGATGAACACGTTCGACCTGACCGTGGACCAGCTTTTCTTTGAGATGAAGATGAACTCGTGGACCGTCCGTAACGAGCTGGATCTGTTCCGGCAGCGCTACAGCTACTACGATAGCGTGCGTCTGCCGAACGATCCGACGGAGTACCCCGGCGGGATCAGCTTCACCCATGACATGGGAGTTGCCAATGGCTTTTCGCGGCCACAGTTTTCGTGCTACGAGCAGGCCGGGCTGACCGGATGCTTCTCTTACATGACGCACGAACAGGTCGTCAACTGGATCTGCTGCGCCGCCGTCTATGTTACGCAAACCGGCGACAGTGGCTGGCTTAGGGCGAACTTCGTTACCCTGGAAGCTTGTTTCGAGAGCCTGCTGAACCGCGATCATCCTGACCCGGCTCAGCGCGATGGAATCATGTCCCTCGACAGCAGCCGCACGCGAGGCGGCGCGGAGATCACGACGTATGACAGCCTGGACGTCTCGCTGGGCCAGGCTCGTCGCAACGTCTATTTAGCGGGCAAGACCTGGGCCTCTTATGTTGCGCTTGAGCGCCTGTTCCAGGAAAGCGGTCGGGACGAGCAGGCGCAGCTGGCCGGCGATCAAGCCGAGCGGTGCGCGGCCACGCTGACACGCCACATGACGGACGAGGGATATATCCCCGCCGTTCTGGAAGCGGGAAACACGTCACGCATCATTCCGGCAATCGAAGGGCTGGTCTACCCCTACTTTACCGCCTGTGGTGAGGCGCTGGATCCGGAGGGCCGGTTCGGTCCGTATCTTCAGGCGCTGCGCCGCCACTTGACAACGGTGCTGGAGTCCGGCGACTGCCTCTTCAGTGACGGCGGCTGGCGGCTCAGCTCGACGAGCAGCAACTCCTGGCTGTCCAAAGTGTATCTATGCCAGTTCGTCGCTCGCCGGATTCTGGATGTCAAGGGCGACGCCGTGACCGCCCGTGCCGATGCTGCCCATGCGGGCTGGCTGCGTGCCCCTGGCAACGCTTACTGGGCCTGGAGCGATCAGATGGTCTCAGGACGGGCCGCCGGCAGCCTTTACTATCCACGCGGCGTCACCGCAATCCTTTGGCTTGAAGAACAATTTTAACGAATGAGGGGGAGTGGAATGAAACTTAGCGACGATCAGATTCAAGCGTTTCAAAGCGACGGTTACCTAGTGGCTGAGAACATGGTTACGGACGCGGACATGGCACCCGTCATCGCCGAATATGAGACATGGATCGACAGGCGTGCCGAAGCGCTGCTGGCGGAAGGGAAGATCACCGATCCTGCCGCAGACCAGCCGTTCGGCCAGCGCTTCGCCGCGCTGTACGCTCAGGCGCCGGACATCGGGGACGGCATGGACATCATGGCGATGCGCGGACCGGCGATGTTCGCATTTCTGCACAATTCCACCCTATTGGATGCTGTCGAGTCGCTGATTGGACCGGAGATTACGTGTAACCCGATCCATCACGTTCGCGCCAAGCCTCCGGCGGCCTTTTCTGGGACAGGGGCCGGCTTCTACAACGTGCCGTGGCATCAGGACGCGGGCGTGACGTGGGCGGAGGCCGATGAATCCGATATCGTGACGTGCTGGCTGGCATTGGTGGACGCGACGGTGGAAAACGGCTGTATGGAAGTGATGCCGCGCGTACCGCACTTTCTAGAACATGTGGCCGAGGGTGGCACGACGATTCGACCGGATCTGCTGCCGGAGATTTCCCCGCGTCCGGTCCCGGTCCGAAAAGGCGGGATCGTCTTCATGCATCGCTGGACGCCGCACCGCTCTACGCCAAATTTCAGCGCTGAAGTGCGCTGGAGTCTGGACTTACGGTATCAAAAGACCGGGACTCCGACCGGACGCCCCTTCCACCCCGAGTTTGTCGTCCGCAGCCGTTCCCATCCTGAAACTCAGATGAGCGATTACGCTGAGTGGTGCCAGCTCTGGACTCAGGCGCTGGAGAGTGCAGGCAAGGTTCAGGCCCACCGCATCAAATGATAAAACCGCCCGCTCCTCTACTGTGGAGCGGGCGGTTTTATGCTGAACTGTAGGTCGTTACGGTGTCAGCGTCGCCGCAAGTATCTTGACCTTACTGTTATTTGGCAGGTGTCAAGTTCCACAAGATTGTGAACAAGAGTTTCTGTAGCTGAGAAGCTCGGTAGGCTCCCTGATAAACAAAGTCGGGTCTTTGGAAAACCAGCGTCAATAATACGAACGTGCCTGTCTCATACTCAGAGAATCAGGCCCTCGCATCATACGGCGGTTTCAGCGGTTCCAATACCTCGGGGTGCCCGCTTTCAGCATTTAATGGACCTGCCTCTACCGTCTTGCTCTTCGAGGCGCCGGGTGTCACGACAGACGTGACCAGTGCGGCAGAGACAACCAGCACCGTCGGCGTCGGACTCAACCCCGCCGGGCTGCCCGCCGGCATATGTATCACACAGTCAGCAGGACATGATCAGCCACTCGCGGCGACCCGTCACGAGAGTTCGACTTATGCCGCCAACTATCTTTTGGCCGACGGTCATGTCAAGTCTCTGAAAATGACCAGTGTCGGGGACCCCTGCGGCGGCACAAATCCTCAAAACTTAGCTGCTGATGGTGGTGGAGCAAATCAAGGAGCTGGCCCATCAGTCAATAACATCGGTAACTTCGCGGCTACTTTCCAAGTTCAGTAAACGTCTCAGCCATTGCCAGCCCGTGGGAAAATTCAGACTATGGGCTGTTCATATGACACTGGATACCTGGGTAATCCCGCCAATACGACAAGCGTCAATAAGCCGACATGCCGCCACAGTGACCGGTCTAATTTCTCAATGACGGACGGTTATGTCAAATCGATAGTGGGAACATCGATCTCTCCTGGCTCCAATGCGGGAAATAGCACCTGCGGGCAAAAAGCCGGGGGCGCTTGTCAACCCTACTTAGGGGATAATGCCGTGGGGACACAGAACTCCAGCTTCGTGGCGACATTCAGCATCACTTAAGATTGAGCGAACGCCAAAAAGGGCGCAGGCCAATTGGCCTGCACCCTTTTTGGCATTCTGGCACAGATAACTTGTTCCCAGCCGCCAGGCTATTCGTCGTCAAATACGGATCACTCTGGCTCACCGCACTCCACATCTCCGTGCCGCGAGGATCCCGTTCCACGCTCAGCCATTGCGAAACGTCGGGGGTCCCCGGCATTCCCGGCTCCGCGCTGCCGGTGCGGCTGCCGGATTTCGGCGGGGGATAAAAACAAGTCTCCACTGTGTCATAACTGAGAGCGGCGAGACTTGTGGTAAAGTGCGCCTCTGATCAGGGGTTTCCCCCGTTTTCATCGGCTTCCTGGACGCCACCGACATCCGGTTTTTGGGAGATGCTTAGGGTTACAATTTCCCGAATCTCACTCCGGCAGCGCTCCACGGCTTGACGGATACGCCGGATTGTTTCCGTATCGCCGCGTTCTGCAAGACCCTTCATTCCGCCCCAGGCTGTCCGCCCCAGGTCATCCAGCTCTTCCCGTAGGAATCCGATTTCTGGCTGACTCGCAGCCGAAACCGTTTGATTGGTAAAACGTGACCAGAACGCTTTCAAGTCTTCGGCGCGGGCTTCCAATTCGGCCAAACCCATCTCCGTTATATGGTAAACGCGTCGTTCTGCGTCCTGATCACTGCGGACCTGTCCCAGGTCCTGTAGATACTGCATCGTCGGATAGACGGTGCCAGGGCTGGGAGTATATTCTCCCCCCGAGCGATCCTCCAAGAACTTGATAATTTCGTAGCCATGTTTGGGGCCGTCGCGAAGCGTATCGAGGAGCACGTAGCGTGCTTCTCCGCGTCTGGCTCGGCCACGAGGTCCTCCGAAATGGCCCCCGTGTCCTCCTCGGTGGCCGCCGCCTCGCCCGCCGTATTGAGGTCGCCCGCCTCCGTCGCTAGAATGTTCATCGGTGTGATGTTCCTCGTGGTGGTGGTGGTGTGAGCCGCCAAGCGGCGAACGAGTGCCGTGAGCTTCATGCCCTGAGTTGTGATGGTGACGGCCCTCGTGGTGACGGTGTACGTGGTGTCCCCCGGTATTATCATGTCGTCTGTTTTCGTCTCTCATGTGTGTCTCTTTTCTTTATAGATAGTATCACGATGTATCGCGATGTAAATAATATACCTCAGTTTTAGCACTTTGTCAAGTCTAAACCAATTTTTTTTTAGATCGATCTTTCACATCCTGATATATGCCTCGCAGGCTGACAACAGATTATGCCTCCATCACTATTCCTCCCGCCGAGCATATCCTCACTGCCCGTTAGGGAACAAATAGCATTCTATTGACAGTAAAAAGCTTCTCGGATATAGTAGAATGAGAGTGTCGGAATCCCTCAAGTTTTTTGATCAGGAAGAATTTGCATTGAACCCACCTATTCGACGTGCTCGGCCAGAAAAGACGGGGATACGCGCTCCGCTCGGGGACCTGGAAATGGCTGTGATGCAGCATGTCTGGGCCTGCCCCGATGACGGCTGCCTGGCGGTCGATGTGCAGCTGACTTTGGAGCGGGTGCGGCCACTCGCCCTGACCACTATCCTCACGACCCTGGATCGCCTCTGTAAAAAAGGCATCCTGCGCCGAGAGCGTGTGGGCAAGGCTTACCGCTACTGGGCCACTGTGAGCGAAGAGAAATTGCAGCAGCGTATTGTTGAAGGCGTTCTCAGCAACCTGATCGATCAGTTCCCGAAAGCGGTGGCGGCTTACTTCGCACATCGCGAAAACCCTGAGACACCTGGAATCCGTGACGGGGAAAAGCTGGCGGAGCTGGCCCAGCGTGTGGAAGCCATGAAGTCCCTTGCTCACGACGACAAGGACTCGGACTTTGCCGAGGAGACTCCGTACCAGGAAAGGGGGTAACCGATGGTAATCAACCCTCCGCTGCTGCTCGTCAGCGGGCTGTTCTTTCTCGCACTCTCCTCATTGCTCTCGGTCGCGGCTTTTCTGGCTGCGACAGCGATCCTCCGAGTGGGGCGTCGGTGGATCTCTCACACTCGCGCCAAAAAGGTGCTGCTGGCCTCTCTGCTCCTGCCGCCGATTCTTGCCGCAGTGCCGACATTCCGCGGGGCTACTCTGCACCACAGCCATGCACAGCCTTCTCTGGAGCATCACAGCGCTGCCTGCAGCGAAATTTTCGCAGGTCTGCTTTCGGCAAATCACGCGGGGAGCAGTGAGATTGTACGGCTGCCAGGGATGTTCGTAAACGGCCTTGCCTGGCTCCTCGTCGCACTCGGTCTCTTTTTCTTCCTGCGGCTGATAGTCGCCACCGTTCGGCTGGAGCGCGGCTTGACCTCCCATTTGAGCCGCCCCTCCCCCCGGCTGGCACGGGCACTCGCGCATATCGGACGACGAAGTCAGGTGAATGCCGCGCAGTTTTACGAGTGCCCGATCCCCGCATCCTATTCCAGTGTCCTGGGTGTGACCCGCACTCGCTGCGTCCTCTCCAAAGAACTCATCGCGGCCGCCACCGACGAAGAGCTCGACGCGATTGTCGCGCATGAGGCGGCTCACCTGCGCCTGCGGGACGTCGAAGCGACCTTTCTTGTCAGCATTCTGAGCTGCCTGTTTTTTTACCTGCGCCCGGTGCAGCTGCTCGCTCGCCGCTGGCGCGAGGAGACGGAGCTTACCTGTGACGCTGACGCCATAACGGTCACCGGCAATCCACTCGCGATGGCGACGGCAATCCTGCGTGTCAGTGGCACTCCCCCAAGCTCGAATTCGAGTCGCCCCCTCTCCGCCGTATCTCTGGCCTTCGCCGACGAGCCTGCCTGTTTAACGGCGCGGCGCGTCGAAAACTTGATTTCGCAGGCGCAGAAATCGGCGTCACGGGGCCTGGAGGAGACGCGGCTGCACTCGGTGGGAAGCTGGGCACTCACGCTCGCCCTTGCCGGCTTTGGCGTTTCTTTCCTTCTGTCGGCACAAGTTGTCTGCTGGGCGCATTGCAGCCTGGAAGCGGTGGCACATTTCCTGCCCTGAACTTGCCCGCATGTCGAAATTTAGAGGAACCTTTGCCGTCCGAGAAACGTTCTACTGATAATAGAACAAAAGATTGAGGGATCCATATTTCATGACCAACACAAAGACGATATTGGTCGGCAAATGCTGATTCTCAACACGGACGAGGACCTGACGCATAAGTTGCGGTTACGGTGCAGAATATGGCCTTCGAGGGTACGCTACACTCGGTGGGGACTACGTATCTGTCCCGCAAGTCTGTGATCCTTGCCCATACCAAAGTTTTGACCGTCCGCCTGCCTCTGGCGGGCACTTGTACTGGTTTTCGCTGAGACCGTTTGTTAGGAAGAAAAAGACTATGAAACCACTTCGCAAGAAAGACAAGCCGCAGGATGTCTCGCGGCGTCAGTTCATGACGGGTGTCGCCGGCGCGGCGGGCGCCGGGCTGCTGCTAGGCCAGGCGGCACTGCCGGCGTGGGCCGACGGCGGCAGTGCACCGATGGACAGCCCTGCGACACCGTGGCTCGCCTCCTTCGATGCGGACGGCACGGCCCCGGAGTACAATCCCCGCGAGATGCCCAAGGCCGGTGAGGTCATCCATAAGTTTGAGATGGAAGTCACCATTGGTATCCATGAAATTGTGCCTGGCATCAAGGCCCATATGTTTCTCTTTAATGGCTCCTATCCCGGCCCGACGATCCGTGTTCAGGAGAACGAGTGGGTGCAGATCGACCTCAAGAACAAATCGCCGGAGAACCACACGATCCACTGGCATGGCATGATGCTGCAAAACGAAATGGACGGCGTGCCATTTGGGACCCAGTGGCCGGTCTTCACCGGGCAGGGTTATCGGTACCTCTTCCGCGCTCAGCCTGCCGGAACGCATTTCTACCACTGCCACGTTATGACCACACTGCATCAGCAGGCGGGATTGGTCGGGGCACTGATCGTGGAAGCCAAAGAGGATATCGTCAAGAAGACGTTCCCCTACACGCGTGACTATACGCTGCTGCTGTCCGAGATCGACACCAACTGGGTCAACGAAAGCTTGAACGAGATGGTCGGCATGGGCATGACTATGAATGCCATGAACAATGACATGAAGTTGATGGGCGAGATGAACGGGCGCATGATGGGCTGGTTCCAGGACAAAGAAGCCTTCTTAAAGTCTATCAAAGACGGCTACACCCCCGCTTACATGACGTCGATGGTCGGGCCGAACCGCGTCATCACACCGAACTTCTTTATGATCAACGGCAAGTCCTATCCGATGACTGACCCGCTGCTGATTAAGAAAGGTGAGAACATCCGAGTGAGGATGATTGGGGGCGGGATGCAGCCGCACTATTTCCACCTGCACGGTCACGACTTCTGGCATGTCTGCCAGGACGGTGCGCCGCTGGCGTCGCCGGTGCGTATGAACACGATCCCGATCTTTCCCGGTACGACCTCGGACATCGTTATTCAGGGGACGAACCCCGGTTCCTGGCACTTCCATGACCACAGCGATTTGTCGACAACTAACAACGGTATTCATCCCGGCGGCATGATGACGATGCTGATGTACGAAGATGCAGAAAAATACGGCGTGACGTTCAAAGACGTAATTCAGACGAATTCGTAGTTATAAGACCCAGAGGAGACATAGCATTTGAGGACATCACAGGGCAGCAAGAGACAAACACTGAGGCAAGGGGTAGCCCTGATGGGCCTTGCGATGATTAGCGCCATCCCCGCGTTTGGGCAGGCCCAGCAGGTCCCTATCCCCGAGCAGCCAAGCACCGCGCCGCAGATCGAAATCCTGGGGACGGGAGTCGCCACTCTGGATTTGGGGCGCTCGCGCAACTCCACCCCAGATGGCGGCAAGGCCAGCGGCAGCCAGATCAATATCTCCGACTCGTCGCTGGTCGTCGGCGCCGCCCAGCGGTTATACAAAGGCGGCATCGGCAGCCTGACGGTCGGCGGCCTGGCATTAGATCAGACCAACACAGGGCGCGGCACGCAGCTTTTCCTGCACCAGGCCTTTGCTGACTACCAGGCACAGTCTCTGGAAGCTTATATCGGACGCACGGACCAGCCGACTGCCCAGATCGTGACTTTCCCGACACTGCGCGGCGATGACTTAGTGACGTTCACGAACTTACTGGATCCATTCTCCAGCGGCGAAAACGTCAATGAGCACCGCTACTCGAACGTTGCGGCGATCACGCTCAACCAGAAGCTGACGACATTCGAGAACTTTCATGTCCAGCACCTGATCGAGAGTGCAGACACCAGCCGGGGGCCAAGTACGGGCACGGGACTGAACTCCTACGGGGCCAGTATCCAGCACCTCGGGCTTCCAGGACTGGAAGCCGTCGAAAAGTATATCTCCTATGGGGCCGGATACGAGCATCGGTCCATCGGACGCACCGATGGAGGCTCCTCGGAAGCGCTGTATGCCGGGGGCGTTTTCAACCTTAAACCCAGTCTCGTGAATTTGATCGACCTGCGCGTGCTGGACAACTACACGTTCGGCAGCAATCTGCGCAGCTTCCGGGGCACGCCCGATACATTTCGGGCCAACGCAAATGCAATCACAGCGGCGGTGCGCTACCTGCACAGCCCTTTCGGGAAACCCGCGTACCAAGTTTCGCTGACGGCAGGCTACAAGAGCTACAGCCGCGTCTCGCAGGCGGGTTCCATTGGCCTGGCTTTGACGGGAGTGAAGCGCCTGGGAGATGGCTTCGATGTCGTGGCGCAGTATCTCTATCAGCACCGGGGGGATGCACTGGCCACTGCGTACGGCGGGGCGCACGAAGAGAACGCAGTGCAGCTAGGCTTCGTGTTCAACTTCGACACATTGTTTAACCGGAGCGTCGGGCCGCGCCGTTCTCTGCTGAACTTGCAGCACCAGTACATCCCGAATTAAAGCTATTCGCGAATAGAGGTTTTTATGAACAAGATATTTTTAATGCTTTCCGCAATGACGCTGGGGACAGCCGTGCTTGCTCTTCCGTCTGAAGCCCAGCCTTTGTTTGTCACGGCGACAGTCAGTCCCGCCGCGCCTCAAACGGGCGACAACAAGCTTGACTTGCTGGTCTCTGACGCTGCCGGCAAGCCGGTGATGGGGCTGAAGCTGAATACCAGCGTCGCGATGACAAGCATGGACATGGGTACGACCCATCCTGCTTTCATCGAGACCGGCAGCGGCCATTATACAACGCAGGTTAACTTTGGAATGAACGGTCCGTGGCGGGTGGTCGTTCGCACTCAAGGCGGCAAGGTCGCGGTTCTGGATTTCAATGCGGGGTCCCAAACGCCCTGGAAGTCGCCGCAGATCAAAGCAGCAGGCGCTTTGCCAACTCAGCCTGCCGCTCCAGTTCAGGCTGCCAGTCCTCTCGCACCCGCTAGTCCTACCGCGAATACGATGCCTGGAATGGACATGGGCGAAATGAAGCCCATGAAAATGACGGGCATTTCAGATATGAAAACTGCCACGGTTCCCGAGCTGAAAGAAACCGGTACTTACACCGCGACCGGTACCGAGGACTGGAAAAAGCAGGCAGGTTTTGGCCGCAATGCCCCCATGGTCGGTATGATGAACCAGATGATGGTTGGTGGCAGTGGCATGGAAGGCATGAAAATGGCCCCCATGACCATGACGTTTGGCGAGAATAATTATGCCAAGCCAGATGCTAGTGAGACCGACGATAGCATGGCAGGAATGGACATGAGCGGCAAACCTGGTGACGCCGCCAAGCCCGATGCTTCGGCGGCGGCTGTCCCAGTGCGCATCACGGCGGTCATGACCTCTGCGCCAAAATCGGGTGACAATGCGCTGACTGTCAGCATCACAGACGCACAGGGCAAGCCCGTCGCCGGGGCAAAGATTACTGCCAGTGTCGCAATGACAAGCATGGACATGGGTACGACCCACCCGGCAGTCGCGGGAAAGGGCGCTGGGCAGTACGCAGCCACCGTCAACTTCAGCATGGCTGGTCCCTGGCGGGTCACGGTAAAAGTGGCCGCGCCGGGTCAAAAGGTACAGACGAAAGCCTTCGATTTCCTGGCGAAATAGGGGGCCGCTGCGCTCCCAGAAAGAAACAACAATGAAAATAGTACTATTAACCACAGTGGTCCTTTCGCTTATCTCTGGTGCAGCATTTGCTGCCCCAAGCCAGCCCGCCAAGGCGGCTTCAGCCAAGAAAGTCGTCCTGATCTGTCCGGTCACCGGCACGAAGATCGCCTCGGCGGCCCAAGCCTACAGCCATGAGGCCTACAAGGGTAAGACTTACTACTTCTGCTGCCCGGCCTGCAAGCCTGCATTCGACAAGAACCCAGGCAAAGTGATCGCCAGTGCCGCCCGAGGCAAATATCAGCCGATGTAGTTTCGATTTCGTCACCTGAAAGGAACGTGCTCTTATGAAAAACCTAATCCTCACGGCAGGCCTTGCCCTGTCGCTCCTTCCTCTCGTCGCAAATGCGGCCCCGACCCATCATGCCATGAAGGCGCACGGCAAAACGGCTGCAGCGATGTACCAGTGCCAGAAATGCCACATGAAGTTCTCAGCGGCGACCGCTAAGAAAGACCATTACAAAGATCCGATGGACGGCGGCAAGATGGTTCCCATGATGAACGCCCCCGCCAAAGGCACGATGGATAAATCCATGCCCGGCATGAAAATGTAATGTCGGTTTTGATGTCCGGGCTGGTGTCGGTTTGTACCGGCACCGGTCCGGAGAAATCATTTCTCGCAGTTGTTCTACTGTCAGCGAACTGATAGGGAGGAACAGAAATGAATACAGCACACTAATCGACGCGCAGCATCTCGTTTCCGATCAAATCTCAATCATCGGCCGCAACTTCGAAACGCATGAAGATACCCAGGGCTTCTACCGCCCCGCAGATGCGGCCCTGGACGGCGCGGGGCAGGGCGCCTGGTTTGGCGGGCTATTCGGACTGATGCTGGGAGCGATGGGCTTCTTCGTGATGCCTGTGGTCGGGGCGGTTCTGATCATGGGGTCGCTTGCGGATATGATCGCTGGAGCTATCGGCGGAGCAGGGGCGGGGGCATCCTCAAACTGCATTTCATGACTTCACTCGATCCCCTCTTTAACGGCCCGCGCGGGGTTCCGAATCTCTTCCAGAACGGATTTACCGTCCACGGCTCTGATGACGGCGACCGGAAAGACCCGCACAATATTCTGATCAAAGATGCCGCGACTCTCGAAGGCACCTCGCGAATCACGTCTGTCGCCTTCGACAAGACAGGGACGCTGACGGAAGGCAGGCCCTTGGTCAGTGCCGTGTACGCGGCGGAGGGGATGGACGAGAACGAAGCGATTCGGCGTCTGGCGGCCGCCGAGCAGAACTCCAGCCATCCATTGGCAGTCGCCATTCTGGCGGAAGCGGCGCAGCGCAAGTTGCCCCAGACGGCCCATGTCAAGGATTTCCAGAACGTCGCGGGCCACGGTCTCCAGGCAACCATAGATGGAAAGAATGTGCTTGTCGGAAATGCCAGCCTGTTCACGGACAAAAAAGTGGCATTTGCCCCGATCCAGAAGGGGATTGACCAGCAGCTTGCAGCAGGCCAGACCATGATCCTGCTGGCGGTGGACGGCAAAGCCGCCGCGGTGGTCGGCGTGACCGACCCCATCAAACCCTCAGCCAAGCGAGCCGTGGCGGAGCTCAAGAAACTCGGCATCAAGGCAGCGATGGTCAGCGGCGACAACCAGGCGGTGGCGGAGCGTGTCGGCAGGGAGATCGGGATCGACCGGGTCTTTGCTGAGGTGCTGCCGGAGAACAAGGCGGATTTCGTCAAGAAGCTCCAAAGTGAAGGTGAGTTCGTGGCGATGGTCGGCGACGGCGTCAACGACGCCCCTGCACTGGCACAGGCAGACATCGGGATTGCGATCGGGGCCGGCACGGACGTGGCGATTGAGGCGGCAAAGATCGTGCTGATGAAATCGGACCCGCTGGATATCGTCAATGCCATTTTGCTCTCGAAGGCCACTGTGCGGAAGATGAAGCAGAATCTGGTCTGGGCCAGCGTTTATAACGTCCTGGCGATTCCCGTGGCCGCCGGTGCATTCTACCACTCGCTGGGCTGGTCGCTGCGCCCGGAAGTCTCGGCTCTGCTGATGTCGGCCTCGTCGATCATCGTGGCCGTCAATGCCGTGATGCTGCGCCGATCTGAGAGGGATCTTATTAAATGACCTGCACAATAAAAATAAAAATAGCCACTTTCATCCCCCCTCGCTATGAGCGAGTCTACTTTACCCTCGCGGAACTGGGTAAACTCCGGCGAATAATCGACTACTTGCCTAAATTTCCACGTTCCTCTCCTCCAGAATGAAAAGTTTAACGTGTCGTACTATTGACTAGTTCCAGATAAGCTGCTATAATAGAGTTATAATGCTGGAAACACATACACTTCAGGAATCCCTTCGCCAGGCAGGTCTGCGGGTGACTGCACCCCGGCTTGCCGTCCTTTCCGCCATTTCGGGCAAAGGAGAACACTGGGATGCGGAAGCTATTGCGGATACCGTTCGTAAGCAGTTAGGCACACTTTCAACCCAAGCAGTGTATGACAACTTGCGTATTCTGGAGAAAGTGGGGCTTGTCCGACGGATCCAGCCTTCAGGCCATCCGGGCCGTTATGAGGCTCGAGTTGGCGATAATCACCATCATATCGTTTGTCGCCGCTGCGGTGTAACCGCAAATGTGGACTGTACAGTTGGAGCGGCTCCCTGCCTGGAACCTTCCAGCGACCATGGTTTTGCAGTTGAAGAGGCGGAGGTCATCTTTTGGGGCCTCTGTCCTCAATGCCGGCAAGAGAATCACACGAAAGATCTAAAGGAGTAACTCTTATGAGTGACACAATCGCAGAAACCGAGACACCTGACATCATCTCAGCCCTCAATCATGAGGCTGGCACATGTCCGTTTACGAGCGGAGTTCTAAAACAAGCGGCAGGTGGTGGAATGAGAAATCGTGACTGGTGGCCTAACCAGTTGAAGCTAAATATCCTCCGCCAGCATTCTAGCCTCTCGGACCCGATGGACAAGTCGTTTAACTACGCGGAAGAGTTCAAGTCCCTCGATCTGGATGCTGTGAAGAAAGATATCTTCTTTCTGATGACTGACTCCCAGGACTGGTGGCCAGCCGACTACGGTCACTATGGGCCGCTCTTTGTCCGGATGGCGTGGCACAGTGCAGGCACGTACCGCATTGGTGATGGCCGCGGCGGCTCAGGGTCCGGCACGCAGCGATTTGCGCCGCTCAACAGCTGGCCTGACAATGCAAACCTCGACAAAGCGCGTATGCTGCTCTGGCCGATCAAACAGAAATATGGTCGAAAGCTCTCCTGGGCTGACCTGATGGTCCTCACCGGCAACTGCGCCTTAGAGTCGATGGGATTCCAAACCTTCGGCTTTGCTGGCGGACGCGAAGATGTTTGGGAGCCGGCGGAAGATATTTATTGGGGTCCTGAAAAAGAGTGGATGGGAGACGAGCGCTACACCGCTGACCGCGAACTGGAGAATCCCCTGGGTGCGGTTCAGATGGGTCTCATCTATGTGAACCCGGAAGGCCCGAATGGAAAACCGGATGCACTCGCGGCTGCCAAAGATATACGCGAGACCTTTGCCCGTATGGCGATGAATGACGAAGAGACTGTCGCGCTGATCGCTGGCGGACACACCTTCGGCAAGACGCATGGCGCCGCCGATCCGAACGAGTACATAGGGGTGGAACCTTCGATGGCGGGTATCGCGGAGCAAGGTCTTGGCTGGAAAAATACTCTTGGCAGCGGAAACGGGGTCAATACGATCACGAGTGGCCTGGAAGGAGCTTGGACGACGACGCCGACGAAGTGGGGCAATGAGTACTTCGAGAACCTCTTCGAATTCGAATGGGAGCTGACGAAAAGCCCGGCCGGCGCGTTCCAGTGGAAGCCGAAAGACGATGGAGGCGCCGGAACTGTGCCGGACGCGCACGATCCGGCAAAGCGTCACGCACCGTTTATGCTCACGACCGACCTCTCCATGCGAGTGGACCCGGCATACGAAAAGGTGTCCCGACGCTTCTACGAGCATCCGGACGAATTTGCGGATGCCTTCGCACGGGCGTGGTTCAAGCTGACGCATCGCGATATGGGACCTGTCGTACGCTATCTCGGCTCCGAAGTCCCCGCGGAAGTGCAGATCTGGCAAGACCCGATCCCGGCGGTCACGCATCCATTGGTCAATGAGCAGGAGATTGCGGCACTCAAAAGCACGATTCTTGCCTCCGGATTGTCGGTATCTGAGCTGGTATCGACCGCCTGGGCCTCTGCTTCGACGTTCCGCGGCTCGGACAAACGTGGCGGCGCGAATGGTGCGCGTCTTCGCCTTTCCCCGCAGAAAGATTGGGAAGTCAACAATCCCTCTCAGCTGGAAACAGTGCTTAAGACACTTGAAGGCATCCAGAAACAGTTCAACGATGCTCAGTCCGGGGGAATGAGAGTTTCAATTGCTGACCTGATCGTCCTCGGCGGTTGTGCCGGTATTGAAAAGGCGGCGAAAGCTGCAGGACATCATGTCACGGTGCCCTTTACGCCCGGACGTGCCGATGCCGCGCAGGATCAGACCGACGTGGCCTCCTTTGCCGCGCTCGAACCGGCGGCGGATGGGTTCCGCAACTACTTGAAGGCCAGGCATATGGTGTCCGCAGAGGAAATGCTGATCGACAAAGCGCAGCTGCTGAAGCTGACGGTTCCAGAAATGACAGCCCTCTTCGGCGGGATGCGTGTCCTCGATACAAACTGTGACCAGTCGCAGCACGGCGTCTTCACCGAGCATCCGGGGACGCTTACCAACGATTACTTCGTAAACCTGATCAGCTTTGGGACGAAGTGGAGCGCGATCTCGAAGGCTGATGACGTGTTTGAAGGGCGTGATCGTGCCACCGGTGCGGTCAAATGGACGGGGACCCGTGTGGATCTCATCTTCGGATCAAACTCTGAACTCAGAGCCATTGCTGAAGTCTACGCTTCTGACGATGCGAAAGACAAGTTCGTGCACGACTTTGTTGCGGCATGGACCAAGGTGATGAACCTTGACCGCTTCGATCTGGCCTGATGGAATTGCTCTCTCCGTAGAGCTTAACTCAAGCCATTCGAGAAAAAGAGGCGGTAACAGTTGAACTGGTAATAGTTCGATTGTTACCGCCTCTTTTTCTGTTGTCTCCCCCCTGACCACATTGGATGGCGACGCGCCATTTGGCCCTCGGTTACCCGGTCTTTCTACTTGGCATGGGTATATGCAGTAGGGACTGCATATACCCATCCAGGAAGGACACTCGGGCATGCCCACACTCACCTATCGGACTGATCCGGTCCGGCACAAGCAAAACATGATAGATAAGCAGCGCAAAGCTAATCTTGTCGTATCCATAATGCCTGCTCTTTCTCTGGTGTTGCTTGTGAGTAGTAGAAGCTGTATACCCACTGACTAAACCGCGCTTGCCCTGATCGGTAAACCCCCATGTTTCAGCCGCAACGACTCAACTCATTCTTGCTTCTGGTAGTTCTCCCATCTTTGGCTCTGGGACTGCTTGTTTCTCTTGTGCGCTCCCGGCCTCCGAAACCCGCCGCTGCGGGCTCAGCATCCGGGGGTACCCAGGCCTTTTCGCTGCAGCTGGTCTATCCGGGGGCAAGAACCTCATCACTCAGTTCACACACGTCAGCAGACAAAAAATATCGCTCCTTACGGAAGGGCAAGTGGATAAGTATTGAAAATCCACAAATCCCTGTAGGCGGAGCATCTCGCTCTTGTTTTAGCACAGGGACGACTAGCCCAGTCAGCGGGGCATGGGAAGTTTGTAACTCGGATGGTAAGACGATTGACACAGGCTGCAGCCCGGGCGGAAACGGTACAAACAACCTCTTTAACGTCGGCCCTCCCTCCATGTCAGGAGGGCCGGTGAACGTCAAAGCGCTTAGCGGGGCCACGGTTGCGACAGACTATATTTTCCGCTCCACTTCCACTTCAGGATCATCGTCGGGGTCGTTTGACGTGGTCGCGCGAGTACCTTCCGTCACTCTGATCGCCGGCAGAACTGAGCGGCTTGGCATTATTTACTCGCCGTCACTTCGCCGCCACTGCTCCTATCCCGTTCCGCGGCCTCCTGCGCATCTCCCTGCGTTTCATAGTGCAGGTTTTTCTCCGCACGGACAGTAGTCCCGCGCGGGTCGGTCGCAGTGAAATCGAGTTTGTCCGTCAATCCTTCGACCAGTAATAATCCCCAGCCGCCCATGCGCTCACCCTCCTTAAAGTCAGCACGTATCGTGCCGACAGGAGCGACATCTTTGGGAGTAAAACCCTCGCCAGCATCTGTCACAGTGATTACGACTCGCGGCTTGTAGTACTCGAGAGTGACCAGAAAGTGGGTTTCTTTGGACCTGGCGTGTCTGACAACATTGGTGCAAAGCTCTGCGACAATAGTCTCAACATCATCGATGTCGTGTTTGTTGACTTTCAAATCTTCTAGAAGAGTACGGCTCAGAAGCCGCGTCGTGCGAACAAAAGTCGCGTCTTCAGGCAGATCCAGCGATAATCGAAGTATCATAATATTTCCTCATTTATCCGTCCCAATGCTTCGGCCCCAATGCTGCGACCCCTTTGTTTCGATCTGGCGGGTTAAGTCGGGCGAAAAGGAGGCAAACATCGTCGCGCAGGTCCCTGCCTTCGAAGTCGCAAGCACCGCGGTAAATGGCCTGAGGGAGTTTCCGCAGCGAGGCGGCTGGCCCTGCCTTTTCCGCACGTGCTGTCAAGCCTTTAATACTCAGGAACGCCTGGGCACGCCATGCCTCGGTGATCCCATCAGTCGTCATCATTATAGTATCTCCCGAATAGTATCCCCCGAAGTCAGCAGCAGAGCATCCGTGATCTTTTCTGCCGAAGCTTGGGCAGCCATTGCCGCCTATAAAGCAGGGGAAGGCCCGGAGTCGGAAATGTTGGGCATAGCGGAAGTCATTCTGCTTTCTGTCGGTTTTTGTCGACGGGGCTTGTGTTCTTAGCAGCGAGAGGCTTGGTAACGGCTGGAGAAATCGGTCTATCACTCATCACTAGTATAAATTCGTTATACCCACCGTTTTGAAACAGAAACCAGGAAGAATGCGTGCATGATGAGCGAATCGCTGCTTGCGATCACTCCCCCCGTAGGTGCCAAGCATTTGAATCCGGCCTCCAAAAGCCGGGCTGTTCGGAGAAAGCCCTTCCGGGGCTGAGGGAAAATTCCAGGTTATCTCTGTATATGTATTAGCAATCGTGTTCAGATTTTCTCCATGCTGGATGCGCTGGTGAGGGTGGTGGCAGATGCCTTCAGTGCG
Organism: Armatimonadota bacterium; assembly: GCA_025354405.1. Taxonomy (GTDB): domain Bacteria; phylum Armatimonadota; class Armatimonadia; order Armatimonadales; family Capsulimonadaceae; genus JANXMY01. The sequence continues at coordinate 21,977 of JANXMY010000002.1, forward strand.
GTGACTACCGATAGGCCATACCGCTTTCTTCCTACAGATCTATATTCTAGGCACTGAAATGGCTTTGGGCCTCGCTGCCTTGATTGTGTATAGCTGGCGCTGCCTCGCTGGAATAAGCCGGGAGAATAACCGCCATGCAAACGGGTACAATACCGCAGGAGATTTTAGCCATGCCCTATGCCGTTAAGCTTGATCAAGAGAAGAAAGTCAAACTGAGTGAGTACTCACCTGATGACAAGGGGAAAGAGGACAAAGATGTCAGCGCGGTCATGCTGGCGAAGCTGGGGGCTGAGCTGAACGAGCTTCAGGAATGGATGTACGCTGCCCAGACGCACAGTGTACTGATCGTGCTGCAGGGTCTGGACACGTCGGGCAAGGACGGTACAATCGCCCATGTAATGGCCAGTATGAACCCGCAGGGATGCGCTGTTTCGTCATTTAAGGTTCCGACGCCTGAAGAAGCTGCCCATGATTTCCTGTGGCGCATCCATAAGCAGACACCAGGTAAAGGCCTGATGATGATCTTTAACCGTTCGCACTACGAAGACGTGCTGGTGACGCGTGTCCATAAGCTGGTGACGGACGATGTGGTTAAAGACCGTTATGTGCAGATCAGAGACTTTGAGAAGCTGCTGGCGGACAACAATACGATTATCCTGAAGTTCTTCCTGCATATCAGCAAAGACGAGCAGAAGGCGCGGCTGGAAGCGCGGGAGCAGGACGAGCAGAAGGCCTGGAAGTTGTCCGTGGGGGATTGGGAAGAACGTCAGTTCTGGGATGACTACACGGCCGCCTATGAGGATACCCTGGGGGCGACATCCTCCCAATGTGCTCCGTGGTACATCGTGCCGGCGGACCACAAATGGTTCCGAAACCTGGCTGTTGCGACCGCACTCGTCGAAACCTTGCGTCCGTATAAAGCCGACTGGGAAGAAGCCCTGAAGAAACTGGGGGTGGAGCGCAAAGCCGAGCTGGCCGAGGTGCGCCGTACGGAAGGCACCAGCGACAGCGATCGGAAGCGTAAGACGCCTAAGCATAACACGTCAACGACGCATGTGACATCGTGATCTTGTAGGGGCGGGGCTTGCCCCCGCCCTCTGAATAGCCCCCCCCGCCTCCGAGGCCATTGCCGTCACCCGGATTGGAAATCCGGGTCTGTGATAAAGCGATTGTCTACTGCGTAGACATAAGAATGGCCGACGGGGAACTTGTCTTTGTTCATCGTATTGTCTTTGTCCGCCCGGCGGACACTCGCACTTTTATAGACCCGGATTTCCAATCTGGGTGATGGCTAAGACAGAAGACAAAGATAGGAGGGCGCGTGCGAAGATAGGAGGGCGCGTGCGAAGATAGAAAGGCGCGGCAAGCAGCGCCCCTACGGGGTCAGGACCTCGACCACCGGCGGCAATAAAATCGATTGCGGGTTGGTCGCGGCGGCGATGGCGGGAACGTTGTTCAGGAAGTGATAACAGACGCCGAACTCTGCCGGACCAGTGACAGTTGTGCCCAGACGGAATGTGACTGTGACGTTTCCCGCATTCGTTAGCCGCACCGTCATTTCCCGGCAGTCATCTGGGAGCTTCGTGATGGCCACGGCCAGGGCCTTGTCGCTGTCGATTAAGTGGAACCAACGCTGGGGCAGAAATACCTCCGCCGTGTCCGCGCTCCCCAGATAATCCACCCGCCCCGCGGTCGCCACGGACCAGTGGGCGTAAGGCGCATGCCCGAACTCAGTCCGCCATACAATCTCCGGGGCGTTCGCGTCTAGCTTTCCAAACACGTACCCGCCCACGCCGAAGTCGCAGGTCAGGGTGGGGGATGTGACGGCGAGGGGCAGGGTAAAGACGATCTCGTCACCCGGCTTCGGCTGCTCCAAGGTGTGCGTGATAGTCGCCCAGGACTTGCAGGCGGTGATATCGACCTGAGATCTACATCCACACTTATCTGCAGGGTAGATCCCGGCACTAAGGACACTCTGGGCAAGCTGCTCCTCTGTATCGCCCGTGCTGCTGCCTTCTGTTTTGACCACAACCCCATTTCGCGAAATTGCCGAAGGCTGACGTAAGTGCGATAGCCCGTCGTAAGTCACGGCGGAGATTGCGCCGTCCCAGTCCAGGGCGATAGAAAACTTTTGCTGCGTGCTATTGATCGCATCCGCTGCACTAGAGGTTACCTGCAGAGGATCTCCTATCTGTGCTTTCTCCTTTCCAGCGGCAAGTACATATTCCTGGTCGGCGAATGGCTTCAGTGAAACGGCAAAGTCACAGGTGTAATCCTGGCTCCATTGGTCATCACCTAAATAAATGGGCGAAATCTGAAATGGAACGGCCTGTCCCTCTTCATCTACCATTCCGAAATCAGAATCGAAAGTATCGTCTGGAAGAAGCAGGGTCGCTCTCAGCGGGTATAAAAACCGCCGAATTCCGTGCATCTCCTGCACCCGAATACGTGCCAAAACTTCACTCATTTCGCCATCGCCTCCTCGAAAATTGCGGCCAGATGATCCACTGTGAACTGGGTCGCCCCTTGGCTGCCCTCGAACACGGAGTAGGCGGCTTTGCCCATCGCCGACCGAGCGTCGGCATCCAGCAAAAGTGTGACGAAGGCCGCCGTGAGCTGGGCCGTTTGGGCTTCTCGGTCGGTCTCGTCGGCGGAGATCTGGGCGATCCCGCCGCGCTCGATGAAATCGTCGATGATCTGCGGGAAGTTCTTCATCGACGGGCCGATGACGATGGGTTTGGCGTAGACCGCCGGTTCCATGATGGACTGGCCGCCGTGAGGAATCAATGTGCCGCCGACAAACACGACCGTGGCGAACTGATAAGCGGTCGCCAGCTCGCCCAGGGTGTCCAGCACCAGGACACCGGCGTCGGGAGTACCCGGAGAGGGATCGGAGCGGCGTTTGACACGCCAGCCGGCCCTCTCTGCCAGCAAGGCGACGGGAGCAAAGCGCTCCGGGTGACGCGGCACCAGCAGCAGGCGTGTCGCTTCGAGGCCAGGAGTCTGCCGGACACGCTTGAGGACGTCCAGCAGCACCGCCTCTTCGCTCTCATGCGTGCTGCCCGCGACGATCAGTGGGGCGTCGGTGGCAGTTAGGGCCAGCGAGTGGTCCATCGCAGACGCCTGGACTTCGGACACCTCTTTTTCGACCAGATTGCGATCGTATTTGATATTGCCGCTAATCTTGATTTTGGCGGGGCTCGCCCCCATTTGCTGGATACGTTCGGCGTCTTCGCGAGACTTCATGAGCAGTAAGTTGTAATTCTGGAATACCGGTCCGAGCAGCGGCCGCACCCAGCGGTAGTACTGGAACGACTGAGCAGAGATGCGTCCGTTGACCATCACCACGGCCGCGCCTCGTTTCTTCGTTTCGTGCAGGACATTCGGCCAGATCTCGGTGTCGATCGTAATCAGCATCTGCGGCTGGATATGGTCCAGCACTTTGTTGGCGATCGAGGCCAAATCAATGGGGAAGTAAAACGAGTTGCCAGCGCCGTATTTGGCGAACCGTTCCTGGGCGATGGCCTGCCCGGTTTTGGTGATCGTCGAGAAGACGAGCCGGGCCTCGGGGAACCGCTCTGCGAGAGCGTGGGCCAGCGGCTGAACGCTGAGTGTCTCGCCCACCGAGCAGGAGTGTATCCAGATCGTCGGGCGGCCGTCTGCTTTCAGGCTGTCCGGCAGGTTCCCCATCCGCTGCTTCAGAGCAGGCAGGTACTTCTGGTGCCGCTTAGCACGGTAGAGAAAATAGGGGGTCATGAAGAGGACCCAGGAGCCGAATAGTAGGCTGTAGAGGAAGTACATAATTAGGGCCGGAATGTCTCGAACATTGCAATCACCGTCTGCAAATCCTCTTCCGTATCTACACCGACCGTGTCATGGGGCGTTTCGGCGACGAAGATAGGGATGTCGTTTTGCAGGAAGCGCAATTGGTCAAGGCTCTCCGATAGCTCCAGGGACGATTGCGGCAGGCGATGATACAGGTCCAAAGCCTCGCGCGTGTAGGCGTACAGGCCAATGTGCTTGAAATGCTGCACATCTCCCGTACCGGCCCGGTCGTAGGGGAGAGGATAGCGCGAGAAGTAAAGTGCACTGCCGCTGCCTGCCGTCACCACTTTGACATTGTTCGGGTCGGCGGCCTGGGCGGCGGTGATCGCCACTTTCAGGGTCGTCACCCGGGCTCCGCTGCCGTCGCTGAAAGGTCTAAGCATCAGCTCCAGGTGGTCGGGACGCAGGGTCGGCTCATCGCCCTGAATATTGACATAAATGTCGGCATCGGTGCTTAGGAGCACTTCGTGAACCCGGTCCGTACCCGAAGGATGCTCGCGGGTCAGGAATACGGGAATTCCGGCGGCCGCACAGGATGCTTGGATCTCCGGGCTGTCTGTCGCGACGACCAGGTCGGTGAGCAGCGGGGAGCGTTTCGCATTGAGGTAGACCCAGTGGATCATCGGCCTCCCCGCGATCTCCCGCAGGGCTTTTCCCGGCAGGCGAGTGGAGTTGAAGCGGGCGGGGATGACGCCTAAAATTTTGGGCTGGGTTGACATAATATTTGGTCAGGTAGACGATGCGGCGCAGGGCTTTAGGAACCCACCCCGCAGCAAGTTGCGCCCCTGCCCGAAACGGGAGGGTGGAGAGGCGGTAGACGGATTGCTTTCTGCTCTGATCGTAGGCTTTTGTCAAGATAAGCAAGACCCAATAATGATCCCCCTCCTCACCCTCCCGTTTCGGGCAGGGGCGCAATTTGCTGCGGGGTGGGTTCCTAAAGCCCTGCGTCTCAATTCGTGCCCCTACAAGGCAGTGCTTATCGGCTCTCCCTCGGGTATCTCTGCCAAATCCACCGGGCGCAGATGGACCAATTGGATGCGCCAGTGGGTTCCAAATCGCTCTTTGATTGCGGCATCATCGTCAATACGCCGTTTCTTCCCGCCCTGTACCCAATACGTCTCCGGCTGAGGCCAGGAGTAAACCAGCTTGCCTTCCGCCGCTTCGGCCAGGGTCAGTGGGGAGCCTTCGGGCACGATGCTCAGATCGCCGACAGATGGCAGGGACTGAATCAGTCGCTGCCAGCCGTCCCCGAAGCGCAGGCGACCGGCCATTGGTGAGGTCAATTCGCGCCGGATCCCACCTTCGACATACCAGACCCGGCCATCGTCTTCCGAAGGCAGGCGGATCAGGCGGCCTTCCAGCTGGGCCGGGGAAGCGGTCGCCGTGCGGCGCACCGGGGCAGCGGTCCCGCGGGCACTTTCGGTGGGAACGGAAGTGGAGACGATCTCCACCTGACCGACTTCCGTGAGGAAAGACGGCGGGGCATAGACCGCGACCAGCTCGGCCTCAAACTGGCCCGCTTCGTCAATTGGAAATAGCCCGCCCCCACCGCCTTTGACGGTGTAAGCATAACGCACGTTCTGGCCGTCCGCCGCTGGAATGATCTCACGCGACTCCAGCTGCTTCTCGACAGCGACCCGCTCCAAAACTCGCCACAGAACTAAGCCCGGCTCCGGCGCAGGCAGCTCCCCCGAAGCGGTCTGGGAAGGCCCGCGCCCGCCGAGCAGGCCGCCCCGCCCGCCTGTGAGGACGATCTGCGCCGAGACGAATACTGCCTGCGGGTGCGAGGGCGTTGTGGTTTCCAAAGCGATTACACTTTGTACAGATGCGATGACCGGTCCGTCTGCCGCAGCGACTCGCCGATACTGCCCAGAATTTGACCGTTGATCGGGGCGGCGATGACAATTCCGAGGGCGTCTCGGTGCAGACGCTCCAGGCCGTTCTCCCGCAGGTAGCCGGACTTCCCGGCGATTGCGATGGCATCCGTGGTCATCTGCAGCGCACTTTCCGAGAGGAACAGCTTCGCCGACATGGTCGCAGCTTCGATGGGCGGGCGGGACTCTGCCGGGAGCGAGGCCATCGCTGCCAGGGCGTAGGCATGGGTGCGCATGACGCTCAGGCTGGAGGCAAGCTGGGAGACGCGGACGCGGACGCTTTCGTACTTTTCGAACGAATTATTAGCCTTCACAATATCCAGCAGCCGCCCGAATGTGCCTAAAGCGATCCCCGTGGCAACGATCCCCGAATGCAGACCCGACTGCATATCCAGATTGATGATCGGGCCGATCTGGCCCGGTTCGCCGACCCGGTCGGAGTCGGGGACGAGGGCGTTGTCCAGGGACAAGGCCCCGCTGTGCGTCCCCTGCAGGCCCATCGAGTCCATCGGCGCACCGATCCGCAGGGCGGGGTTATCGTCGGCAACCAGAAAGAAGCCCTTGCCTTCGGTCGTGTCGGTCATCACCATGTAAACTCCGGCGTGGCCCGCGCCGGTACAAAATGCTTTCTGGCCGCTAAGGTGCCAGACACCGTTTTCCCGGTAAGCCTTGGTGTTGAGGACGCTCTTATCCGCGCCGACGCCGCTTTCCGACCAGGCGGAGGCTCCCAAAGTTTCGCAGGAGATACGGGGAAGATACTTACGCTTTTGCTCCTCGGTGCCCGCGCCCGCCAGGCGGTTGCAGGTCAGCGTGTGCAGCAGGAGCACAAAGGCCGTCGCCGGAGCGACTCGGGCGATCTGCTCGATGGCGTAGGTGACGTTGAGCGTGTCCAGCCCCAGCCCGCCGTACTCCGGCGGCGTCTTCATGCCTAGCAGGCCGCAGTCCGCCAGAGCGCGGATATTGGCCTCCGGAAATTCGCCTTCGCGGGAGCGGATTTCGTCGGTGTGTTCGATCAGCTGATCGGAGACGAGAGAGCGTACACTCTCGCCGATTTTGATTCCGGGGTAAAGCTCGCGCGGGTCCTGATCCCAGGTAAGAACCATGATGGATTGGTTCCTTTCTACAGGGTTGAGTATAGCCCATCGAGAGGAGCGGTGTCAACGCGCGGCCTGCGGGACTTGCCGCCCGTCTATCGTCAAATCTGCAGTTCTGCGGTACACTGAGTGTAGAAGACACAAACACATGAAAATACTTTTTTGCGTCCGGCTTGATGCGCTGCCCCGGCTCTTTGCCTTTTCACTTCTCTGCACGAACATCCTCTGCAATGCAGGAACTGCTTTCGGTCAGGCCCTTCCTAGTCAGGCCCTTACGCTGCGGCCGCTCGTGCCCCGCCTGCATACCCGGCTGCCTCAGAACTCCATTCGCGTTCAGCTTTCTCCAAATCTTTTGCCGGCGGCCGCCGCACTGGCACTGGTGGAGACGGAACGGGATGAATACTGGCTGAATGCCAGGCGCGAAGTCTACAAAAGCACGCTGGAACTGGTTGCCCAGCGACAGGTGGAACTGGACCGTGGTCTGCTGGGCGACCGAATTCTGCGTGGGAACCCCAATCGGCGGGAAATTGCGCTGACGATTGATGATGGCCCGCACCCGGTATACACTCCGGCACTGCTGCAAATCCTGGCGCAAAACGGAATCAAGGCGACATTTTTTGTGGTTGGAGAGCAAGCCGAACGCTACCCGGAACTGGTTCGCGCGGAGTCTGACGCCGGGCATGCTATTGGCAACCACACCTACGATCATGTCAGCTTGATTAAAATCCCAGAGCAATATATTGACACGGAGATTGAGGCCTGCGGGGAAGTAATCAAGCGCATTACCGGCAAATCGCCGCATCTGTTTCGTCCGCCGGGGGGGGAATATAACCGAAGCGTCGCTGAGGCCACCGAAGCGCTTGGCTACAAGCTGGTCTTATACAGCGATGATCCCGGAGATTATGCCGAACCTGGAACGCAGGTCATTGAGAAGCGCACTCTGGATACGATCAGCAATGGCGGCATTATTCTTCTGCATGATGGCAGCGCTCAGACTCTGACCATTCTCCCGCAGCTGATTCAGCGTCTGAAGGCTCGAGGATTTCAATTTGTGAGCGTAGACCAACTCCTAAAAACCGAACGATAGAATCCATCTTATATCCCTTTCAGCAGCCACTTGACCTCCATAGTTGTTTTTGCTGCCCTCGATTTCAATCGCCGCACCACTGTACGGTCGGAAGTCAGTGACGAAGTCGTTATCCAGGTTCCCAGCAGGCCGCAGTCCGCCAGAGCGCAGATCTTGGCCTCCGGAAACTCGCCAGTATAATGGCCCCTTTCTACTGGATTTAGTAGAGCCTGTCGGCACTGGCGGTCTCATCGCGCGGCACACTGCATATAGCAGCCAAAACTGCCGACATAAGAAATACGATGAAACTGCTCTGGCACGCAAAGACTGAATTTAGTAGACAAACTCACTCCACTCCGCGGGATGTCCGCGTCTCGGCAGCCGGCTTTGGTTTCCTTTCAGCGCTGGTCATCTTCTTGATTACCTGCTTATGCGGAGCTGCGCTTTATGTCCGGGCGGTGCGTGCGTTGAAGGTGGAAGTGCGAGAAAACCTGATCCGTACGGCGCAAATTGCTGCGGCCTTGGTAGACGGGGATGAACATCAGGCCTTCTCCGACCCAAAACAAGAAAAGACGTCTGCGTATTTTCACGCCCTCAAACCATTGTCGCAGGTACAAAAAGCTAGTGACGACATAAAATACATCTACACCTGTGTGCTAAAACAGGGCAAAGTATATTTCGTGCTCGATCCCACCCCCGCCGGTACCTTCACGGCGGACGGCGTCGAGAATAAGTCTCATATTATGCAGCTTTATCCTGAAGCGGATCGGGAAATCATCCTCGCACTACGGAGCGGGAAAGCTCAAGCGGATACGGAACCGACAAAGGATGCGTGGGGGATGCTGCTAAGCGGCTTTGCTCCGATTCAGAATTCCCAGGGCCGTTGCGTGGGTATCGTGGGTGTCGACTTGACGGCAAATCGCTACGTCGCGCATCTTGCCGCCATGCGGCGTGCAGCTCAGGTGGGAGTGATCTCAGCAGCTATACTCTCATTTCTCACCGGGTGCATCGTCTTCGCCGGGCAGAAGCGCCTTCTGCAGACTGAGAAGGACCGACGGCATACTTCGATCGCGCTGCAGCATGCCTGCGAAGAGTTGGAAATGCGTGTCGAGGCGCGAACGGAGGAGCTGGCCGAGGCTAACTTCAGGCTCAATCAGGCTTACGATGCGACCATCGAAGGCTGGTCCCGCGCTCTTGACCTACGTGACCATGAGACGGAGGGCCACAGCCGCCGTGTCACGGCGATGACTCTGCGGCTCGCCCGTGAAGTCGGCATTTCAGAGGAGGAATTGGTGCCTGTGCGCCGGGGGGCTTTGCTGCACGACATCGGCAAAATGGGTGTCCCGGACCGGGTTCTGCTTAAACCTGGCCCGCTGACAGACGATGAATGGGTCGTCATGCGCCGCCATCCGACACTTGCCTGCGAGATGCTGGAGCCAATCACCTTTCTGCACGCCGCCCTCGACATTCCGGGCGGTCACCACGAGAAATGGGACGGCACTGGTTACCCTGATGGTCTGGTGGGAAATGAAATCCCGCTGGCGGCCCGCCTGTTTGCGGTCGTGGATGTCTGGGATGCGCTTCGCAGCGACCGGCCTTACCGGAAAGCGTGGCCGGAGGAGCGCGTGCTGGATCATCTTTGCAGTCTGTCAGGCAGTCATTTCGACCCGCAGATCGTGCGCGTTTTCATGACATTGGTGGCAAGTGAAATGTATGGCAGCACCAGCGGGATTGAAACCGTGACCGAATACGCGAAAGCCGCCTGAATCGCTTGCCCCGCCCCTACCGGGTATAATCCCCCCATGCCCATCCCCATCCGCCTCATGCACTTCGGCGATGTCCATTTCTGCGTCGAAAACTATGGCCGGTCATCTTGTAATACTGTAGATGATGCTTCGTTAGAACTGCAAATATCCGACCGTCGCATCGGTCCGATGGTCTCATCAGGAAATCACACATGAATATCATACAGTTGATGCTTCTGGCACTTGCCTTGCTCTCGCCTATGGCAATCATGCAGGCTGCGTCGATTAGAACGGGGGATACGTCTGAAGAGATTGTCGGTGCGGTAGGAACGTATCTGCCGCCTGTTGCTCAATCTAAGCAAAATGCATGGGAACTCATCAAAGTCGTATCGGATCAATTTAGTGGATGTGCAACCCCCAGCGGCCGCGCCAACATTTCCGGCTCTTACACTGTTATTCAGCAATTAGGCGTAGCAACAGCTCATCATAGCGGAACATATTCGTGGTCTCAGCCAAATGCAATATTCAGGGTCGCATCTGGTGGAAGGCCTGATCCAGAGATGTCCCGTTGGCTTGAATCTGCCTACTTTTCGTATCGATCTGATGGCAGCCTTCCGCAAAGCGCAACGCGATACTTGATCTGCATTGTGAACGAAAAAGCGACTGGGCAGGATAAGTTTACGGAGGTTCACCTGATCCCGGCCTCTTGGAGGGATTATGTTGCACCTGCGGTTCTTTATCTTCGCGCTCACCCAAAGCAAAACGACTTGAATGCAGTAGCTTCTATTATGGGAGAGGCGCGAAGTTTGCTTCACAACACAAATCCTTGTCTGGTGCTAACGGGACTCCAGTTGCTGGCTGCGGAAAAA